>CALJGU010000069.1 GCA_938075565.1 uncultured Opitutales bacterium | reverse complement strand
AACTGCTGAAGGGTGAAGGTCCAGAGGACTTACAAGAATTGGTTCTTAAGCTCGGTATGGAAATCGTTCGCCTCGCAGGAGTTGCCGGATCGACTCTATCCGCGAAGCAAACCGTTCAACGTCACTTGGCTGATGGTTCTGCTCTTAAGAAATTCAAGGAACTCATCGAAGCGCAAGGAGGAGACTCCAGCTATATCGATGATCCTGAAAAATTCCCAACAGCTAAACACATACGCAAGCTGCCAGCGCCGAAGCGTGGATACGTTCACACCATCAATGCAGGTATGATTGCCCGTGGTGTTCAAATGCTCGGGGCGAACCGTGAAGGTCGTCGTAAGCATGTTGATCCATCCGTCGGAGTTTCCGAGATCAAGAAAGTAGGCACCCAGGTTAAACAGGGTGAGCCGCTTATGATGATCCACTACAACGATGAAGCGAAGCTGGAAAGCACGCTTGAATACTTCAAGCAAGCTTACCGTCTTGCACCCAAGCGTCCGAATCCCCCACAGCTCATTGTTGAGCGCGTGGCCTAAGGATTCGCGAAATCCATTTAGCAAAAAGCCGCTCTCGAAAGAGAGCGGCTTTTTAGTATCTAAAATTCGGTAGGTTTCTAAACCCGTCCCTGATAGGACTTGTCCGCCGTATTGATCTTAATTCGATCTCCGACTTTTATAAAAAGCGGAACTTGCAGGACCAGGCCAGATTCTGTGGTGGCTGCCTTGGTGGCAGCACTTGCCGTATCGCCTCGGAGACCTTCCGGTGCTACGGTGATTTCCATTTCCACGGATGTTGGCAGCGTGACGTCGATTGGTTTGTCGTCCACGTAAAGGATGTCATACATATTTCCGGCCACCAGATACTCTTTATGAGCGGCCGCTATGTCTGCAGAAATTTCAATCGTTTCATAGGTTTCCAGGTCCATGAAGAAATACCCTGACGGATCATCGTAGCTAAATTCCAATTTATGCACTTCGGTGTGCATGAATTCTACGTTTTCGCTGGAGCGAAACTTGACGGTGGAACTACTACCGCTCTTAAGATTCCTCAAGGTGGCTTGAACCCATCCAGAGCCGCGACCCTGAGTGCGGTGAAGCATTTCTAATACAAGGTGTGGCGAGCCCTGGTAATCCATGACGCGTCCTTTGCGAATATCCGTTGGTGATGCCATATGTAATTGAAGTTTAATCGGTTTCGTAGATTCCACCCAGCGGCTTGTCAACCGCCCAAAAGCTGGAAAATTCGGGCTTCCCTTTTCAAAGAGATTGCCAAGGATACCCACCCATGAAGCAAAGGTCCATTCTCAGAGAAGTGACCGCCAAGGGTAAAGCAGTTCATACGGGGGAAGAGGTTTCCCTGACAATCAAACCGGCTCCAGTGGATCACGGTGTGGTATTTCGGCGGATTGACCTCTATGGCAAACCAGAAGTGAAAGCCTCTATCGGCAGTGTTTCCGAAGTCGTTCGTAGCACCACCGTTTCTGATGGCTACACCAAGGTCGAGATGACTGAGCACCTTTTGAGCGTGCTCAACGGCATGGGTGTCGACAACGTCCTGGTTGAGGTCGATGGCAATGAGTTGCCCGTCTTTGATGGCTCCGCGAAGGAGTACCTGAATATGATTCAGGAGGCTGAGCCGGTTGAGCAGGACAAAGATCGTGAGTATTATGTGCTCAAAGAGCCTATCTCTGTTTCCAATGGGAATCGCTCACTGGTGGCTTTGCCCTACGACGGATTTAAAGTAACCTGCACCTCTACGGACCAAAAAGCAGTCCATACCCAACATTTGTCGATCGATATCGATCCAGATACCTATGCGACGCAGGTTGCTGCCGCACGGACTTTTACCATTTATGAAGAGATCGAGCCCCTCCTTAAAATGGGCAAAATCAAAGGTGGTAGCCTCGACTGCGCGGTGGTTATTAAGGGGGATAAGATTCTCTCCAAAGAACCTCTTCGGTTTCCTGATGAGATGGTTCGCCACAAGATTCTCGATATCATCGGAGATATATTCCTTCTGGGCAAACCGATCAAGGCCCACATCGTTGCTCTGATCCCCGGTCATGCATTGAATGCAAAGCTGACACAGGCGCTTTATGAGAAGATGACTGAGGAAGCTGAGCCGCCCAAGAAAAAGGCTACCGAGAAAAAGGCCTCAGCAAAAGTCGATATTTCTGATTTCACCGAGCTAAACATTCAGCAGCTTCTTAACCTATTGCCGCACCGCTATCCATTCCTGATGGTGGATCGTGTGATTGAAATTAAGGACGACAATACTGAGCTGACCGCAGTTAAGAATGTTACGGTCAATGAGCCACACTTTACAGGGCACTATCCGGGGAATCCCATTATGCCAGGTGTCTTGCAGATTGAAGCGATGGCCCAGGTCGCGGGCGTCCTTATGCTGTTACGCTGTGGAGGAGAAGGGAAAATACCTCTCTTTATAAATGCTGATAAAGTTAAACTCCGCAAGATTGTGACTCCTGGAGATCAATTGATCATTGAAGCCAAGATTCTTAAGCTTCGCGGAAATAAAATTGGAAGTGCCGAGGCCAGGTGCAAAGTCAACGGAGCGGTTGTTTCCTCTATGGAGATGATGTTTGCTCTCGTCGACGAAGAGGATTCTTAAAGAACAGATTTTATGAGTATTCATCCGACGGCTGTTGTTGAGTCCGGAGCCCAGATTGACGAGAGTGCCGAAGTAGGCGCTTACGCATTCATTGGAAACGATGTAACGATTGGCAAAAACACCACGGTGCATCATCACGCCACTGTTGAGGGCTATACTTTTTTAGGAGAAGACAATGAGGTCTTCCCTTACGCCTGTGTGGGGACCAAAACTCAGGACCTCAAATACGACGGTGGTAAACCCGGTCTCAAAGTCGGTAATCAGAATGTCTTTCGAGAATTTGCCTCCATCCATGGCGGAACTAAAGACGACACCTTTACCACCATCGGAAACCACAATGTGTTCCTCGCCTATGCGCACGTAGCTCACGATTGCATCATTGGCGACCACCTCATCATGAGCGGTCAGAATGCCTTGGCGGGTCATTGCACCGTTGGCAACCACGTGATCATTTCCTGGGGAGCTGCAGGACATCAGTTCTGTCGATTCGGCGACTACTGTTTCGTCGG
Organism: uncultured Opitutales bacterium; assembly: GCA_938075565.1. Taxonomy (GTDB): domain Bacteria; phylum Verrucomicrobiota; class Verrucomicrobiia; order Opitutales; family UBA2995; genus UBA2995. The sequence goes on along the minus strand of CALJGU010000069.1, from coordinate 52,080 downwards.
TGGTATGTCGAAGACGGTGAAGGACGTTCCTCCATATATGCTCATCGATGGGCGTGATCCTGAGGTGAAGTTTTTCAACAAAGTAGGGTTGGAGCGTCATGGCTTCACCAAGGAGGACATGTCGGTAGTGAAGTATCTATATAAGATATTCTACCGTGAAGGCCTCAATCGGAAGCAAGCTATGGAAACAGCTATGGCTTCCGACTATGCCAGCCACCCACGAGCGAAGCTCTTTTTGGACTTTATGGAGTCCAGCGAACGCGGCGTCTACTGAAGCAGGGCTTTGAGCGGAAGGGATTGAATAGCATTTAACATTAGATAGCTATTTGCGCCCTTTCGTTGAAACTGCAGATCGAGGGTATTCCTATTCATTCCCTTCCTCGGGCCGACATGCGGCGTGTTCCTCTTTCTTGTCTCGGTTACGCACATTCAGTGCGTGCCCTCGCCTCTCAATCGTCAATCCCCACATCTCGATCCCGTCAAAGCCCTGCTTCAAGTCGCGGGCGTTTCCCGAGTCAAGGTTGGACTCAATGCTCAGCGACAGGTTTGCCATCACTGGCACTGACCACTGAAAACAGGCCCTAGTCTTCCTTCACCGACCAGGTCTTCAGTGGATCGCGTAGTTTTTCCAGGTAGTCGTAACTGAACAAGCCGGTGTCATGACCGTCGTCGAAGTCGAAGCGAATGGCGTAGTTGCCCATGAATCCCCAGCCAACGACTTGGATGTCGGGATATTTCATGGGGCCGGTGCCGCCATGGACGTTGCCTAGTACATCCATCTCCCCCATGTTTTCGGCACTGGGTGAAAATTCCCTGAGAAAGGCCATGGGAAAATAATCTTCCTCACCATTATCCCAGAGGATGGCGATTTCATTGCCGATGATTTGTACGTCCTTCGGTCGTTTCATGCTACTTCAATGAAGGTTGCTTCATAGATTTCTACAAGCACCAATCTTATTGTGAAACCTCTGCCTCGTTCTTGGTGGAATACTCAACGCGTTCCGCGTGTTCCGCTTTGAGCACCTTCATGAAATTGATCTTCCCATCTTGCTGGAGCTCGGGTGCTCCGGCGGACTTTTTGTCCATGGTCGTAGCAAAGAGTTCGGGCCAGGTTTTGAACATGTCCTTCTCTTCCTGTTTGGGAATCCATCGTTGGCCGAATTGGGACTTCAGCATGCGGAAACAATTTACGACAAAGTTTTTAAATACGGTTTCCAGACGCGTAACATGCTTCTTTTTAAAGCTGCCTGGAATGACGCTGAGTAGCGTTAGCATTACGCCCAGGAATGTGTTCTTGTGCGACTTGGCTCCGTAGAACTCAAAGTAGATGCGCAGCTTCCAGTAAATGAGCATCAGTCGAGAACCTTGCTCCATATAGAGGTTGGAGGGGACCAAGGTCTGGCTGTCCAGAATGTGGCGAAAGTAGCGTCGGTCGAAGTCGATCTTGCCCTTGTTATAGAGCCGGCGAAACAGCTCCGTTCCTGGAAGTGCCATGTAGAAGGCGATGGCGACATCCTGGGCTCCCGTTTCTGCGAGTTGGCGAACAAAGGCCAGCGAGTCCTGGAAATGTTGTTTGGTATCCTGAGGAAAACCGAGAACGAAGAAACAGCTTACGTGAAGATCGTGCTTCACCGCAGCCCTCATACTTTCAAGCAGCTTGGGTTTGTGAATACGCTTTTTGATCAGTTCGCGAATTTCATCGGAGCCGGATTCTGGTGCATAGGCCATGGTGACCATGCCACTCTTTTTCAGGAGCTCGGCTACTTCTTTGTCGATGGCTTCTGCCCGTGTCCCGGTAGGTAGTTGCCAGGTGATGTCCAATCCCCGGTCTACGATGAGCTGGCAGAATTCTACGATCCAATCTTTTTGGATGATGGCTGTGAGATCTTGAAACGGGAAATTGCTCGCACCAAACTCACGCATGTAGTGTTCCATCTCCTCGATGACATCCATCGGTGTGCGTGCCACCCAGCGAGTAGTCCACATGTTGGGAGAGGAACAGTAGGTGCACTGGTAGGGACAACCGCGCGTCGCGAGCATGGGTATCGTTACTCCATCCGTGTCGATGCCACCGATCAATCCATGCTTCTTGTAGTTATCGATATCAAACAGATGCCAGGAAGGTCGGGGAATATCATCGACTTTCGCGTTTCGCTGACGTCGTGGATTTACCACTACAGAGTCTCCATCCCGGTAGGCGATGCCGTGGATGTCTTTGTGGGAGGATCCGTTGACTACTGCATCGGTTAACTCAAGGCAGGTTTCTTCCCCTTCTCCCAGAACCATGAAATCGGCATCTGAAGAATTGAGGCAAAACTCGGGCATCGATGTGACATGCTCTCCTCCCACCATGATGGGGACTTCCGGCATGCGTTTACGGATGGCCCGAATGATCATGACCACGACTGGCCATTCGTGGGTAAAAATGGTGCTGATGCCGATCACCTCCGTATCCTCATGGATCCGTGCGACAATGTCATCGATTCGCAGTCCAACTAGGAAGCCTTTGAAGGACCGGGTCGTTTGTTTGGGGTCTTCCCCTACGGCGTCGACGATGTCCACCTTGTAGCCCTTGGATTCTAGGGCACCTGCAATGTAGGCCAAGCCGATAGGCGGGCTGATCGACGTGGTTGCAAAACGCAGCACGTCGGTGGCAGGTGGACGGATTAAAGTGATCATCAGCGTGTGGGTTTACGCATGCTATTGCGGCTTGTCTATCCCATTGTACTTCCGCGCAAACGATTGTTGGTCTGACCTGGTTCTAAAGTGACCAACAAGCCCTTATTGAAATCTTGGGCTTGACTTCATGGGGTTAAATATAGTGAACATATGTATACTATGGAGAGTTTGGGAAATTACGGCTTTCATTCCTTCTACGGCTCATTGTTGTCGCCGGAGGAGTTAGCTGAACTGGCTCACCACCTGGGTTACCGCACGGTGGGAATCTCCGATGTGGGCGGACTTTGGGGCACGGTGGAGTTTTCCCAGGCTTGTCGGCGGATGGAAATACAGCCGGTCTTTGGCTGCCGCTTAGAGATAGAACGGCTCGGTTGGTTGCAACTGACGATTAAGAACACGGATGGCTACCAGGTGCTGTCGCGCTACCTGTCTTTGTGGAGAATGCAGGGCGAGCGGATCCCGCTGGCCGCGTTCCAGTTTTTCTGGAGAGAGTTTGGAGGGCACTTCCATTTGTCGGTGCGGCCGGTTCCACCGCGGAACGTGTCTCCACAGACCAGTGACTGGATCGTCTGGAAACGAACCTGGGATGCCTGTATCGAGGCACTCGGGCCGGAGTTGTGGATTGAATTACAATGGAGCAATACGAGGGAGCAGGAATTACAACGTCGTGTTTACCGCGAGCTCTCCTTGTTGACGGATCGTTGGGTGGTGATGAGTAGCGCTCGTTGTGTTGCGCGAGAGCAGTGGAAGGTGCTCCGTGTGCTGCAATCGATTGGCACCTTAACGCGGGTGAGTCAGGCTCACCCGGATAAACTCATTCCGGGAGATTATTCATTCATTGCAGCGGAAGCCTTACGTCACCGATTTGGGAAAGTCCCGCGAGTGCTTAAGCAGACCCAGAAATTTGTAGAGGACTGTGACTTTGATTTTGTGTTCGACCAATTGTGGTTACCGAGTGTGGAGCAGGGAGAGTGGGACGAGGGGCGCAGGACGAGGGGCGATGGTCTTGAAGAAAAGGTAGGGCGGCCTCGCCGAGGGCGCCGTTTCGAGCAGAAGGACAATGACGAACTACTCGTGGCTGCTGAAGAAGCGAGTGTTTACGGAAGTGATTCAACACAATCAATCGACGTTCGCAAAGAATGCGACTTTCGTAAGCTCCGGTACCTGTGCTTGAGAGGGATCATACTTCGCTATGTGAAAGAGGAATACCCGTGGAAAGATAAGCCAGCGCGCAAAGCTTTGTTGAAGCGTATCCAGCGCGAGTTAGCCATCATTCGCGAGACGGGCTATGCGGGATACTTTCTTATTTTTTATGACATCGTACTCGCCTGCGAGGAGCGGAACATTCCGCTGCTCGCTCGGGGAAGTGCGGCTGGGAGTCTGGTTTGCTATAGCCTGGGAGTGAGCAATGTATGTCCGTTCCGTTTTGAGTTGAATTTTGAGCGCTTCTTAAACCGTGAGCGATTGAAGCACTCGAAGTTGCCGGATATCGACCTGGATTTGCCCTGGGACCGTCGGGACGAAGTGATCGAATACGTCTACAATCGGTACGGCGCAGACCATGTCGCGATGATCGGCGGTTTCAGCACCTTTAAAAGCCGGGCCGCCATTGCCGATGTGGCTAAGGCGATGGGGATTTCGGAAAACGACGCCCGCCGGATGACACGGCACATGCCCTATAACGGGATGGCCGATATGATGTATAAGCGAAAGGATCATCAGGAGAACAAACATCTGCAACATGAGGAGCGATTCGAAGAGATCCTGAAGTTTGCCCTGTGCCTGGATGGCTTACCACGCCATCCGATGATGCATCCGTGCGGGATCGTGATCGCTGACCGGTCATTGACGGATTTCATGCCGCTTATGCCTTCTAAGAAAGGGTTTATGATGACCCAGATGTCGATGCAACCTGTGGAAGACCTGGGTCTGCTCAAGTTGGATCTACTCGGGCAAGCTGGGTTGAGTGTGATTCGTGACACCTGCGAGAATCTTGCTCAGGAGTTGGAGGTGTATGAACCCTTAAAAGGAATCAACTACTACGACCCGGAGATCTTTGAGCTTATGGCTAGCGGGGAGGCGAGGGGGGTATTCCACATCGAGTCTCCTGCGATGACGAGTTTGCTCAAGATGTGTCGTTGTGCCGACATTGATTGTCTGGTGGGTGTGGTTTCGGTCATCCGTCCGGGTGCGGGGAATGAAGATAAGAAGACCTTGTTTGCCCGACGTTATCTGGGATTGGAAGAACCGAGCTACGTGCATCCCGATCTGGAGCCAGTGTTGAAGGACTGCTTTGGCTTAATGGTGTATGAAGAGCATATTCTTTTGGTTGCGCATCACTGGGCAGGGATGGACTTGGGTCGAGCTGATTTACTAAGACGAATCCTCATCAAGAAACTCAAAGGGCGTGACCTGCGGGATTTGGAAGAAGAGTTTCGTCACTGTGCGGAAGGGAAGGGGAGAGACGATGCTTCGATCGAAACGGTGTGGAAGCTATTGGTTGGTTTCTCGGGTTACATGTTTAATAAGGCTCATGGAGCCGCCTATGCGGTGGAGGCTTTTCAGGGTGCGTACCTGAAAAAACATTACGTTGGGTATCTCCTGACGGCCGTATTGCAGAGTGGGCGGGGCTTCTACAGTGCCTTGGTCTATATGCTGGAGTTGTTACGGTGGGGGTATCAATTCGCCTTGCCCGATGTGACACGCCCCATCTTCACATTCTGGTTTCGCGACGACACGGTGTTGTATCCCGTTTCTCGTATCAAAGGGTTGAGTAGGAAATTCTTGGATATTTGGAAACCGGAATTGGAAGAACGACCTTTCAAGGACTGGGATGATTTTTTGGTGCGGGTGCTTCCCGATCAGGCTGATTTGCTGCTTTTGGCCAGGTCGGGAGCCCTGCACCCTTTCTTCGAAAATCGCTACGAGGCGATATGGAGAGCGAAACACTACCGGCGGGAGTCGTATGCAGAACGAAGTGAGTGCCTGCTCGAGCCTGAGCCAACTCAGGAGCCTTTCCCGTTTCAGGCAGAAGATCTCGAAGTGTTTGGGCGTTGGGAGTCGGACTTACTCGGTTATCCCATTACGGTGTCTCCGTTTAGCCTTTGGCTCGAGGGAATCGATCGAATAAGCTCGGTGTCGATCCGCAAGCTTTTGGATTACGTGGGCCGCGAGGTTGAGATCGTCGGGGTCATTGTTGCGGTGCGCAATTTCATAGCGGTAAACGGGAAGCCTATGAAGTTCGTTTCTATTGCAGACGAAACGGGAGTCGCGGAGGTGACGCTGTTTCCTGGAGCTTACAAACGTATGGGGTACTTAGTATCCCGATCTCGAGCCATACGTGTTCGGGTGAAGATCGAGTGGGACAAGACCGAGAGCTCAGTGAGTATTCAGGGAGTTGCTTTGATCGAAGGTCGTGCGGGAATCCAAGATGTAGACAAAGCCCTCGCGAGGGCGGTATGAAACCTGGTAGCTAACGAGCTAGTTATACCGCTACAGTTTGTAGCTTTTCCTTTAATACACCGATGACAGGAATGTTTCGGTAGCGACCAGCAAAGTCCAGACCGTAGCCAACGACAAATTTGTTTGGGATCGAGAAACCGACAAAATCAGACTGATAGACAACTTCCCGGGTACCAATCTTTTCCAAAAGCATACACGAGCGAATACTGGCAGGGTTTTGCTTGGTGATAACATCTACCACCTTGGAAATGGTTTTTCCTGTATCAAGGATGTCATCGACAATCAGGACATGGCGACCAGCAAGATCGAGTCTCATATTGTCTAAAATCTCAGGCGCCGTTTCCGGAGTCGTTGAATTTCCATAACTGCTTACACGGATGCAGTCGAGTCGGACTGGGCTAGTGATGGTCCTAAGAAGGTCCGCAGTGAAAATAATTGCTCCGTTCACAATGGAGATAACGGATATCTCTTCGTCGCCGTAAGTATCGGAAATTTCTTTTCCGAGCTCGTGCGTGCGCATGCGGATTTGCTGTTCAGTAACCAGGATTTCGTCGAGTTCTTTATACATGATAGAAGGGCTGTTGTGACAACTTTAGTGGAGCAGGACAATGACTCTCTTGGCATTGTGAATAAGTTTTGTCTTTTCAGTTGCAAGCGAAGCTTTAGCCTAAGGTTTTTCCCATAGTATGATATCTATTGAGGTCGCAAAATTAACGAAGTCATTTGGTGAAACCATCGCATTGGACGATGTGGATCTTAAGATTGAACCGGGTGAGTTGTTTTTCTTATTGGGACCGAGTGGTTGTGGAAAAACAACCCTCCTCAGAAGTCTTGCTGGATTCAATGTTCCAGAGAAAGGAGATATTCTTTTTGGCTCTGATAGGGTCAATGCGGTCCCACCTCATAAGCGCAATACCGGTATGGTGTTTCAGAGTTATGCTCTGTGGCCGCACATGACGGTACATGAGAATGTGGCCTTTGGGCTCAAGGAGCAGAAGCTTCCGAAGGATGAAGTGAAATTGAGAACTGCTGAGGCGCTTGAGGCAGTAAGAATGGCGGAATACGCCGAGCGGAAGCCTAATCAATTATCCGGGGGGCAGCAGCAACGTATCGCATTGGCCCGAGCGTTAGTTGTTCGGCCACGCTGTTTGTTGCTCGATGAACCTCTATCGAATTTGGACGCAAAATTGCGAAATGAGATGCGGCTTGAGATTCGCCGAGTCTGTAAAGATTTCAAACTGACTACTGTTTATGTGACCCATGATCAGAAGGAGGCGCTTTCGGTAGCTGATCGACTTGCGATTCTTGATCAGGGCAAAGTCCTACAAGTGGGTTCTCCACAGGAAGTATACCGCCGACCTCAAAGCAAGTTTGTCGCAAACTTTATTGGCGAAGCGAACTTTGTGAAGGGAACGGTCTTGCATGCTGCGGGTGCCATGGCTTCGATTGAGACTGAGCTGGGCGTTATTATAGGGACACTGGCTGAATCATCAAAGAGTTTGGAGGCGGGTATGACAGCGACTGCGGTGATTCGTCCGGAAAGCTTGAAGATCGAGACCTTTCAATCAGAAGAAAATTGCTTCCAGGGTAAGGTAGGAGATGCGACCTATTTTGGTGAAGTAGCCCAATATCATTTTCAGAGTGGCGGCGTGGAGTTGAAGGTCTTCGAGTTGAACCCCCGTTTTATGTGGGGGCAAAGAGAGCAGGACCTCTATCTATGGGCTGATGCGGAGGATGTCGTTATCTTAAAGGACTAGATCCTGAGAATCCAATGATCAGAAACCTGTCCATTCTCGTCTTACTAGCCTTAGTGGTCGGGCTACCGTTTTTATTTCGCAACGAGAAACAGGTACATGCCGTGCAGGCGGAATCTGTTGTGATTGTCTCACCGCACAATGAATCCATTCGCCATGAATTTGGTCGCGGATTCCAAGAGTGGTACCGAGAAAAAACCGGAAAAGAAGTTTATGTGGATTGGCGTGTCTTGGGAGGGACCAGCGAGATTGCACGTTATTTGCAGGGAGAATACACAGCGGCTTTTCGGAGTCACTGGGTCAATGGACTGAATAGAGCCTGGAGTTCCGAGGTGTTGGTCAATTTTTCGAATCGAAGACTAGCGCTCGATGATTCGCCAGAAGATGACTCGGAAGCAGAAGGAGCAAGACGAGCGTTTTTAGAGTCAGAAGTTTCCTCTGGAATAGATGTGTTCTTTGGAGGAGGTACCTACGATCATGGTCGCCAGGCCCAGATCGGAAATACGATAGCCAACCAATTACTGCAAAAGCGCCCTGAATGGTTTGGAGATCAAGGTATCCCCATGTTGGTTTCCGGTGAACAGTATTGGGATGAGCAAGGTCGATGGCTGGGTGCGGTGCTATCCTCGTATGGGATGATCTATAACATGGATTCGCTTGAGCGGTTGGGGATTTCGAACCCCCCGGAGCATTGGTGGGAATTGATGGATCCTCGTTTGTTGGGGGAGGTAGCTGTTTGTGACCCGACAAAAAGTGGTTCTATAACTCAGGCGTTCGAAATGATCATCCAACAGCAAATGCAGTTGGAGTTTAATCGTTTGAAGGCCCAAGGGATGACTACTGAGCAGGCTGAGGGACAGGCCATCAGAAACGGATGGGCATCGGGAATGCGTCTAATCAAAAGGATTTCAGGAAACGCGCGCTACTTTACGGATTCATCGATGAAGCCCTCTATCGATGTATCGCTTGGTCAAGCGGCGGTCGGTATGACCATTGATTTTTATGGGCAATTCCAAGTCGAAAGTATCGAAAACAGATCTAATAGACAGAGACTTGGTTTTGTAACGCCCGTTGGTGGAACGACTATCTCAGCTGATCCTATTTCTTTATTACGAGGGGCTCCAAATCGAGAATTGGCTGAGGCCTTCATTGAATACGTTATGTCTCAAGAAGGGCAAAAATTATGGAGCTTTAAAGCAGACCCTTCTGTTGAAGGAGCGCCGGAAAGATTCTCGCTGCGAAGAACGGCTATCCGCCCAGACCTGTATACTCCTGACTTTCAACCACACATGTCGGATCCTGATTATCAGCCTTACGATCGTGCGGCCGATTTTTATTATCACGCAGAGTGGACTGGGCCGCTGTTTAGCGAAATTCGATTCCTGATTCGTGTGATGTGTCTGGATCTTCACCCGGAATTGAAAGCTGCCTGGAAGGCCTTAGTCGAAAACGATTTTCCTCAGCAGGCGACCGAGCTTTTCGATGATGTTTCCATTCTGGGCTACGATCTCGTTCACGAGGAATACGCTTCGGTGATCGGTTCAGGAGATCCTGAAGCAGAAGTTGCCTTGGCTAGAAAGTTAGGAGCGACTTTCAGGGAGCAGTATGAAGAAGTTCTGTCTCTTGCGAACCAGTAGTCCGAAGCAGGCCTACGCTTGTGCCAAGTCGATCAACGCTTGTTTGTCTTCTGCTTTGAAAAACGCGGTTCCTGCAACAAAGGTATCCACTCCTGCATCTCTGCAGAGGGGCAGGGTATCCGGATCGATACCGCCATCGACTTCAATCCGGAATGATAGTCCTTTTTGTTCTCGTAATTCGACAAGCTCAGCAACTTTTTCCAGAACCGGCGTCTGGAACGATTGGCCTCCAAATCCTGGCTGGACCGTCATGGCCAATACGAGATCAACTTTATCCAGATAAGGCGCCACTGCTTCTGTCGGTGTGCCTGGGTTGAAGACAACGCCGTTTTGGCAGCCTAAGCTATGAATGGTATCGAGCGTTTCCTCAATTGGGTAGTCTGGCTCGACGTGAATACTAATTAAGTTGGCTCCAGCCTTTGCGAAGGCCTCCACGTAGAGGTGCGGATTATCGAGCATCAGATGGACGTCGAAAAACAGATCGGAATCTTTTCTTAACGCGGCAACGATCTCGGGACCGAAAGTGAGATTCGGCACGAAGTGGCCGTCCATGATATCAATGTGTGCCCATTCCAGTCCGCTGGACTTAATGGTTGCAACGCCTTCGGCCAGTCTGGCGTGATCGCTCGCAAGTACGGAGGGGGCAAGAAGCGGTGAATTCATGGAATTACCAAGTTTGCAGAACTTCGTTGGCGATGGTGTCGGCCAACTTTTTGCTCAAAAGAGGAATGGCGTTTGTTTCAGCTCTTGTTTGTCCGGAATCTAGAAAGATATCCAGCGTCGTGCTCACGGTTCGATTGCTGAAGTAGGCTGAGTCCTCTCCCACATTCGTAAGATCGCAGGTGGCGACCAAAGTTAATGCATATTTTCTAGCGAGGCCGGTGTCTTGGGAATTGGTGGCAATGTTTTCACGTTCATAACGAGTAAGTGTCACATTGAGTTGGGCACCAGCTCCGCTGCTTTCAACAATCACTTTTCCACTCTGAAGAAATGCCTGTCTCAAATCGTGATTCAAAACCTGGGTGATTTGAGGAGCCTGGCTTTGGTTTTTAACCGGATTAATCTGAATGGAACTGAACGGGACGGACGATCGATCGCCCGCTTGATAGTGGGTGCAGCTTTGTGAGAATAGGCCCCAGGCAGCCACTAAGGGTAAGATCCAAAGCTGGATCTTAGTTGTCATAGAATGCTTCGAATTTAGTCGGATCCTTCACCCCTTCGTCATCGGAAGTTGGCACAAGAGTATCCACCTTGACTCCTGCTTTCTCAGCCAGTGATTTAATCTTTGCATCTACTACCTCGATCATTTCCTTGGCTCTTTCAGCCTCTGGAGATTCCGGTGCGGTGGTGATTGCCTCATTATAGAATACTTTGGCGGCCCTGAAGTCCTTCCACTTGTAGTAGTAAAAGTCTCCTTTCACCATCTGGCTTTGTGCTTCCACACTTTTCATTCTACTTAGGCCATCTTCCCCTGCTTTCACATTTGGGTGTTGTGGAAAGAGGATTAGAAAGTCTTCGAAATAACTGATCGCTTCACGAGTGGCTCCTTGGTCGTATTCTGGACCATCAACCAGGCGTGCAAATGTCTGAGCAAGCATCAAGTAAGCATCTCCGGCCAACATGCTTTCAGGGTAATTGTTGATCAGGCGGTCTAATGAATCGAGCGCGTAAAAGTCATTCTTAAGGCCGATGTGGAGTTCTGCCGCCTTCATCAAAGCCATCGGCGCATAGTCGCTAAAGGGGGCGTTGGAGACCATGGTCTCATACATGACAATGGCACGGTCATAACCTTTGAAGCCAGGTAGTAGACCCCAGAAATACTTTGCCCGTTTCCCATCGTAGAGATCCGTTGCGATACTGAACTGAAGTCGTACGACTTCATCGTATCTTTCGTAATCCGGATACCCTAGAATAACGGTTGTTAAAGCGTTGAAACCACGACGGAAAGAACTGCGGTCATATTCAACCAAGGCGGTCTGATAAAGAGCTTCAGGGGCAAAAATGGTTCCTGGGTAACGGTCCCAAACCCGGCGATACATCTTAATCGCTTTTTTGTGTTTCCCGCGTTCCTGTGCCTCGCGTGCAACATTCATCATGTCGCGGATCATCTCATGCTCTTCGGGGTCCCCGATGAACAATCTCGACATGTCTCCTTTATACTCCCATCCCTCCACTGGACTCCACACGAGGGAGGCTTGTAGTGAACCTTGAGAGAGGGCCAGTAGCCCTGCTAGAAATAGCCAAATCAATTTTCGCATAATTAATGCCATTTAATAAGAGTTGAGCCCCAAGTTAATCCAGCTCCAAAAGCCACTAATAGGACATAGTCTCCAGATTGAATGCAACCTTTTTGCCGGGCTTCATGCAGGGCAATAGGAATTGAAGCAGCGGAGGTATTGCCGTAGCGGTCAAGATTCACGAAAAACTTGTCTTTTGGGATTTTTGTTGTGCGTGCCAGAGCATCGATAATTCGTAGATTAGCCTGATGTGGAATAATGAGGTTGATGTCCTCAGGTTTCAATCCATGTCTTTCGAGCATGATACGCGCCGATTGTTCCATCCACCGTACAGCAATTTTAAAAACCTCCCGGCCATTCATTTTGAGAAAATGTTGGCGCTGTTCGAGTGAGTCGTGGCTGGGTGGAATCGCACTGCCGCCTCCAGGCAAGCAAAGGAGTTGGGCTTTTGATCCGTCGTTACCTGTGTAGGAGTCGATAATTCCGGTATTTTCTGTATCTGTGTTACTCAGAACCACGGCGCCCGCTCCGTCTCCAAATAGGACGCAGGTAGTTCGATCTTCCCAGTCCAGAATGGATGATATTTTTTCAGAGCCGATTACTAGTGCATTGCGAAACGCACCACTTCTCATCATATTGGATGCCACCTCAATGCCGTAAATAAATCCGGAGCAAGCGGCAGAAAGATCGAAGCTGGTTACTTTGTTTATTCCCAGCTGGGTTTGAATGAGTGATGCGGTGGATGGGAAGAACATGTCGGGGCTCAAAGTAGCCACGATGATCAGGTCGATTTCGGAAGCCGGCACGTTTGCAGATTCCATAGCCACCTCGGCTGCTTTTGCACCCATCGTGGAGGCCGTTTCTCCCTCTTCGGCAAACCGTCGTTCCCGAATGCCGGTACGTGAACGTATCCACTCATCTGAGGTTTCCACGTACGTTGAGATTTCGTCGTTTGAAACAACTCTGGAAGGCGCATAGGATCCGGTCCCTGCAATGAAAACTCCAGGTGCTGATCGAGTCATAAGCTGGAAACTAGATAGATTGAGAGAATGGCTGTCTAGAGCAATCGAGGGCTATTTATGCCTCCGCTGCCTCGTTGAGGAGGGCCACGCTCTTGGTGACATCATCTCGGATAAGATGATCGATATCCTGCTCGATAAATTGCATGGCAATGGTGAGTGCTCCTTCAATCGCAAATCGGTCACTGGATCCGTGTGCCTTGAGCACATCGCCATTCAGGCCTAGAAGCGGCGCACCACTGTAGCGTTCCGGGCTTAGTTGTGCCTTCATGGTTTTATAAGCTCCCTGGCTCATAAAGGCACCTGCTTTGCGAATCGGGGTCGCTGTGAGCTCTTGCTTTAGGAACCCTGAAAGCGTGGAGAGTAATCCTTCACAGGCCTTCAATAGCACGTTGCCTACAAACCCGTCGCAAACCACAACGTCCACTGTGTTATTAAATAGTTGGGTTCCTTCTATGGGACCCTGGTAGTTGATTAATCCCCCCAGCTGTTTCAGAAGTTGATTGGATTCATTAATGAAATCCGTGCCTTTTCCTTCTTCCGTGCCAATTGAAATCAGTCCGACTCTTGGGTTTTCGATACCTAGGGCGACTCTGCAGTAGTTTTTGCCCAAAATGGCGTTTCCAACCATATTCTCTGGGGATGGGCTCGGATTGGCTCCGGCGTCAATGAGTACCCAGTGTTTTGTCTGGTTGGGAATGATTACTCCAAGAGCAGGCCTGGCAATGCCGGGAATAGTTCGAAGTTTGAGGGTGCCTCCTGCCATGAGGCTACCTGTGTTGCCACAGCTGAGAACAACTTGGGCATGTCCTTCTTTTACCAACTCAATGGCTCGAACCATGGAGGAGTCCTTCTTGGACTTGAGAGACTTGAGAGGTTTTTCATCCATTTGGATGACCTCTGATGCGTGAAAGGTCCGAATATGGGGATGATTATCAATCGCCTCCTCTTTGAGGGCGGCTTTGATTCGTGCCTCGTCGCCGACCAGGATGAAATCCTTGGGAAGATGCCTCAGGCTTTTAATTGCAAGCGCAACCCCAGAAATCACTTCTCCTGGACCCATGTCTGAGCCCATGACATCGACCGCTACCGAAGCTTTGGATACACTCGGTTGGTCTGCCATCGCGGAACTAAAAAAGGGAAGTGGCAGGCCTCCTGAATTATACGTCGATATCCGTTACCTGACGACCACGATACATGCCGTTGGCAGGATTCACTCTGTGTGGGCGAAATAGTGTGCCATCGGTTGAATCCTTTGACAATTCGGGTGCTTTAAAACGATTAGCACCGCGGCGTAGACGGCTACGTTGCTTGGACTGTTTGCGTTTTGGATTGGCCATGTTTTTGCAAAAATTGAAGTGTTTTATCTATTCCTCGAGTATTGGGAAACGCATCTAAATAGGGGTCGGTTTTCTGCGGGTCAAGTACGCTTTGGATATTATTCGAAGCTCTTAAAAGTAGAAAACGAAAACGAGAATCGTAGCGATGATGATTCTATAGTAGCCAAATAGAGCTAAGCCATGCTTTCCCAGGAAGGTAACCATCCATTTTACGGCTATGGCGGCAGAGATTGCAGCGATCAGGCAACCCAGTAGCGGCATACCCAAACCGAAGGCTTCTATTATAGGGGGCCCTTCTTTATATCCTTTATAAACCGAAGCGGCTGTCAGGGTGACTAATCCCAGCAAAAAGCTGAATTCTGCGGCTCTGGTGGGTGAGAGGCGAACCAGATATCCACCGATGATCGTCATCATGGAGCGACTGGTCCCTGGCCACATAGCGACACATTGGAGAAATCCAATAAACAGGCTGTTGGCTATCGAGAGCTCATGGAGTTCAGGAGACTTTTCATCGTTGATGTTTTTGTCGTGCCAACGATCGACGATTAAAATGCCGATTCCGCCAATGAACAACGCTGCAATGACAGGTCCAGGCCCAAAAAGATATTGGTCGATCAAGCTTTCAAAAAGGAGGCCGATAACCGCGGCTGGCAGGAAGGCAAAAATTAGGTTTCTCAGTAAACGCAATCCATTTGGGTTTTTGCCCATCATTCCTTGTAGAATGCCCATCAATCGCTGCCAGTAGAGGAGGACAACGGCGGCAATAGCGCCAAACTGGATGATGATCACATAGGCATCTATCCCCGCTTTAAGAGTCAGCGGCGTGCCACTTGGGTTTTCTGGTGAGGGTTTTTCCATCAATACGACCGAACCCTGTTGATCTACTAGCATGGTCTCTTCGGATAATCCCATGAATTGGGCTGCGAGAATCAAGTGCCCGGTAGAAGAAACGGGTAGATACTCGGTGAGTCCTTCCACCACACCTAAAACAACGGTTTCAAATAGCGATAGCTCTATCGCTTCGGCTGGAGGAGCTGGAGCTTCCACCAGGTCTGTGTCTTGTCCGTTGACCTCTGAAAGGAGGCCGAAAATGGAAATGATTAGGCAGCAAAAGAATCGTTGGGTGGTATTTTTCAAAGCAGGACTTGAGTTCAAAGAAACCGTTTGGCAGCTTGAGGCTCTGATTATCTGACCCGCAAGGGTAAATTGCCAATCCTCACGATATTATGAGCGTTCTTGAAACATCGCTGTCTGATCTTAAATCAGGCATTGCCCTCGAACTGATCCAAGCCGAAGCAGCTGCTAATGAACTGGCCTCGGCTGAGATCTCCCCTGAAGTGAAAAAAAGCTTCTTAATCGCCTTGAATGAAAAAGGAGAAACACCCGCCGAAACAGCTGGCTTTGCCTCCGCGTTCAGACGTCTGGCTGTGAAACCTCGCTTAGAAGACTTTGCTGATGAAGCGGTGGATGTCTGTGGCACCGGTGGGGACAAATCTCACAGTTTTAATATCTCCACCGCCGTAACGCTGATTGTCGCTTCTGCTGGAGTGAAGGTATTTAAGCACGGCAATCGTTCGATCACTTCAAAATGTGGCTCTGCCGAATTGCTTGAAGCCCTTGGCGTTCAGTTCCTGACAGATCCTAAGCAGCTTCGAAAGGCGATGGAGGCCCTGAACTTTGTGTTTTTCTTTGCTCCTAATTATCATCCTGCCTTCAAGGAGATCATGCCGGTCCGCCAGCAGTTAGCTCAGGAAGGTAAGCGAACCATATTCAATATCCTAGGACCGATGATTAATCCGGGATCTCCCTCTCATCAATTAACCGGTGTATTTTCCAAAGACTGGGTGGAACCGATGGCTGAGGCCTTTCACACGCTAGGTCTGAAGAATGGAGTTGTTGTCCACACTGTACTCGATGAAATGCGGGGCATGGATGAGCTCGCCTGCTGTGGTAATCCTGTCAGCGCCGGATTCGGTGCTTCTTGGGAACAGTCGATCGATTGGAACTGGGATAACCTCGGCTTGGCTGCATGCTCGGAAGAGGATCTCAAGGGAGGCGACTTGGAATTTAATAGGAATTTGTTAGATGTATTGTTGGCTGGTAATGCACCTAAGGGGCTCGAAGATACCGTGGCGCTCAATGCAGGAGTGGCCTTCTCAGTCGTTGGTAAATCGAGTTCTGTTAAGGAAGGTATTGCCCTTGCACGCGAGCAAATGCTCGGAGGAGCCGTGGCCGACCATCTCGTGAAGATTCGAGACTATTTTACTGCATGAATCGGAAATATTTTGGAACGGATGGCATCCGAGGTGCCTACGGTGAGTCTGTACTGACGGATGAGTTTGCTACTCGTTTAGGCAGGGCCGTTTCTCAATGGATTGGGGAGGAAGGGGAGGCCCTCACCGTTGCGATAGGTCGCGATACTCGAGCTTCAGGTCCAGCTTTGTTGATTGCCTTTGCTCGTGGTTTTCAGTCGGGAAGCAATATTCGCGTCATCGACCTAGGCGTACTTCCCACTCCTGCAATAGCCGTTTGCGTGAGAAACGTAGGCGCGACTCTAGGAGTTGCTATCACCGCATCGCACAACCCGGCCCAAGACAACGGAATCAAGTTTTTCAATTCGCTTGGTAAGAAATTGACCGATAGTCAGGAGCTTGAGATCGAGTCCTTGGTTGATCGTATTGATACGTCTGATACGGTTGAAACCCCTCAGATTGAAGTTAGCTCCGCAGGCGAATCGGCGTATCTAGATCTCCTTTACCCCACCTTGCCTGAAGGATCGCTTAAAGGCTTTCGCATCGTGGTAGACACAGCGAATGGGGCGGCCTGTAATACTACGCCCGCTTTATTGAAAGCGTTGGGCGCTGAGTTGTTTGTATATGGCAATGAGCCGAATGGCTTGAACATTAACGAAGGTGTTGGAAGCCAGTATCCAAAGCATCTCAGTGAAAAAGTCCTCGAGCATCAGGCTCATGTGGGGATTGCTCACGATGGAGATGCCGATCGACTACTCATTTGTGATGAGTCCGGAAAAGTGGTTTCAGGAGATACCCTGCTCGGGTTACTTGCGTTACAGGAGTCCAAGCACGGTCGACTGGAGAAGAACACATTAGTAGCTACTCAGCAGAGCAATATTGGATTAGACTATACCTTGGGGAAAGCGGGCATCTCAGTCGTCAGGACATCGATTGGAGATCGCTATGTTTTAGAAGAAATGTCGAAGTCGGGCTACAACCTTGGTGGAGAAAGCTCCGGTCATGTTATTGTGTCCGATATCAATACTACGGGAGATGGATTGGCAGCTGCATTGAAACTCCTCGCTATTTTGGTGGAAGAATGGAAGCCACTTTCGGAGCTGCAATCTCGAGTGACTTTATTCCCACAGGTTTCCACGGCCATTGAGGTTGTCGAAAAGAAACCATTGGAGGATCTAGAAGACATACAGTCCATCCTTGGCGAGTTGGAATCTGAGATGGGTGAAGCGGGGCGAGTGTTGTTGCGTTATTCTGGCACTGAGAACAAGATTCGTCTCCTTGTTGAGGGAGAGGATGCCGGTTCTGTTGAAACTTGGTATCAACGGCTTGAAAAAGTAGTCCGTGATCACCTTACCTGACCTATGGATGAACTGAAAATTTCTGATTTAGACGACCGTCTGCAGAAGCAGGTGCATTCAGCTCGTGAAGCACTAGGCAGAGGAGGCGTTGATTATATTGTCCAAATTTGTGGGGAGCTGTTGAAGCACCATCCAGGTGCATTTGAAGTTCGAGACTTACTCTGGAAGGCTCTCTACTCAGAAATTCAAAATTCATCCGGGTTGTCCTGGCTTAGCAACAAGTCGAGTGGCTTCCAATTCAAGCTGTCGACCCGATCATTATTAAAAACTAATCCTTTAGACCTGTTGCTCAAATGTGATGAGCAACTCCGGGCAAAGCAGATATTTACGGAGCTGTTTGTTACTATGGACAAAGCCGCGGAGGCCCTGGGCTGGATGGAGTCCCGGGTGGTTGCCTGCAAAGAATTATCTGAATTGGAATCCGAGAAAGTAGCTCCCCGGCTTGCATTGGCCGAAGTGTTAATAGAAGTAGGTCGACCTCAGCAGGCTATTGAATCTTTAGAATGGGTGCTATCGAAAGAGCCTTCCAATGCGAGTGCTCAAACGCTTCTTAAAAATGCCTCTGTTGCGGAAACCTTGCAGCGAGGAAATTGGGAAGATACGGGAACTTCCTTTCATTCAAAAAAACAGTCCTAGAAAAGGCATGTCAGAAGCGATTCAAAAGGTTAAATTCTACAACCGATTATCCGGTAAGCTCGAAGAGGAAAATATTTACGGTGAAGCTTCTCTTCGATGGGCCTACTACAATTCAATCGGGATATTTGTTACTAAGCTGATTGTAAAGAATCCCATCTTATCACGTTTCTATGGCTGGCTGATGAGCCGATCAAGTAGCCGCAAAAAGATCGGGCCTTTTATCGAACAGTACCGAGTGAACCCTGATGAGTTCCTCGAGTCCCCTGAATCTTTCCGTCACTTCAATGATTTCTTCTATCGGGAGCTAAAGCCTGAGAGTCGCCCCATTGATGAAGGAGAAGAGGTCATCGTGTTTCCTGCCGATGGACGACACCTCGCCTTCCCGAATATTCAGAAAGCGGATACGATCTATGCAAAAGGTCAGGTATTTAACCTCGAGCAATTCCTAGGGGAGATGTCTCTTGTCCATGGATTGGAAGGCGGCACCGTCCTTATCTCGCGATTGTGTCCCGTGGATTACCACCGGTTTCATGCTCCGTTTTCAGGTACGGCCATGACTCCGCAAATGGTTGGAAAATCTTTGTATTCAGTCAGTCCGCTGGCTCTTTCTCAAAAGCTGGAGTATCTAACTGAAAACCGCCGTTGGATAATCCCTTTCAAATTGAAGGATGGAAAGATTGCGGTTGTGGTTGTGATCGGTGCTACCTTTGTCGGGAGTGCAGAGTTTACGTTTGAGCCTGGCTTCGTTGAAAAGGGGCAAGAGCTCGGCTACTTCCTCTTTGGGGGTTCCTGTGTAGCAACCATCTTGCCTCCAGGATATGTGGAGCTTGATGAAAGCCTTGCCTCACAATCGCAGGAAGGCGTTGAATCCTACGACCAAATGGGGAGACCATTTGCGGTATGTCGTTGAGGTAGAGAAGCATGCTAAAAAGGGCTTGCATTCATCAAACCTCCACTTAGCTTTCCTCCCTCATTCATACCTGGGTGATGGTAACGTTTCAAGCGCTACCACGAAACACTCAGGCGTTAATTGACAGTTTAGAATTTTCATAACTCTTCGGAGTTAAAAATGCCTGGGTGGTGGAATTGGTAGACACGCTGGATTTAGGATCCAGTGCCGCGAGGCGTAGGGGTTCGACCCCCCTCCCAGGTACCATTTTCGCTATCAAAGTTTGATAGCTTCGTATGGCACGCCATCTTTATCTTTCTCCTCCTCATACTCTTCCTCCTACTTTCCTAGTTGTAGGTCTCAACCCATGCGGCGTGTTCCGGTTGCCTTCGGCCCCGGTCTTGTCGGTCGTTGAAACTCCCTCGGAACGACCCCCCTCCCAGGTACCATTTGCAGTTCAGAGATCTGCGTTCATGGAAATTCTTTATTGTCCTGAGTCCCTCAGTTTGAAGTGGGGCTTCCTTGTATTTCGCAGTTGATCATCGCTCCATGAGCGCATGATTCACTACTTACTTCCGAAACTTCTTTCCCAGGCAAAGAGGAATTGCTGCGCAAGCCCGGCATAAGAACCGAAGTGGATTCGACCAAAGTGAGCCACTTGTTTGGGAGACCAATCATCGAGTCCATAGTGGCGATTCATGACTTTCAGGATCCAGGTATCTACAGGAAAGGCTTCCAGCTTATGGTAGCCGAATAAGAGTGTACAATCGGCCACCTTTTCACCCACGCCGGGAAACTGGCAAAGGGCATCTTTAGCCTCTTCGTAGGGCTGCGAGCTCAGTGCGCTCAGGTCGATGTCCTCTTCGGCAATTTTGATAGCCGCCTTGTGAATGTTGGCAGCGCGGAATCCGAACTTACACGCTCGTAAGGCCGATTCCTCAATCGTTGTTAGATCTGCCCAAGTTGGAAGCTGATTCATCTGATCTTCCAGCGGACGTCCGAAGCGGCTGCGCACCAGTTGGATCATCTCTTTGATTTGCACGATCTGTTTGGTGGCGCTGCAAAGGAAGCCCAAGAGTGTCTCGCCATCGGGTTGTCCCAGGATTCGTAAATCTGGGTAGGCCTCAATACAGCGTTTCAAATGCGAATCACTACGCCAGGGCAGTGTGTCGTAGTAAGCTCGATAATCTTTGTTCGTTCCCAGGTAGGTGCTTAGCAATTTCTCCGCTCCTTCATTTTGTCCTGGGATACAACTCCACTCGACTTGCTTATTCTCTAGCCAGCGAAGTCGTAACGGAAAATTCAATACGACTCCTTGATAGGAATATTCGTCGATCGAGTTCCAGCAAAAGGCCTGCCCTCCATCTAACGTCTCCTTAAACGAATTTAGGTCTGGCTGCCAATCGGTGTAGATTTGCCAGGGAGACCAAGAATCAATCATCTCCCCACAAAAAACTCGATGCTGAGTCTAGCGTAGCACCATCCTTGCCGATCACCGATAATTTATACGCCACCGGTGGGCGAGCCTTGTCTGCCCACTTTTCTCCAGTCAGCCCCAGGTAGATAGGCTTCGATGGTTCAATCGACGAGCTTGCCTTAAAGGTGTACTCTTTGACCTCTGGAGAGCCCGGTTCATACACTTCCAGCTTGAAGTGACCGACTGCATCGGAAGTGGACAATTGGAACGTAACATAATGACCCGTCCTCGCTTCTGAATCTGATCTCAGGATCGTTCTGTTTCCGGCCACTTCGACTCCATTGAAATATTCTGAGATGCGAGTGAAGGATTCCTCTGAGTAGTAGCGTTGCTCCAGATAATCGATAGAAGCAAAGCCCACAGAATAGGTGAGCGCTAGCAAAGTGATAATGGATCGAATCAGCGGCATGGTTGTAAGACGATTAGGAAAACGAGAATGGAGTCAATGTTCCGTGATGATGGTCATTGGTCTCACGACCAATGCTACATTTCTTTTGTAGCCATGGTCGTGAGACCATGGAGAGGATTGGCAGAACTAAAAAGTAGCGATTGTGGTTCACGGCTAAAGGGAGAAGGCCTGAAAAAATCGATGAAAGTGTGAGTATGAGGCAAGTTTTACCACGAACTGTACCTCTTGAGTCGCACCACCTCATAAAGATCGGGATTTACCCGCTGGATAAATCGACTCGGATTCATAAAGTTCGTGTTGCCTCCAAACTGAGTCATCCGTGGCGAGGTCATATAGAGTTCGTCCATAGCCCGGGTAACCGCTACGTAGAAAAGGCGACGTTCTTCATCTAGATCTCCTCGATCAATTGCCCGTTTGAGAGGAAACAAGCCTTCGGAACAACCGAGGAGGAATACCACCGGAAACTCCAATCCTTTGGCTTGGTGAACCGTCGTCAGGCGCAATTGATCTTCATCGGGGTCGATGGACTTCTGGGAGGTCTCCGAATTCATCAGCACGAGTTGTGACAAGAGCTCCTGTAGATCGGTGAAGCGCTGTGCGAAACCGATCAAACTCTGCAGATCATCCATCCTTTGCAGATAATTGGGGTAGAGGGTCTTGATAAAGTCGGCATACCAGCCTTCTACAGCCAGAGCCACGACTTCGCTCGGTGACTCGGAGGTAGCTGCTTTCACAATCGACTGAATAGTAGCTGCCAATGATTCCCAATGATCACGTGCACCTTTGGGGACTTTGGCTATGACTGGCTTCGTCAGAAACATGTCGGCTATGTGCTCGCCGGTCGTTTGAGCTTCCTCATAGGCGGTCATGAAAATTTTTTCAGCCGTTTTCTCACCCACCTTCGGGAGCAATCCGCAGAAGCGGTGGAAGGCTCTTGAGTCATTTGAGTTATAGGCAAATTTGATCTGAGCCACCAAATCCTTGATGTGGGCTTGTTCGAAGAACTGGACTCCACTCGTAATTTGAAAAGGCATGTGCTGACGCGTGAGCTCCATTTGTAGATCCACCGCTTGGTAGTGTGCACGGTAGAGCACAGTGATATCGCTAAGCGATCGCCCTTCTTCGAGAAGTGCTTGGATTCTTCGAATAACCACAGAGGCTTCTTCCCGTCCATCCATTGCCTGAATCATCATGGGCGCAATGTGAGAATCTCTAACGGGTCGTAGTTCTTTATGGAAGCCATGACCGGAGTCGAACTGGTTGATGATGTCATTCGCAAAGGACAAAATCTCAGGGGTGCTTCGGTAATTCGTTTCAATCCGGTACATTTCTGTGCCTTCGTGATTGTCCGGGAAGTGCAGGATATTTTCGTAGTTGGCCCCGCGCCAGGAGTAAATGCTCTGGGCATCGTCTCCCACCGCCATGATCTGATTCCGGCTGCCGATCAAGTCGATGATTTGGGCCTGGATCTTATTGGTGTCCTGATACTCGTCTACGAGTATGTGCTGGAATCGATCCTGGTAATATTTCGCAACCTGCTCCTGGGTCTTTAAAATTTCTAACCAATAGACGAGCAGATCATCGTAGTCGGCAACCTGTTGAATCTTCTTTCTCTCCTTGTAGCCTTCTGCGAACTTCTCGAAGTCAGGGATGTACTCATGGAAGTAGGGAGAGAATTGATTTACAGAATCCTCGATCGATTGGCAGGTGTTACGAGCCAGACTGAGGGTGTTGGAAATAACTTTGGCCTTGGGGTTATTTTTATCCTTGAGGAACAAAGCGTCTTTACTGCGGATGACCGTCGTCAATAGCGACTCGGCATCCGACTGATCCATGATGGTGTAGTTGGATTTGATTCCGATTGGCTCTCCATGCATTCGAAGCATCCTCTGACCGATCGAGTGAAAAGTCCCTCCCCAGAAAGCACGCCTCTGCACTCCGGTTAGCTCTTCAACCCGAGCCAGCATTTCGCGTGCAGCTTTGTTGGTGAAGGTGAGCAGCAATATGTTTCCAGGATGAACACCCTGTTCTAATAAATAGGCCACCCGGTAAGTGAGGGTGCGAGTTTTCCCCGAACCAGCTCCTGCCAAGACCAGCGCTGGACCCTCCGGTGCCGTGACAGCGGCGTATTGTTCGTCGTTCAACTCGGCCCGAAAATCAATCGGTGGGTACCCCATTTGCTGAGGTGATGATGTCCAGCTATCCATATCCATAAAGAGCCGACGTTAGGGATCGACCTTGTTGAGGGAAACAAATTCTCCCAATTGTGAATAATTCGCAGGGACCAGCTCGGCCTAGACAAGCACGAGGTCGTCACGATGGATGACGTCCCACTTGCTTCTTTGAGGAAATGATTGTTCGATATCCTCTTTCGATTTCCCCAAAATTGTCTGCAGTTCCTCGCTGCTGAAGCGGACGAGCCCGCGGGCGATCAGATTGTGATTTTGATCTACGACTTCGATGAGCGAGTCGGTTGGAAAATCCGATTCGCAGCTATGAATTCCAAGAGCAAGCAAGCTGCAGCCTTCTTCAACCAATGCCGTGGCGGCGCCTTCATCGACCATGATTCTTCCCTGAGGTTTGGCAAAAAAGGCCAACCAGCGCTTTCGGCTCTCAAGGGGTATGTCAGATGGGATGAAGTAAGTCCCTTCCGCACTGCCCTTGAAAAGATCAGTAAGAATATGAGGCGCATCCCCAGCTCCGAGAAATACACCACACTCTGACCGTGTAGCGACCTTGGCCGCCTCGATCTTGGAAGTCATTCCGCCGATGGAAGTCTCGCTGCTCGTGCCTTTGGCGAGCGCTTCAATTTCGGGTGTGATATTTTCAACGACTGGAATCAGTCTGCCGCCATCGTCTAGGTCCAGCAGTCCTGGAACCGTAGTCAGGATGGAAAGCACCTGGGATTTGGTAATACTGGCTACCAAGGCCGAGAGTATGTCGTTATCCCCGAATTTGATTTCCAGCTCCTCTGCACTCACTGAGTCGTTTTCATTGATAATAGGAACCACGCCTTCTCCAAGCAGTGTTTCTATCGTGTGCATAATGGCCAGGTGGCGCCTCCGGCCGTGAACATCGTCTCGGGTTAGTAGAATTTGTCCTACGACAATACCAAATGGCTCGAAATACTTTTGCCAGGTTTGGGTCAAAATACTCTGTCCTACCGCGGCGCAGGCCTGAAGCTTTTCAATGGCCTTGGGACGTTTCTCCAATCCCAGTTTTCCCATTCCCAGCCCTACCGCTCCAGAGCTGACCAGAATGACCTGAATGCCTTTTTCTCTCAGGCTGGCGATTTGCTCACAAAATAAGCGGACATACGACTCGTTCATTTCGCCGTTTCCAGACGTAAGTACATTCGTCCCCACTTTCACAACCATGCGGCGTGCGTCTGAAAAATGCTTTAATGAGGTCTCTTCGTTCAAATCAAGTGGGTTATTTGGCGGATGGGATTAGATTTCTCCTAAAAACGCCAATAAAAAAGCGCCGTAAGAACGGCGCTTTGAAATTGGATGAGAACTGGCTTACATTGCTTGGAGCTCTTGTTCCTTACTCTTCATGTGGTTGTCGATGTCCTCCACATGGTCGTGTGTGATTTTCTCCACTTCTTTTTCCCAGCGTTTGAAGTCATCCTCCGAAATGTCACCGTCCTTTTTGGCTTCTTTGAGAAGATCGAGTCCGTCTTTGCGTGCGTGGCGCACACTGATCCGGCCATCCTCGGCCATCCGGTGGGCTACTTTAACCAGCTCCTGGCGGCGGTCACCGCTGAGTTCAGGAATAGGAATTCGAATGATCGCTCCGTCAATCGACGGGTTGAGTCCCAGATTGGCCGTCATGATTGATTTTTCGATGGGCTGCATCACTGACTTATCCCAAGGCTGAATTTGGATCGTTCTGGAATCAGGCGTGGTGATTGCTGCCATATCGCGCAAGCGCATGTTGCTTCCGTAGGCGTCGACCATGACATTTTCCACCATGGAAGGGGATGCCTTCCCAGTGTGTAGGGTGGAGAAATCGTGCAAGGTATGTTCCACAGCCTTGCCCATGCTTTGCTTGGTATCGTTAATAATATCTTGGCTCATAAATGGGTGTGATTGGGTGATCTTATCCGTGTACTAAAGTCCCGATTGTTTCTCCTGATACAGCTTTTTTAATGGCTTCTGGATCGTTCAAGTCAATTACGAGAATCGGAACCTGATTATCCATGCAGAGAGAAAATGCGGTGGAATCCATGACTTTGAGACGCTGATTCAAGCATTCCATGTAGCTCAGCGTATCGTATTTGACCGCATCGTCGTACTTCATGGGGTCCTTATCGTAAATACCGTCTACCTTGGTCGCTTTCAAAATGATCTCAGCCTGCACCTCATTGGCTCGGAGCGCAGCCGTTGTATCCGTGGAAAAATACGGATTTCCGGTTCCGGCACCAAAGATGACCAAGCGTCCGCGTTCCAAGTGTCGGGTCGCTCGGCGGAGAATGTAGGGTTCTGCCACCGCATCCATACGGATGGCTGAAAGCACTCGGGTGACCACGCCCAACTTTTCCAGGCAGTCCATCAAGGCCATGGAGTTTATTACCGTGGCCAGCATTCCCATGTAATCGCCGGTGGTTCGGGCAACGCCTTTGCCTTCGCCTTGGAGCCCGCGGAAAATATTTCCGCCGCCCACCACGACGCCGATTTCCATC
This sequence comes from uncultured Opitutales bacterium, assembly GCA_938075565.1. GTDB lineage: Bacteria > Verrucomicrobiota > Verrucomicrobiia > Opitutales > UBA2995 > UBA2995. The sequence goes on along the minus strand of CALJGU010000069.1, from coordinate 26,247 downwards.
CCATATTCCCAGATTTCTTTCAGCTGTTTACAAATTCTCAGCAGGATCTCGGGATCGATAGGATCACCGGAATCGGGATTTTTTAATACCTCACCACTCAGCTTGAGAATGATGCGTTTATACTTCAGTTCGTGGGTCGCAGAAGAGTCTGTTTGCATTAAAGCCCTCTTGTAGGTGAATCCCTGGTGGGTCGTCAATGGTTGAAAAGGAAAGATTCTAACTTATCCCTCGGAATCGCTGGTTTGTGAGCAGAAGTGAGTCCTCATATTCGCCTGCTTTCAGTACTTGACGTGCCAAAAAAATCTTACCACCTTACCTGCCATTATTGTAGCCCGATGGTGTAATTGGTAACACACCTGGTTTTGGTCCAGGCATTCAAGGTTCAAGTCCTTGTCGGGCTGCCATCCTTCGCCAAGGCTTCGGATGGCACGCCATCTTCCCCGAACCCCAAAAATGACACGAAGCTCTCAGAGTATCCTTTTATGTCTGGCTGATTTAATTCAAGTTTTTGCAGCGTGGTTTTGATGCTCGAGCACGCAACTTTAGGGGTTTCTACATAGATGTGTTTATGCTGTAGGCTGACATTTATTGAATAATTAATAGTAGCATTATTCAATGGGTCTACTAGGAATTGGATCTCATCATACAAATAGCCCTCTAGTTTTGGCTTCGAGGATTTTGGTTTGGATGACCCGGAGGATCTGAATAATTGTCTTAGTTTTCTAAGCATGTACTGATAACCAATCTATAGTTTCGAGGTACTTACTAATGTCTATGTTTAACTCGTTTAAGGAGTTGGATGATTTAGCGAGCTCTGATGGATGATGTTTTCTGCTTTGAGTTGCGTGGATAGAAGTCCAAGTTTGATCAACTGATCAATTTCTCTTTCAATACGAGCAGGGTCTATGTGACCGATCATCTCTGGATCTTTTGTGGATCCTGTTACGAGGTTGTATTCAATCATCGCGTTAATTGAGTACCTTATGAATTCATCGTCTAGTTTGGGATTAAGTGACTTAAGTAGTTGGTTCGCTCTATTTGCATCACCAAACAGGTAGTTCTTCCACCCCTTGATACTGGCGCGGCTGAACGCCTCCATAATCTCGGGATTACTCAACGCGTAGTCGGTACGTGCATACCACACATGGTAAGGATCGAAACCGCTTTCCTTGATGAGTAGTGCGCCTGGATTGGCGCCCTGTTTCCTGGCGAAGTATGGCTCGCTGGTGATGTAGCATTGTTGGATGAAGGTCTTATCCAAAAGGTATTGAGCTATGCTGTAATCGAGCGGGATGATATCGAAATCGATCTGGTACTTTTCTCGGATCAGATCGATGAAGGCACTACCCGGACCGACCATGATGCGTTTCCCATCTAGGTCTCTAAAATCGTTGATTGGGTTTTCCTGATGATACAACAGCGCCTGCGGGTCGTGTTGCAGAAGAGCACCGACCATGACCAGCGGTACTCCCCGGGAAATATACATCATGATATCGTTGGTCTTACCCATGGCGAACTGCACTTGGCCGAGGGCCACCTTTTCTGCGCTCACCGTATTGGGGCCTCCGGGCAGGATTTCTACCTCCAGGCCTTCCTCTTCATAATAACCTTCCACCAGGGCTTGGTAGAAACCTCCGTGTTCAGGTTGAGGATACCAGTCGGTTTGAAATACGATCTTGGTGAGGGAGCTTCCTTGAGTGTTTTCTTGTTTCCCACAGCCACCTATCATCCCTACGCCAATCACTGTCAGTGTTGGCCAGAATAGGTGCTTTATAAAAAAGTATGGTCGCTTCATGCTTCGCCATCTAAGGACGATTCGTGCCAATTGTGCAATAAAAGCCATTGCACATAGTTGACGAGTCCCACGAAAAGAAAGCCCATAAGGCATGCCAATGCCGCACAAGCATATAATGCCGGTGTGTTAACATCTCCCTTGTACAGAATAGCAAGAAAACCAATCCCTCCCTGTCCACCAGCCGAAGTCCCTACAAAGATGTCGCCAGCAATCGCTCCTATAGGTGCTAAAACAGCCGCTATCTTAACTCCGGATAAAAAGTGAGGAAGCGCATATGGAAATCTGAGAAATAAAATTTCTTGTAACATAGAGGCTTTGCTAACGGCAAATAGTTCTAGGAGATTCTTATCTGTACTTGTCAGTCCCATTGTGGTGTTTGCGACAATGGGAAAGAAGCTTATCAAAAAGGAAACAACTGCCACGCTATGAGCCCCTTGCTTAAGCCAAATAGCTATGATGGGTGCCAGGATGATTATGGGAATAGTTTGAATAACGAGTATCCAAGGATAGAGGGATCTCTTCAGCGCTTTTGACGAAGAAAGGAGTATCGCGAGTCCCAGTCCAATTCCAATTGCGGATAAAAATCCAATGATTGCTGCTTTAAGTGTATTATATGCTGCTGGAAATAAATTGGATCTTTCTTGAACTGTAGCCTGCCAGATTTCAGTCGGATAAGGGAGAATGACTCTTCGAATGTTATCTGCCTGCTCTTCGCTGAGGCTGCCGGTTTTGTTGTGTTTGATAATCTCTCCAGCAAGCATCCAGATCAAAAGGAGCACGCCTCCCGAAATTGCAGGGTATATCCAGGATTTGAATACGGAACTATTCACTTTCGCCTTTCTGTTGACGGAGCGATTTGCTCGTTCGGGCGAGTAGGTCGAAATACTCAGGGCTCTCTCTGAACTCTACTGTTCTCGGATAGGAGTGGGGGACGTCTATGATGTCGGCGATTCGTCCGGGATTACTTTCAAGCACGACGATGCGCGTGGACAGGAATACGGCCTCCGCAACTGAGTGAGTGACGAAGAAGGCGGTAAAAGGATCCTTCTCACGGATTTTCAACAGGTCTTCGTTGAGTTGATTGCGGGTGATTGCGTCCAATGCTCCAAAAGGTTCATCGAGCAATAAGATTCTAGGCGATACCGAAAGCGCGCGTGCGATCGATACACGCATTTTCATGCCACCGGAAAGTTGTCGTGGGAAACGATCAGCAGCATCTTGAAGCCCCACGAGTTCAACTATGGCATCCGCTACGGCTTGTCGAGTAATCTTGGGCTTCCCCTGAAGCTTCATGGGCAGTTCTACGTTTTCTCTTACCCGGGCCCAGGGTAGCAGGTTGGCTTCTTGAAATACTAAATAGAGGTCGTCCCGTGGTTCGGTTGGTGTTGCGCCATCGATGAGTAATGCCCCTTCGGATACAGAGGTGAGACCGGCTAGCATTCGCAATAGAGTACTTTTTCCGCAACCGCTAGGTCCTACGAAGGAAATGAACTCTCCCTCCTTCACCTCGAGATCAATGTCGCTTAGAACGTCTTGATCCTGGTCGAAGCGTTTGCTCAGTTTCTTGAGCTGAACAATAGCGTTTTCTTCAACCATTCAAAACATGCCTCCAGATGGACAGGGACTTTTCGCTTAGATCCGGGACGATGATCTGTAGGCCGCCACTCAGACCCGATTCCAAGAAATAGGGAACGGTGAGTATAGGCAATTGACCCAGACTGCCAGGAGTGGTCAGGCGCAGGTGAGCTTCACGGAGTTCGGTTGCCTCACCCAGGAGAGGAGCCGGACAGGGAGCGACGGGTAGTACTGCAAAATCGTAGTCTGCGAATACGTCAGCAAAAAATGTATGCACTTGGGATTTGATTCCTGCGGCCTCTTCAAGTTCTGAAGGCTTCCAGGTGTTCCCTTTGGCTACTCGTTCCCAGGTTTGCGGATCGTAGTGCTCCTTCTTTGCCTCGTGCCATTCTTTATGAACATCAAACGCTTCGTGACTGGAGGTGACGAGGTAGGCGTTCACCAGGTCGGGAAGGGAAAGCAGCCGATCAGTTGCTTCGCTGTTTGATTCGAGTGGCAGTCCGGAAATGGCTTTCTCGTGTGGGGTAGACAGATGCTGGTCAATAAACGAGTAGTTGGTGAGTAGCTCTAGACCTTTGGGCGCAGCAGCATCTTTGGGAAAATTGGGAAACAGCGCTTCCAGCGTGATCAGCAGATCTTCAGCCGAGCGTGTGAACCAGCCAGCCGTATCGAAACTGGGGCTCAGGGGGAAGCAGCCATCTTTCGACCAGGCATGATCGGGAGTGACTCGAATGCCATAGAGACCGTTATAGGCTGCAGGGACACGAACAGATCCACCGGTGTCCGATCCTGATGCGAGTGCTACCAGGCCGTTGGCCACTGCCCAGACCGATCCGCTGCTTGAGCCGCCCGAGATCCTGGTTGGGAAATGGGGATGAACTCCGTCACCGAAATGGCAATTGCTGCCTTCCATGCCATAGGCAAATTCAACCAGGTGGGTTTTCCCGGTAAATACACCGCCCGCTTGGTCCAACGACCTGGCTAGCGCGCTGGATTGAGTCGGGGTACCGCGCAGTTCATTGAGAAAGAGGGAAGAGGCGTTGGTTTCCCAGCCAGCTACGTCGTATAGGTCTTTCAGTAGATAGGGTACTCCGGAAAGAGGTCCGTCATCTTGGGCTGATTTCTCAAAGGCGGTTACCAACTGCTCTTTTGAGAGTGTCTTTGCAATCGCCGCCGCTCGCTGGTCCTTCGGCTGTTGGTCCAGGTGCGAAAAGAAATGCTCGGCGGCCGCCTGCGGGTTTTCGCGGCTGTTTGTCGACCATTCGGAAATGGACCAATAGCTTTGGGAGTTCATGTGTTTTATTTTCGGTGGATTCTTTGTCGCCGATTCCTAATTGTGTAGTTCTATTAGAGAACCATGAGTGATATCGAAAACAAAATAAAAGAACTAGGATTAGAACTACCCGACGCCCCTGCAGCAGCAGGAAACTACCTGCCTTATCGTATGCATGGCGATACGCTCTACATTGCAGGTGCCATTACCATGGTAAATGGAGTCCTTACTCACACAGGAAAAGTCGGGGATGTTCAAACGGTGGAGGATGGCTATGAAGCTGCCCGGGTTTGCACCTTGAACGCCATCGCTGTCATGAAAGCTGCCTTGGGTGACTTGGACCGTGTGGACAAAATATTGCTCCTATCCGGCTTTGTGAATGCGGTGGATGGGTTTACTCAAGCTCCGGCTGTAATCAATGGGGCCAGTGACATGTTGGTAGAAATTTTCGGTGAAGCGGGCAAACACGCTCGGGTAGCGGTATCGACTTCGGGACTTCCGCTAGACACCTCCACTGAGGTTCAGATCACTTTGGCCTTCAAAGATTTATTCTGAAGGTTCTCGAATCACATTTCTTCTTCACCGCCATTGAAAGATCCTAAAGAGCAGAAATTTTTAATTCTCTTTGGCCTGTATGTAGGGTTCTGGGGAATCTTGCAGGTGTTGACCGTGAAGTTGGTCCCATTGGATCTGTCCTGGCTGGGGCTGGGAGTGCTGGCATTTGGATTTGGTAGCTTCGCTCATGCCTTCACGTTTCCTTGTACCGATGCAGTGGCAGAAGTGTGGGGCGCGAAGCGGGCACGGATGATGGTGTATGTCGGTATTGCGGTATACCTTCTAGCCACCCTCTTATTATATATCGGAGTGAAGCTGCCTCCTGCTACTGGCTGGGAGCACAATGAAGCTTATCGTGCACTCTTCAGCGGTGCTCCTCGTATTGTGGCAGGTTCGCTTGTCGCAACGGTTTGCGCGCAGTTGTGGGACGTCTATGTTTTTGAGTGGGTGAAGAAAAAGACAGGCCCTCGTTATTTGTGGCTCCGAAACAATGTATCCACTCTCGGTTCCCAGCTCATGGATACGTCGATCTTTTTCATTATCGCATTCTACGGAGTCATTCCGAACGACGTGCTACCGAAATTGATTTTGGGCAGCTACCTGTTAAAACTGTTGGTTGCTTTGATCGATACTCCTATCGTTTACCTGGTCGTATATTGGATTACCGGAAATTGGACTTCGAAAGGAGACCTGGAGGATAAACCAGCTGACTAGTTTCATAGCTCCAGCAGGTTTTATGCGGTTCTAGAATTTCATCGTTCAGCTCCTCGAATGGTCCGTGGATCTGGATGTCTTTCTGACCCGCTTCAAATACGGCGCGACAAGGCAGGCTCATCGTAGGGTTGTCGGGATGGTTCCCTGTCATCGATTTTAACGCCTCTTCCGAGGCTCCATACACTAGGCGACCGATGTGGGCCCAGTATTGTGTAGCAGCACACATGGCACAGGGCTCGATGGTGGTCACCAGGGTGCAATCCCACAGGAAGTCTTCCTCATAAAGTTTGGAAGCCCGTCGAGCTAACTCGTTTTCAGCGTGGCGAACAGTATCTATGTTTCCCTGGCGTAGTAGGACTGTTTCTTTGTCAGGGGCAATGAGGAGAGCCCCAAACGGCATATGTCCTTCTTGTAGCGCGTTTAAAGCCTCGGTGTTGGCCGCCCTTAGATGGGCGAGCATTTGATCGTGAGTCATTGTGTGATCGAAACCTATTTACCTGAAGGAACTGTATCTTTGTAGCTTTCCCAATTCTCCACGATTTCCTGGACGATCGGATTACCAGTTCGAAATACGTTTTCCATAGTAGGCATGTAAGCGGAGTAGTGCCCTACGGTTTCGCCTTTTAAGCTTTCGTAGGCAGAAACACTGTCGATGGGGCGTGTGTAATTGGTGACACCTCTTAGAACCATGACTCGCTCCAGGTCTGCTTTACCTGCTTTGTCTAGGCGAGTAAGTGACTGCAAGGTTCCGGTATCTTCCATGGCGGATGTGAAGTAGTCTCCTTCACCTTCGGTCCAGTAATCCACCCAGCCGTTAGCCCAGTCGTTCAACAGCGCACCATGCCAGTAAGTCGCGGCGGCCAGGTGGGCTCCGACGCGAACACGGGGTGTATGCTGCGCACCATCAAAATCCTTGAATTTGAGTCTTAGGTTTTCTGCTCCTTCACTGGTAGTTAATTCAATGTCCTTGGTCAGTTCATAGGCCCAGTTGAGTAGTCCTGGATTCAGCTTATAGCGCACGCCCCAATGCTGATCCTCTGCGGGCAATGGCATTTGGTAGGGAGATTTATTGCGGAACGGAATGTATCCGGTCGGCCAATCTTCAGGTGCTTCACGGGGATCAATCTCATGACCGATGTCGCCATCAATGGCCCAATCGGTCCACACGGCATCCGCCGGTGAGGTGTCTTCTGGGTCTCCTCCGGCGATACCCGCAACGAGCCAGTAGGCATTGGATAGGTCGAAACGCGGATCCATGCCCAGTCCCATGATGGTGGCCGTCGAAAATTGAGTGCCTATGCCGGTGGTGACACCCAGGATCCCTTTCTCTGCATTGTAGCGGAGTGGTGAGTAGCCTTGTGGGAAGTCGAGGGTTTCATGAAGCGGCAATCGTTCTACCCAGTATTGAAACTCTCCTGGTCGATCTCCTTCGACTTCGCCGATTTCAAACATGGCTACCACAACCACCTTGATGGGGATCGGGGCATCTTGGGTGGATGAGTTTGAGCAAGCTGAGTAAACCAGTGCTGATAGGAGTAGGCATAAGCATAAAATATGACGCATGAGAAAAATATTGGCAGATTCCATGCCGCACTTGCAACCCCGGCATTTTATTTGCTCTAATCTAATTGTGAAATGGCTCGATCAACTCTTTAACATCAGTTCTCAAGGCAGTACGGTTCGTAAAGAACTACTCGCAGGAATCGCTACCTTTGCGGCAATGTCTTACATCCTTGTGGTGAATCCCTCTATTCTGGGTGAGGCTGGAATGCCGCGAGAAGCTCTCATAACTGTAACCGCAATCGCTGCAGCTTTTGGGTGCTTTCTCATGGCAGCAATGACGAATTACCCAATCGCCTTGGCGCCAGGGATGGGCACGAATAGCTACTTTGCCTTCGTGATCTGTCTTGGCATGGGGGTTCGGTGGCAGGACGCCTTGGCCCTGACATTCTGGAACGGCCTGGTCTTTCTGATACTCTCGGTCACGGGGCTTCGGAAAAAAATAGCAGCATCACTGCCGAATGGACTGAAGGTGGGAATCCAAGTTGGGATCGGATTTTTTATCGCCTTTATCGGGCTCAAGAATGTGGGCATTGTAGTGAACCACGATGCCACACTAGTAGCAGTGGGTAGTTTGAAGTCCCCTGCATCGATCCTTGTCGTTATCGGTGTCATTCTCATGACTGTGCTTTCGGTGAAAAAGTTTCCAGGTGCTATCCTTTTTTCAATTTTAGGAATCACCGCCCTCGGCTTTTTCGTTACGAGTGGGGGATCGGCCATTACAGCCACGCCCTCTGGAGTGGTCTCAGCGCCAGCTGGAATCGGCGAAACCTTTATGCAGTTGAATATTCTGTTCCCGTTTCAAAATTTAGCGGCCGCGCTTCCGATCATCTTAACCCTCCTGATTCTCGATCTCTTCGATAGTATTGGCACCTTGGTCGGGCTTTCCCGCAGGGCCAAACTTCTCGACGAGAATGGAAATATGCCGGGCATGGGTAAAGCGCTTACTGCCGACTCTATTGCAACCATGGGAGGAGCCTTACTCGGAACTTCAACGACGACTTCTTACGTTGAATCAGCAGTGGGTATTGAGTCTGGTGGAAAAACCGGGCTGACTGCGGTGGCTTGCGGAATCTGTTTCCTTTTGGCGCTTATATTCACTCCGATTCTAACCATTGTCCCTGCTGTTGCGACTGCGCCGGCTCTGGTCATGGTGGGTGTATTTATGGCTCAAGGGCTCAAGGAATTGAATTTTGACGACCTGTCCGAAGTGGCACCGGCATTTATCACGATGCTGATGATTCCTCTTACCTTTAGTATCACGGAAGGTATCGGGATAGGACTGGTTGTATTTGTTTTTGTCATGATATTACTCAACCGTATGAAGGAGGTGCCGATATTCAGCTATCTGGTAGCAGCCTTGTTCCTGGTGTATTACGGATTGAAGTAGTCAAACTTTGGATACTTATACGAATGAGATTAGAAAAATTGAAACAAAGGATTTTCGGGGAAAACAAGAAAGTAACCGGAAACAAAGATCAGATATCTTCCAGCCGTCGGCGATTCCTCGGGCATGGCTTTCTTGCCGCATTAGGGGGTAGTTTATTCGCAGGGTCTCGTGGAGCAACCGCACAGGAGACGTCCCAATCACCGGCCTCAGGAATGATGATCGAAGGTAGACGCAGAAATGCTTCTGCAAGGTTACGGTACTCAGGCGGGATCGAGGCTGCTTGGAAAAAGGTGAAAGAGGAGGCATCCGAGGAGGATCTTTACCGTGTGCTCTATGCGCTACCTAAGGGCGGAGACATTCACCATCACCTGGGTGGTGGTATGTTGCCGGAAATGATTTGGGATATTACCACTGATTCCAAGCGAAACGGTGGACAGACGTTTTATACGCGCGTGCGCATTTCGACTTTGAATCTCGCTGAAGTGGGCCACCATACCGACTCAAGGAGTTTAGCCGGGTGGGTGACTATTGCAGGGCATTCTTATGACAAGTTGACTACTTCTTTGCAAAACGACTTTAAGCCCCTGGCGGATCTTAATGACAAAGAAAAGCGGGCCTGGATGAACGCCATGTTTCTCGATCATGAAGGCGAAGGACGTGATGAGTTCTTTGAATACATCTGGAATCGCCTGGGTGACGTCTTGGTCTCGATCGAGGTAATGATGGAACTGACCGTGGAGAATATGAAACGGTTTGGTGCTGAAGGTGTCCGCTACATGGAGATTCAATCGCGCTTTCGTGGTTGGTATGATTCCAAGGGGAATGTGATCACCATGGATGAGGCCACAAAAATGTGGCTGGACCGTTTTGATCAGCCCGATGCAAAGGCGACGGGTGTATTAGTGCGCTTTCAAACAATTGTATTACGCTTTTCCCCGGATGCGATCCAGGGAGTCGAAGAGTATTTCGAATACACCTACAATCATCCTGAACTATGGCTCGGAATTAATATGGCCGGTCGAGAGGATGATAACCGCGGCTACCCCAGTAAGTTCACCGACGTATTTGACCGTATGATCAGAAAGTTTCCTGGTGTGGGTATCTCCATTCATGCCGGTGAAGCTGAGAAAAAGGATACGCACATATTTGATACGCTTCGTTTGGGAGCGACTCGTATTGGTCACGGTATCAATCTGTTTCGAGATCCTCCGACCATGCAGATGATGCGGGGTGAAAATTTCCTCATCGAAATCAATCTAATCAGTAATCACCTGCTCGGCTATACGCCTGACTTGGATCAGCATCCATTCCCCATCTACATGCGGCAGGGAATTCCTTGCTGCTTGAATACAGATGATCGTGGCATGTGGCATTCCAATATGACCGATGAGTACTTTGTCGCAGTTAGTCGTTTTAATCTGACGTGGAAAGAGATGATCACTCTCGGGGAAAACAGCCTGAAGCACTCATTCCTGGATGATCAAACAAAGGATAGACTTCTCTCGGAATACTACGCTGATGTCATGGCATTCCAAAACAAACTTGAAAACGATGGCTGGAAGTCGGTCGCTCGTTCGAGCCAAGCCGTGACTTATGACTACGGGAAAACATATCTGAATCTCAATCTTAGCTAATACTCATGAATCGATTTAGCGTCGCTCCACTTCATTCATTAACTCAAACGTTGGCCGGTGTTGCATCGGGAACGATCGAACCGGATCTGGTTGTGACCGGTGCACGTATTCTGTCCACCTATACCGAGCGCATGTTGTCGGAAAAGGAAGTTTGGATTTCCAATGGACGAATAGCAGCCGTCAAGCCGGCCGGTAGTCATCAAGGCTCCGCCAGGAAAGTCGACGTAGCCGGCGGTATCCTCGCTCCGGGGTTGGTGGATCCACACATCCATATCGAAAGCAGCATGATGACGGCTTGTGCTTATGCGGAAGCTGCTTTGTTGAACGGAACCACGACTATATTTTGCGATAGCCACGAAATTGGTAATGTGAGTGATACGGAAGGTATTGAATGGATGCTGGAGGATGCTCGAGTTGCTCCTCTAAATATTTTCCTCACACTGCCGAGTACTATTCCTGCTACCAGTGCTGAAATGGAAACCTGCGGCGGGGATCTGACTCCTCACAAAGCGGGTGCCATGTTCGATGCCTGGCCCGAGATTGTGGCCTTAGGTGAGAAGATGGACTTTGTGCCTGTATGTTTCGGAGACGATCGTTCGCATGGAGTGATCCAGGAAGCCTTGAAGCGAGGTAGGCCCGTCAGTGGGCATATCTACGGTCGCGAGTTTGTGGCTGCCTATGCCGCGAGCGGAGTAACCGATACGCACGAAGCGATCGATCGCGATATTGCGGATGACTTTTTAGAGGCGGGCATCTGGGTGTTCCTGCGCGGTGGTCCTCCAACCACGCCTTGGCACAGTTTGCCTGAGGCCATCAAGGCAGTGACCGAGCTTGGAGCTAGCACCAAACGGGTTTGTGTGTGCACCGATGACCGCGATGCGGACGACCTATTTACCTTTGGTATGGACTGGGTCGTGACCGAGGCGATCAAAGCAGGGATCGATATCCCTACTGCTTGGTCGATGGGGTCATTGCACCCGGCGACTCGTTATTCCATGGATGGTGATTTTGGTGCATTGGGTCATGGGCGGCGAGCTGATATGGTTTTGCTGAACGATGATCTGAAAGTAATCAATACCTGGTATGGTGGAGAACTGGCTGTTGAGGATAGCAAAGTGACTACCGTTTTAGATGAGCAATTGAGCAATCATCGTTACCAGTATCCGAAAAAGGCATACCAGACGGTCAATATGCCTGCTGAGCCTAAATTAATTCCTGACGTTCCTGAAGTTGCCACCGAGGTAACCGTATTAAGAACGGAGTTACCTGGTATCGTAACCCTTCACAGAAAAGCTAACTTGGACCGAGGCTCCACTGATTGGGGAGCATTCGTTAAAGATAATGACTGCTGCCACATGGCGGTGATCGAGCGCTATGGTGTGGAGGGGAATATCGCTTATGGCTTTTTGCAGAACTTTGGTCTGCGGGAAGGGGCTGTGGCAAGTAGTGTCGGGCATGATGCGCACAACGTTATTGTCGCGGGTCACGATGAAGCGTCCATGTCTCTCGCGGTTGAAACAATTCGAAACTCCCATGGTGGGGTTGCAGTTGTGCAGGGTGGGGAAGTGGAAGCGTTTATTCCGCTGCCTATTGCAGGATTGATATCTGATCTACGCGCTCCTGAGGTAGCTGAGGCCGCTTCTAAGGTTAAGGAAGTCTGGGTAGCAGCTGGATGCACTTTACCCTACATGGGCTTCAACTTACTGCCGCTGTCAGTGATACCTGAGATTCGTCTGACGGACAAGGGACTGGTCAAAGTTCCGGAGATGGAAATAGAGCCGTTGTTCAAAGCGCTCTAGCTCAAGATTAGGTTTTAAGATCCAGATACTTCTTCACCGTACGTCGGTCTACTTGTAGGCGTTCGGCTACTTGAGCTAGATTTGCTGTTTTAGTGTACTCGCGATTAACGAGTGTCTGGATCCATTGGTTTAAGGTGGGGGTTCGGGTGTAGCTTGTTTCCGCACTCGAGGTCGTGTGTCCTTGTTGTCCACGGTATTCTCCATTGACCATCACATTCCTCACGCATTGCTCCAGCTCGCGAAAGTTTCCGGGCCATGAGTAATCGGATGGCATGGATTTGTTTATCCAGGTCGTGACTTCTTCGGTCAGCGTTTTCTTTTCCTGAGGGCCTGCTATTCGTTCAGCAACGAACGAGACAAGAAGCTCTAATTCCTTTTTGTTGCCGAGCATGGAGATTAGTGCCGGTGTTTCGATCCGGTCTGCACAGAGCCGATAATAGAAGTCGGTTCGGAAATGTCCTTTTTGCATTTCCTCTTCCAGATTGCGATTAGTTGCTGCCATCGCTTTGCCCTGAAAACGCAAAGGGGTTGTATCGCCCAGTCGCTGGAATTGCCGGGTCTGAAGCACACGAAGTAGCTTCACCTGGATGGACTCATCGGTTTCACCAATCTCATCAAGAAAAACAGTTCCATAAGGACCGCAACTCTCGAAGTAACCAGCACGGTTTTGAAGTGCACCGGTAAAGGCCCCTTTTTGATGACCAAACAATTCTGACTCGATCAGCGTTTCTGAAAGAGCCGACAAATTGATCGGAAAAAATACCTGACGATAGTTTGCGCTGAACTTCTTGGTTGTGGCATCGAATGGAATAAAGCGTGAGAAACCGATCGCTCGAGCTACCAGTTCTTTTCCTGAACCGGATGGTCCTTCTATGAGGGTAACCACATTTTCCATACGATGGTATAGAGAACGCAAGTAGCGCTTCATGTTATGAGTGAAGACCGAATTCCAAACTCGAATGCGAAGTTGGGTCATGGCTTCCGAGCGTCCGACCAAAGAATTTTGAGTATGATAAAACGCCCTGCGAATTTGGTAAACGAAGCTAGCGAACTCTTCTTTTGAGTAATCCGGCTTTAGTTTTCTATTTGGTGCCGAAAGAAAGTGATCATAGGTATCTTCAAGTATCCGATAATCATTCCATGCAAGGTTCTTGTCGGGTTGGTCGATGCAGTTGGCGATGAACAGATCCATGGAAGGGCCCAGGCGATGATACAGATCGAAGTAGAGGAGGTGTTCGTAGAGCTTGCAGCTGGGGTCAGTCGATGGATTGACTACCTTGCCAATGGATTCTCGACCCAATTTCAAGAGGCCGTCGCTAAGATTGAGGAGTTGCTCAATGATTGACGGGTGCTCAAAGGCGGCAGCTCCTTGCTGTTTCCGATTGAGAGCATCGTCGCCCAGAATCTCCTTCGTTAGTTCCTGTCGCTCGGGTCCGAAGGGATTGCAGTAGATAATGTGGACTAATTTTTCAGCAAGTTTGGATTGGGATTGAGTATACATAGACTCTTGGATTACATAAAATGTCATGCGAAGATCATTATATGTCTATTAAATATAGCCTTAGAAAGCATCATATTTAAAGGGCAATATTTTATATTGTTATAGGACAATGGTTTAGGGATGAATAATTAAGACTGGCATCGCTTGTGCAATAGGTGTGTTCGAATCAAAACACACCATGAAAAATCAAAGTAACACTAATGGGGCTCCAGAGAGCTCTACTTTTACTTCAAACATTCCCCGGATAATCTCTCTTTTGGCCTTATTGGTCATTGGGGTCGTATTCGTAAATGAGAGCCGGGCTGCCGGCACATTGAGCCTGAATGCAGCGGGTGATCTTCCTTTGGAGATACGCGACCATCAGGTATCCGTGACCATCCAGAATGGCTTTGCTCGAACGTCAGTTAGTCAGGTCTTCTACAATAGTAATCCTCGTTCCGTTGAGGGTCTTTATACCTTTCCGGTTCCGAAGCAGGGAAGCCTTTCTGAGGTAACTATTCTTGCTGGAGACAACGAGATGAAAGGGGAGGTCGTTGAGAAGGATAGGGCTGAGCAGATTTACGAAGCGGAAACCTCCAGGGGCAACCAAGCTGGCTTGACCCAGAAGGATGGATACCGTGATTTCGAATTTTGGGTAGCCCCAATCCCTGCGAACAGTGAAGTGAAACTGCAATTCACTTACTACGAGCCGCTGGAATTGGACCATGGTATCGGTCGCTATTTGTACACCTTGGAAGAAGGAGGAACTGAAGAAGTGATTCCTCAGTTCTGGTCGAGAAACAGTTCTGTGCAAAATAGCTTAAGTATCGAAGTCGAATTTAAGTCAGCTTGGCCAGTCGCTGACATTCGAACTCCCGGGTTTAATACCACTCAGTGGGAATCGGAGCAAAGCCGATTCACTCGGTTTGAATCTGCGGGTGGGGATTTGAATAAAGACTTTGTTTTGTATTATCGCCTCCAGGATAACCTGCCTGGACGAATTGAAGTTGTCCTCTTTAAGGCTAGTACCGAATTACCGGGTACGTTTATGATGGTGGTAACTCCCGGAGTTGATCTGAAACCGCTGGATCAGGGAAGTGACTACATATTTGTGCTCGATGTCTCCGGTAGCATGAGTGGAAAGCTGGGGACTTTGGTTGCTGGAGTGAAGCAGACTATCAAAACCTTTAGGCCTCAAGACAGGTTCCGGATCGTAGTGTTTAATGATGAAAGTCGCGAACTGACAAAGACCTGGTTGCCCGCCACCCCTGAGCAAGTAGACCATGCAGTCGAGTTGCTTGACCGTGCTCAATCCGGAGGAGGTACCAATCTCTATTCCGGATTGAAGCGCGGTTTGGATTCCTTGGATAGCGATCGTGTGACCAGTATGATCCTGGTGACGGATGGAGTAACCAATAAAGGGATTGTTGATGCAAAAGATTTTGATGCCTTGATGAGTCAATCGGATATACGGTTCTTCGGGTTTCTTATAGGGAATCAAAGTAACTGGCCGTTGATGGAGACTGTCTGCAATGCGACAGGTGGTCACTATAAGGCTGTTTCAAATAGTGACGATATCATCGGGCAAATCTTGTTGGCGAAAAGCAAAGTGCTTCACGAAAGCATTCATGATTTTGACCTTAAGATCCGTGGTGTTGATGCCTTCGATGTTTCACCGACTCAGATAAAGAAAGTATTCCGTGGTCAGCAGTTGGTTTTCTTTGGCCGCTATGCTGACGGAGGTGAAGCGGATTTGGAGATCTCTGCTCGAATCTCAGGGCAGGATAAACTTTATACGACTCGTTTTCAGTTCCCCGAATTGGATACCGATAATCCCGAGCTGGAGAGATTGTGGGCGCTTAATCGAATTCAGTTCCTTGAGCAGCAGAAGAGGTTGGGACTGACCGATGCCTCTGAATCGGAGTCCGCGATTTCGGATCTATCTCTACAGTATCAGCTGGTAACGGATTACACCTCTATGTTGGTGCTGTCAGATGAGCAGTTTGAGCAGTATGGAATCGATCGACGAAACCTCGCTCGAACTGACATCGAACAAATTGCGCAAATGCAGCGGGCTCAGCAACCGACAATCAACTACCGGGTGGATAATAATAAGCCTGCTTTTAGTGAGAATGCGCCTGCGCCCACTTACAATGGAGGTGTAGGAGGAGGCGCAGGTTCCATCTCAGAATGGGTGGCTGTATTTATAGTCGCACTGCTAGCGCTGGTTGCTCGTCGAACATTCGCTGCTTAAGTTTTAATTCAATCAATAGAAGACATGATTATGATCATCGAAAAAACAGTCGCTGTTCTAGGAGGGGCAATAGGATGACTTCCAGGTTCTGTAGCACGATCACAATTGCGCTTTGTGGCATCTCGCTAGTTGCATGTGGTAAATTTAGCGAAACCATCGAGGATGACACTGTTGGCGTAAACGGTAGCTTTGAAGTCACCGAATCTGGATTGCCTGTGAATTGGTTGATCTATTCTCCTAAAACAATTCCTGAGGGAGACTATGATTTGATCGTCGACACGTCCGAATTCAAATCGGGGAAACAATCGTTGAAGTTTTTCGTTCGTGAATGCTCCTCGGTCGGTGGATGGCATTCCCCTGGATTAAGTCAACAGTGGGATGCAATTCCTGGTGAGACCTATACGATTGAATTTTGGGTTATGAATGAAGGGGCTGAGTTTATTGTGAACTTTGGGGCTGTGACTGAATTTGATGGCCGGATGGAAACAATCATTCGCTCCGATGAGCAGATCTCAAATTGGAAACGTTATTCATATAAATACACGGTGCCCAGTAAGTTTAAACAAATCCGTTTTGAGCTCAACGTTCTTAAACCCGGGAGCTTCTGGGTCGATGACGTCACGATAAAGCGGGATGCAAATAAATAAAAAGGATTAAGGACCATGAAAAAATATAATAATCTAATGAAGAAAGCCTGTATCGTTGTCGCGTTAATTGGCTTAATCAATGTCGCCAATGCGACTAATAGAATGGACCGTATCAGTTGGACAGATCGTGGATTGAGTAATCCACCTCTGGCTCAACAGAGGTCTTCTCTGGATAATACTATCGAGCAATTTTGGAATATTAAGCTCGCGGACGAGCCGGTGAGAAGCTTCGCGCCTCGTGCAACTGTTTCGACTCCTTCTTGTTCCGTTCCGCGTTCCAGTCACTCGATGGAGGTAAAGCAGGATCGCAATACACGTGAACGTCGAGGCTACTTTGGGATCAACTTATTCAATGCGATTCCGATCATCGATTTTGTTCATGGCAGTGTGACCACTGACAGCTCTGATAATGTCAAAGGTCGCAGATAAATCAAAGCAGCTACCCTGGATAAGTGGAGTTATCGGGGTAGCTGCCTGCTTTTTGGCTTTGTTTCCCGATACCTTTGCATCAGCACTCCAGTATGACCGGGAGCTAATTCTTGAGGGAGAGTACTGGCGCTTGTTTACTGGGCACTTTGTTCATTGGAACTCCGCGCATCTTTTGTGGGACGTGGTTGTTTTTTTCGCCTGCGGTCTGTTTCTTGAATGGGTGCGCAGAAGCTTATGGGTAAGCGTTCTTATATTGGCTCCGGTGACCATATCACTGGCCTTGTTGGTTCTGCAGCCGGACATGAACTACTATCGAGGACTAAGTGCCCTGGATATGAGTTTGTTTGCGGCGATCTGTTTGCAAGCTATGAGCTTCTGCCGTTTAAAAAAGAAAAGCGCGTTGTTGCTAATGTGGGGATTCGCCTTCGTCACGAGTGTTCTAAAGCCGGTGATGGAGACTGTTTTGGGAGGTACCTTTTTCGTATCTCACTTTGGAGAAGGGGTCGAAGCCAGTCCGCTTTCTCACCTCTTGGGAGTCCTTGTTGCGGTGGCGCTCTTTAAAGCGATTTCTTTTTGGAAAACAGTTTGGAATTGGGTTGGCTGCAGCCACAGCTTCCGGAGCCGCAAGCTTTCGGTGACTTCCATTTCTTGAAATAGTGCATTCCCAAGTACGTGGCTGCGCCAAGTACTAACAAGCTAACTATTATGGCATCCCAGGTAAGCATCGCTAAAAGAGATTGGTTCCGACTTGGTAACACAGCACCGCGCCGATCCAGGCAAGAGCTGTCATGTAGACAAAAGAAATGATCGCCCATTTCCATCCCGCTTCTTTGACGATGATGGAGGTGGTTGCTCCGCACTGAGAGCATAGGGCAAAAAATACCATGAGCCCAATTACGACTGGAACGGTATAGATTGGGGTGCTGGATTTTTCTCCCTCTTGCCACTCACTGTTTTTCAATGCAGCGCGCAAGCTTCCGTCTTCTTCGTCAACATCGCCACCCAAGCTATAGATAATTCCTAGCGTTGATATGATGACTTCTCGAGCGGGATAACTTGCCAGAACGCTGATGGAAATTCTCCAGTCGAATCCTGCTGGTTCGAAAATTGGTTGAATCGCTTTTCCGATGCGACCCATGTAGCTCTGGTTGATTTGTGAGCTACCCAGGAACAGATTGAACTCATGAGCCAGCTCTGAATCGGCATCCTCTAGAAGGGCTAACACCTGTGCTTCATTACCGATTCCTTCGGTCACTTTTTCTGCCACAAAACTAGCTTGGAAATCCGCTGCTTTGTCGTCCGAGCGAGGGAAGTAAAGACTGGCCCAGATGATGATGGTTATCAGGAAAATGATGGTGCCTGCTTTTTGGATAAACTCCCAACCTGCCTGCCACATGCGATACAAAACATCCTTCATGCGAGGAGCCCGGTACTTAGGCAGCTCCATGACGAATGGCTGGGATTTTGTTTTTAAAACAAAGCGCGTCACTACCCAAGCTGTTGGGACCGCTACTGCGAGCCCGAGGAAGTGCATGGCGAATAGGGTGAACCCAGCCCACCATGGGCCGTACACCGGTTCGATGAATGCTCCTATGCAAAGTATGTAGACGGGCAATCGAGCAGAACAACTCATGAAGGGTGCAACAAACACGGTTGCCAATCGCGACTTAGGATCCTCGATCGTGCGAGTCGCCATGATGCCCGGAATGGCGCAGGCGTAGCTCGAAAGGAGAGGGACAAAACTTTTTCCATTCAGGCCGCACCAACTGAACAGTTTGTCCATGATGAACGCAGCGCGTGCCATGTAGCCGCTATCTTCGAGTAGAGAGATAAATGCGAATAGAATGAGGATCTGGGGAAGAAACACCAGGAAGGCACCGACCCCTTCGATGACTCCATCCAGTATCAGGCTTTGTAGCATCGGGGTTCCTGCGAGTGCAGGGCCAATAAGATCTTGAATCCAGACTTTTCCCATTTCGATGATGTCCATCACGGGACCTGCCCAGGAATACACAGCCTGGAAGACCACATACATCATGCCGACAAATGCAGCTAGTCCCCAGCCTCGGTGTAGGAGTAAACGGTCAATCGATTCTGTTGCGCCATGGGCGAGCTGTGCGTCCTTTAATACGACGCCGCCGATGAGTCCATCGATATGGCGGTAGTGCAACATGGCTTCAGCGACCAACGGGTTCATTCCATCTTTACGCAGAAATTCGCGCGCGGTCTTAACTTCTTTGCGGGCTTTGTCTGCGCTTACTTTGAGTCGACTGACTTCTGCAGAGTGCGTGTCAAATAGTAGGCGATGGGTTTCGCTTTCACTGAGTAATTCATTTCCAACACAGGGCAAACTGGCTTTCAGGTGATCGACTGCCGATGCCATGGATTTGGGCCAATGAATTTCGGGAAGAAATTGTGGTTCTTCAAGAAGTCTTTCGATTGCTTCGATGATCTCCAGGGTACCCTTGTTCTTGGTTCCAATGGTTGGAATCACTGGAACTTTCAGGCGTCCCTTTAAAAGGTTGAGATCTATCTGTTGTCCCGATGGTGCTACTGAATCCCACTGGTTCAGGATCATGACCATGGGGATCTTTAAAGTGGCAATTTGGGATGCCAGAAACAGGTTTCGGCGAAGATTGGCCGCGTCGGCGACGAAGAGTATGATGTCTGGTTTTCCTATTTCTGTGAAGCGGCCGTTCAGGACGTCGATAACAACGCGTTCATCGGGCGAGTGTGCCGATAAGCTATATGTGCCAGGCAAATCAATGAGCTCTGCCGTGCTGTTGCTTAGCTTCATGGTCCCGGCCTTTCGGCTTACGGTTACGCCGGGATAGTTACCGGTTCTCTGCCGAAGCCCGGTCAAATTATTAAAAAGAGTACTCTTCCCTGTGTTTGGGTTGCCGATTAGGGCGATGCGGACGGTGCGCTTAGGCGCTGGTGAAACGGCGGATTCCATGGCGTATAAACTTATACTGGCTCGACCAGAATTCCTTGCGCTTCCGATTTGCGCAGGACGATCTGAGCGCCGTCCACTTCCACTGCGATAGGATCGCCCAGTGGAGCCACTTTACACACTTTCACAATCACGTCGGCTCCGATTCCCAGAGACAGGATGCGTTGGTCTATATGGTTTACCGCACGGATTTGGGTTACCCGTGCAGACTGACCGATCTTTAATGAAAGTAAATTAGCCACAATTCTAGTTGAGAATGACTCTCAAGAATGAAGTTTTGTCAAGAACGACCGAAAGAAATAATTAAAAGATCCGGATTTTACTTATTTCCCGCTCAACTTGAACTCCAAGACACGTGGTTCCAGGGCAGGGGAAATGAACCCGCTGATGTAGATGCCGTCGTCCCGGGTAGTTTCTTCCTTCACGCAACCTGCTTGGTGTAGTTGGGAGATTAAGTCGTAGCGATCGAAGGGGAATAGGTATTCGCCAAAGGTGGAATCCGTTTCCAAAGCTTCATCCATCCGGCGGATAAGTTGCTCGGTACCTGTATTTTCTAAAACGCTGATGAACTCCGCATCGGGAAATTGTGCCTGCAATCTCTGTAGGGCGAATGAGTCGTCGCAGATGTCGACCTTGTTAAAAACAGTAAGGATTCGTTTTTCATCGGCCCCTAATTCTTTGAGGACGTCGAGAGTGGTCTCTGCGTGTTTCTCTACCTCTGGACTGGACACATCTAGCACGTGGATAAGAAAGTCCGCGACAACTGCTTCTTCGAGTGTGGCTTTGAATGCCTCGACTAAATTGTGAGGAAGCTTGCGGACAAATCCAACCGTATCTGTGAGAAGGAGTTTTAAACCCGAGGGTAAAATTACCTGTCGAGTCGTCGGATCGAGGGTGGCGAAAAGTTTGTCCTCCGCTAAAATGTTGGCTCCTGTGATCAAGTTGAGGAGTGAACTCTTGCCGGCGTTTGTGTAGCCGACGATAGCGGCTGACGGGACTGGCTTTTTCATCCGTCGCTTACGCTGCGTCTCACGTTGAGCACGCACGACTACGAGTTTCTTTTTTAAAGTCGCGATTCGATCGTGGACAATTCGGTGGTCGGCCTCCAATTGAGTCTCACCCTGACCACGCATATTCGTGCCACCACCACGTTGCCTGCTTAAGTGAGTCCAGGCGCGTGTGAGGCGAGGTAAGCTGTAGACCATTCTGGCAAGCCCAACCTGAAGAACGGCTTCCTTGGTTTGAGCGCGGTTGGCAAAAATATCCAGAATGACTTCCTGGCGATCAATGACGCAGAGCTTGGATTCTCTTTCCCAATTGCGTTGCTGAGCAGGAGTCAATGCGTCGTCGAACACGATACAGTCATAACCCTGTTCTTTGCAGTGCTCCATGATCTCGTAGGCCTTACCTTTCCCGATAAAGAAATGAGGATGCGGTTTCCTGATGGTAATAACCATGGATTCCATGGCACTGATCTCCAAGGTGTTTACCAGGTCGGCCAATTCTATCAGGAGATTGTCGGTGTTGTCTTCCGTCTTGCCAGCAATGCGCACGCCGATCAACAGCGCGCGCTCTACCATCTTGGGCTTTTCTCTAACGTCAAACATCAGACTAATAATGAATCTCTTGAGTCATTCGGCGGCATCGCAGGGATGCGATGGCCCTACCATCTCGGGAAAAGTAGGTAGGGCAACTGCGTCCTCACAGTGCCGTTTGAATCGTATGAAATGGATGTTAGAGTCAAAGCCGTAAAGAAAAAAGCCCTTCCCGAATTGGGAAGGGCTTTTTGAAATTGAGACGCTTGCGATTAAGCTTCGTCTTCGAGTGCAGCCTGAGCAGCGGCTAGGCGAGCAACCGGCACGCGGTAAGGCGAGCAGGATACATAAGCCAGACCGATTCTGTGGCAGTATGCAACCGAGTCAGGATCACCACCGTGTTCACCGCAGATACCGAGTTTGATATCGGGGTTGGTGGAGCGGCCCTTCTCAATGGCGATTTCCATAAGCTGTCCAACACCGGTCTGGTCGATGGAAGCAAACGGGTTCTTCGACATGATGTCTTCTTCCTGGTAGGCACCGAGGAATGAACCGGAATCATCGCGAGACATACCCATGGTTGTTTGGGTCAAGTCGTTGGTTCCGAAGCTGAAGAACTCTGCTGTTTTGGCAATCTCGTCGGCGGTCAATGCACCACGTGGTACTTCGATCATGGTTCCGACTTGATAGTCGAGTTTGCGTAGTTTCTTGCGCTTCTTCACATCAGCAGCGACTTCGTGAACGATGGCTACCTGCAGATCGAGCTCCTTCTTGAATCCTACGAGCGGAATCATGATTTCGGGCTTGGTCTTAATTCCTCGCTTCTGCGCTTGTGCAGCAGCTTCGAGGATCGCAGTGGCCTGCATACGAGTGATCTCGGGATACATAACTCCGAGACGACAGCCGCGGAAACCAAGCATTGGGTTGAACTCGTGGAGATCGTGAACGCGTGTCATGATCTTTTCCACAGGAATACCTAGCTTGTGTGCAAGGTCGAGTTGCTGCTCCTTGGTGTGAGGTAGGAACTCGTGCAAAGGTGGGTCCAGTAGGCGGATAGTTGCGGGGAAGCCATTGAGTGCCTTGAAGATGCCATAGAAGTCCTTGCGCTGATGCGAGAGAAGCTTCTTGAGCGCCTTTTCACGGGCTTTCAGGTTTTCAGCAAGAATCATTTCTCGCATGGCGTCGATACGGTCACCTTCGAAGAACATGTGCTCTGTGCGGGTGAGTCCGATACCTTCTGCGCCGAATGCGATCGCTTGAGTGGTTTGCTCAGGAGTATCCGCATTGGTGCGAACGCTCATGCGAGTCACCTTCTTGCACCAGCCCATGAGCTTGGTGTAGTTTTGGTAAGTGCCACTCTTCTGTGCCTTCTTGTTATTCTTCAGGAGGCCTTGAACGACTTCGGAAGGAGCTGTGCTTACTTCTCCATCGTAAACCGTCCCGGCAGTTCCGTCGATTGAAAGGAAATCATCTTCATGATAAGTTCTCTTTCCAACCTTCAAAGTACGATCTTCATAATCGATATGAAGTTCGGCGGCTCCACAAACGCAGATCTTACCCATTTGGCGGGCAACGAGTGCAGCGTGTGAAGATACACCACCACGTGCGGTTAGGATACCGTCAGCAGCGATCATTCCGCGTAGATCTTCCGGAGAAGTCTCAACACGAACGAGTAGGACGCGGTGTCCTTTTTCAGCTGCTTCAACCGCTCTTTCAGCATTGAAGTAAATGCGTCCGGTTGCAGCACCTGGACCTGCAGGAAGCCCCTTAGCGATTTGCGTAGCAGCTTTAACGGCAGCGGTATCGAAAATAGGTGCAAGCACTTGTTCGAGCTGGTCAGCTGGAACGCGAGTAACAGCAGTCTTCCAGTTGATGAGTCTTTCTTTCACCATTTCGCATGCGATACGAACAGCAGCTACACCTGTGCGCTTACCGTTACGTGTTTGCAGCATGAAGACCTTGCCTTCCTGGATGGTGAACTCGAAATCCTGCATATCGCTGAAGTGCTTTTCGAGCACTTTGCAGATGCGTTTCAGTTCTTTCAGGGAAGCAGGCTGTACTTTTTCAAGTTCTGCAACAGCGTCTGGTGTGCGAACACCGGCTACTACGTCTTCACCTTGAGCGTTCATGAGGAACTCACCGTAGAGAACCTTCTCACCGGTGGCAGGGTCGCGGGTGAAAGATACACCTGATCCAGAGTTTTCTCCAGTGTTACCAAATACCATGGCTTGAACGTTAACCGCGGTGCCCCATTCGGCAGGGATGTTGTACTTGCGGCGATAAACAATCGCACGGTCATTCATCCAGGAACCGAATACAGCGCTAACAGCTCCATCAAGCTGCTCCCATGGGTCGCTTGGGAAATCTTGTCCGGTGCGGTCCTTTACGAGCTTCTTCATACGAGCGATCACTTCTTTCAGGTGATCAGCTGTAAATTCGGTGTCTTCTGCGTCGGAATCTCCGAGAAGGTCTGCCTTAGCGTGCTCAATGATCAGTTCAAATGGATCATGGTCTTCGCTTGGAAGTTTTTGAACTCCCATAACAACGTCACCATACATTTGAATAAAGCGACGGTAACAATCCCAGGCAAAGCGTGGGTTGCCGGTTGCATTCTCCAGTGACTGAACAGTTTCGTCATTCAAGCCTAGGTTGAGGATGGTATCCATCATACCCGGCATGGAGTCACGTGCTCCGGAACGAACAGCCACAAGCAGTGGGAATTTCTTAGAGTCACCAAACTTGGTGCCCATGACTCTCTCAATCTTTTTGATGCCCTGCACTATCTGGTCTTGGAGACCGGCTGGGTACTGACGATTGTTATCGTAGTAGGAGGTGCAGACTTCCGTCGTAACGGTAAATCCGGCAGGAACAGGGAGACCTATACGGTCCATCTCTGCTAGGTTGGCACCTTTACCGCCCAAGAGGGCTTTCATAGAGCCGTTACCATCCGCTTTGCCGCCGCCCCAAGAGTAGACGTATTTGGCTGCTTTTGGTTTTCTTGCAGTTTTGGTTGCGCGTTTAGGTTTTCTAACTTGCTTCTTACTGACTTTTTTAGCCATGTCGTATATGTATTTTAGTGTTGAAAGCGTTTCTCGGAGAACCTCCAAGTCCGAGAGAAAGGGCGCAATTGAACCAATGGAAGTTTTTCTGTCAACGGTTAAGGAAGCATGGTGAGAGTAATGTATGTCCCTAGCAACTCGGGGGTTGCCGTTTTCATTTCAAACTGTTTTCTGGTTCGTTTTTAAATGGAAGACGACGGAAAAAAGAGTCCCGATGAGGACGAAGATTTGACCCCGGATGAAGGCCCTGAGGAGCCCTCTAAGATGGGTGATGAGTCATCGCATTCAGAGCAGGAGGAGTTTTCCTTAGAAGGTGAGCTTGTACCGCAAGATGGTGCGGATGCTTCTGAGGAAGGTGAGACAGTGGAGGCTGAAGATTCCGATCCTGCTGAGGATTTGGAGGACGAATCTGTTGAGCCTGACGAGGATGAAGAATCGGAGTTTATACCTGAAGATACCGAGGATGTAGGCCAAGAAGATGGTCTCGAGCCTAGGAGTGAAGAGGCGAAGGATGCCGAATCCGGCGAAGAGCCAGAGTTGGGCTCTGAGGAGGAAAATGACACCACGGATGAGGCTGACTCTGAAGAGGATCAGAAAGAATCTAAGGACGAGGATGCTGCTTCCGGGCAAGATGGCTCAGATTACCACCATGATGGAGATGACGGCTACAGTCATTGGGACGACGATCATGATTATCATGGCGATGGATACCACGATGAGTACTACCATGGTGAAGAAGAGACAGCGCTTGCCAGTCAGGTAGAAAAAAGTGTGACCGAACTTGAGGTGCACGAAGATGAAGATGTTGCCGCATTGGATGATGCGATTGAGCAAGGGCACATGACCTTTCTTGAGCACCTTGAGGAGCTCCGAGTCGTACTATTTAAATCTGCTGCAGCATTCTTAGCAGCCTTTATTCTCGTAGCGGTATTTTTCCAACAGATTACCAGTTTGCTTAGAACCCCAGTAGAAAAAGCCATGGCGAACCATGGTGTTACAGAAGCGCTGGTAACGACTTCGCCTTTCGGGGTTTTCTCATTTTTGCTTCAACTGGGATTTTTGGGAGGGATTGCTTTGGCGTCTCCTTTTATTCTGTATTTTGCATCCTCCTTTATTGCACCCGGTTTAAACAAAAAAGAACGGCGAACCCTATTGCCGGGAGCTTTTGTCGCATTGATGCTTTTCAGCGTCGGTTGCGTATTTAGCTATATGGTGCTGGTGCCTTCAGCTCTGAATGTATCGATCTACCTGAACGAGCTTCTCGGTTTCAGCCTTGTTTGGGCTGCGGACCGCTACATGAGCTTGTTAATCTGGATGGTACTTGGAATCGGGCTCAGCTTTGAGTTTCCCCTGGTTATTACTATCTTGGTCTATGTCGGCATTTTATCCGTCGCTATGCTCAAACAGTTCAGGCGGTATGCTATTGTAATTATCTTTATTCTGGCCGCGTTTATTACGCCGACGGCAGATCCGATAACGCAAGGTTTGATGGCAGGTCCTATGATCCTTCTCTATGAGGCGGCTATCATTGTAGGCGGCTTCATCGAACGACGTAAGAAACGTTCCTATGAGGCTGAGTTCGGATCGTGGGATGA
>CALJGU010000068.1 GCA_938075565.1 uncultured Opitutales bacterium | reverse complement strand
CCACTTTGGGCGGGAGTTGGAATTTCAATCCTTGAAAGAACTCACCCCAACTTATCCCCCAGGTAGCCGTCCCTTGCAGCATTAACAGATTCACCATCGACATTATTGTAAAACCGACGACGAATATCGTCACCGCTTTTTCAATGAATTTATAACGCCCCAGGTAAAGAATAACTGCGGTGCCAATTGAAATGATAAGTGCCCAGATATAAATATCAGGACCTGGTTCGGGCATTACATCGGGAACAACTGTAGTATCAGAAAGATCAATACCCTCTACATGCGCCATCTGGGATCGCACCACGGCATCCGATGCTTCGTTATGCTCGCGTCCGGCTTCAGTAATAGGAGCAGATAAAGTTAGCGCCTGCCCTACTCCGCCAACGACTCCACCCATCTGTCCTATCGACCCTAAGAATACCAGCATGGCAAACCAGGCAATCCAATGAAGGCCCATAGGTTTCCAACCCTTGAGTTGCCCCAAGCTGGCCAACGAGGTCTTTCCGGTCAGTACCGTATATTTACCTATTTCAAGTTGAACGTATACTTTTATGAAACAGCCAATCAGTATGACCCAAAGAAGAAAGAATCCTGCTTCTGCTCCCGCAACGGTTGTGGCTATCAGCTCACCGGAGCCTACTACTGAACCGGCGATGATCAGCCCTGGGCCGAGTTCTTTTATGATTCCCCCGAATGTTTTCGGGGCTTCACGTACGGAGGATGGACTAGCTTCTTTTGGAGACGATTCACTCATGGGGAGATAATAGTGACTGATAACGAGACAGGGTGCGTTTGCGCACCCTGTCAAAAGATTATTTGCAATGGAGAATTAGCCGTTTAGCGGCCAACCGTCGCGATATGTTTTCTTGAACGGTTTGTAAGCGTTATTGTTACCAATCAGCTTACCTTTCTTGCCGTCATACTTGAGTTTTTCCCCAGCAGAGAAAGCGGTAAGTCCAAGGAACATCATTTCCATCATCTTACCATTGTAGTCGAAGTTACAGGAGGTCTTCTTGTTACCCTTGGCGGCATCAATCCACTCTTCCTGGAAACCTTTGGCAGGTGGTGCGACTTTCTTTTTAGACCGCGGCTCATAATAAGTCATATCCGCAACTTTGCCGTATGGGAGAATGGCTCTCGTTGTGAAATCGCATACCAGGGCTCCTTCTGAACCAATGAACATGCCACCGTGACCGATTTTGCTAACGTCGATGAATTTGTTAGGCATCTTGGGCTTCATGGCACCTTGCCACCAGTTGACGCGAATCTCTCCGCGCCAATCGTTTGCCGGAATCATGAACCAGGAATGCATATCTACAGGAACTGTTTCATCACTGTAAGCTTCACCTTTAGCTTCAGCAGTCGTTGGTAAATCAGCATCTAGAGCATTCCAAACCAGGTCCATGGTGTGTGCACCCATGTCGCCAATCTGCCCACAACCAAAATCCCAGAAACGATTCCAACTCAGGCAATTGGAGCCTGGGCGATCGTAGGAAGGGATTTGAGCGGCAAAGTATCCGTCACTATATCCATGTATTGGAGAAGGCCCAATCCAAAGATCCCAATCCAATGCCTTGGGTGCTTTACCTGCTGGCTCTGGATAACCCGGTGAACGAAGTTCGCGATTACCCCAGGCATGAACATCTTTTATTTCACCAATGGCTCCGTCTTTGATGAGCTCACGAACACGCGCAAAGTTAGGACCAGCATGACGTTGCGTACCTACCTGAGTTGCCAGTTTATCTTTCTTGTCTAAATACTTCAGACGATTGTAACGGGCTTCATGAACGCAATTTCCCAAAGGTTTTTCTAAAAAGACATGGTAGTCACGATTCAGAGACCAGGAAGCTATGTGCCCATGTGTATGATCGGGTGTGCATACGACAACCGCATCGATATCCTGTTGGTCGAGTGCCTTACGCCAATCCTTGTATCGCTTCGCATTGGGGAACTCTTTGGCTGCTTTTGCCAACATGTCATCGTGCACATCACAAATGGCCACGACGTTTTGCGTCTTTAGCACATTGTAGTGTGCCTTGGCGCGACCGTATGCACCGATCAGGGCGATGTTCAGCTTGTTATTAGCCGAGCTCTGACCGAAGAGGGAACCGCTAGGCATGATCAGCATTCCAGCACCTGCTGCGGCTGATGATTTAACGAAGCTTCGTCTATCAATTGGGGTAGTCTTCATAATTCTAGATGTTTTAGTTGGAAGTAATGTTACAGTGCTATTTGAAAAAGAAGGTTAACTGTAGCGAAATAGTCTTTTTCAGGCGAATCCTAAAAACTGATTTCTGCGGTTTTTCTAAATCGCTAATATGGAGCGTAATAGAATCTAATTTGTTCGGCAATCTAGTGGGATGCCAAGTCAGGAAAAACCGATTTAAGGTCTAGTGGGTCTTCCATTTGCTCCTGTTGTTTAAGTAACTCCTTAAACATGGACTGAATTCGACTCCATTCTGATGGCAATCCAGCTAGGTCCCGCATTTCATTGGGGTCTTCCGCGATATTAAACAAGCGAATGGTTTGAACCGGTGGGTATACGATGAGCTTGTAGTCCCCTACCCGAATAGCCCGCTGAAGCTTCGTTTGGTAGGCATAATACATACTGTTCCCAAGGTGGCTCTCACGTTTCGCATCGCCAATGAGAGGGAGCAAGCTGCTAAACTCTACATACTCAGGTTTATTGACTCCGGCTATTTCCAGAGACGTTGCCATGACATCCTGGAGATGAATAAACTGATCACGGCTTTCGCCTTTAGGGATATCTGGGCCGACAACTAGAAAGGGAACCTTCAGACTGTGCTCATACATGTTCTGTTTGCCGATGAGTCCATGGTGACCGACGGAGAGTCCATGATCAGCAGTGAAGAAAATATAGGTATTATCCATTTCGCCGATTTCCTTGAGCTTTGCCAGGATACGGCCGATCTGCTCATCCATATGGGAGATGATCGCAAAATATTCCTGCCTGTTAACACGCACTGAGTATTCGCTTCTAGGATGAGGTGCCAAGTTTTCATCGCGCTGCATCGCCCAACTACCATCTTCCTTTTGGGTCCTGTAAAGCCCGATCTCATACTTGTAGGGATAGGATGGCATGTAATTAACAGGGACTTTGACCTCCTCCTGAGGATACATGTCGACAAACCGTTTCGGCGCCTGACGAGGATCGTGCGGTGCGTTGAAAGCTAAAAACATGAAGAACGGCTTTTCGTCCCTTGAAGCATCATCAAGAAATTCTTCAGCATCGTCAGCTAAAACTTCGCTCCAGTGTTTGCCACCTTTCCAAAATCCTTCGAACGATTTATCGTAAGGTGACCATTTGTCTGGTTGTCCTTCAATGGGGCGAACGTATCCTTCAGGTGTCTGATTGGGCATGCCAGGACGTTCATGCACAGCGTTCTGATATATTTCCTTAGACGGAATCTTCACGTGCCATTTGCCGCTCATGTAGGTCTCATAGCCAGCAGCTTGCATGAGTTGTGGCCAAGTCTCTCCTTTTTTCTTCAATTTCCGGAGACTCGTTTTGTCATCTACCTCATACGCGCGCCAAATAAATCGACCCGTTTGCATCATCGTGCGCGAAGCGACACAAATAGCCCCATTCCAGCCTCCCATATTGTAGGCGTTGTAGAAGCTCACTCCCGACTCAGACAATGTATCCAGATGAGGTGTGCTAACTTCGTCATAGCCGTGCGCATTGATGGTTTCATAGCTTTGGTCATCGGCAAAAATGAACAAGATGTTTGGCTTATCCACAGCGAGTGAGTAGCTTGTCGAAACTCCAAGAATTAGAGAAATCAGAATTAGGTAAGGTCGAAGAAACTTCTTAGGCATAGGTGTAGGCAGAATATATCAGCCAGCATCCTAACGAAATTACCATAAATCAATAATAGAAAGCCCTGTCCTTCTAATGGATTTCTCATTTGGACTGAATAATACTGATTTATGCACAAATGACCGCATGGCCTATAATTGCTTAAGCTATCTAATAGATTCCCTTATTAAAGTTTTCCGCTATCTGGCATCCATAAACGGTGAACCTGAAGACTTTACCTCTTGTTCTAGTCCAAGATTTTAATAAAATGAAATTTCGTTCTTATCGACCGAACGTAAGTGTATCGGCCGATTAAATAATCACCTACTCACTTAGCATCATGAAAAAGATACTCTCCTTGGTATTCGTATTTTGCGTGTTCTTAATACCTCTTTCCGCAAAAGTAATAACCGTCGATAATAATGCCGGGTCTGTGGCACAGTATTCGAGCTTGGCATCGGCAATCACAGAAGCAGACCCTGGTGACACCCTTCTTATAGTCGGATCACCATCTAGCTATGGAAGTCATAGCATATACAAGGAACTCCATTTTATCGGGGTTGGATATTTTTTAGCGGAGAACAACATTCCTGGATTGAGCACGAATCACACTCTGGCTCATATTACATTTAAGCAGGATAATTCCCTAGGGGATTCAGATAATTCTTCAGCTGCGGGAATTTCTGGAGCCCTAAATTCCGATCCTGGCGTATCTGGTCTTATTATAGATAAATGCTACTCACCAAGTTGGAATTGGAGGTTTCAAGGACAAGTTACGGTGACCACATGCTACACAGGGTTTCAAGTTTGATTGGAAGCAAGTACCAGCTCCATTTCAAATAGCTTAGTCGGGAATATCGAATTACTGGTAGCAAATACTACGGCCACAAATTGCGTGGTATGGACTAGGATA
>CALJGU010000067.1 GCA_938075565.1 uncultured Opitutales bacterium | reverse complement strand
TACTCTCATCTCTAGATAGAGTTTCAGGATAAGCTATTAAATGTCGAAAACACCCAAACTGGACTTAGAGCAGAGCGATGTATTCGAACTACTCATTTCGGCTGAACCCCTGAAAAGTAAGTACGAAGTCGGGCTCGTGATAACTTCCTTCAACCGCCCCACTTACCTGCATCGCACACTCTCAGCTCTTAGCAAAAGCGATCTCAGCGACACCCTCGTACTCTTGGTCGACGATTGCAGTGAAGATTCTCACACTCAAAAACTGGTCAGGGATTTTCACATGAAGGGAACCGCGGTCATCAAAGCCATACGAAAAACCCGAGGGGACTGCGTCATACATGAGAACCTAAAATTCGGGTGGGACCTATTGGAAAATCACTTTAATTGCCAATACCTGACCAACCTGGACTCAGACGCTTTGGTAAAACTAAACTGGCTCCGTCGACTGAAGAAGCTCGCTCAGCAATTGCCCGAGAATGAGGACCACCTTATTACCGGGCTCAACGCCTACCAACATAAGACGCTCGACGAAACAGACTCCTATTACGAAAAAGAATCGATTGGTGGCATAAACTTCTTTTTCCAAAGCAAGGTCTACCAAGAGACCATCCGCCCCTCCCTGGTGGATTTACAGTGGGACCACAATGTAGTCGCACAACTCACTAAGCGTGGTCACAAGATCCTCAGCACCAAACCATCAGTCGTTCAGCATATCGGTAGAAATGGCATCTGGTCCGGGCCAGCAAGCGGGATCTTTGATTTCGCGATCGATTTCGGAGATACTGTCAGGATTAAAAAAACTGTTCGGATGATTTACTTCCGAGGCTGCCGCAAGATGCTCTTTGTTCTATCACCCTTGTTTCTGGGGGCATGCCATGGTCTCAGAAAGTTAAATTTCTTACCAACGAAGCTTACCCAGGCAGTGAGCAACTTTCCGGGATCCATTGCTGGCTTCTTTCAAAGGCTATGGTTTTGAATCGTCTACGGTAGACTCTGTAGATAATGGGATAAGGGAAATATAGTCAACCCTTATAATTTCCCATGATTCTTTCGTCGAGTAAGTGGAAATTCGGCACTGTCAGTACGGGTGCTTTTAAGAATAGCTTCTACCCGCGCTGCATCTTTTGATTTTGAAGCTGCCACGTTTTCTTCCTCTGAAAGATCGTTGGACAAATCGTAAAGCTCCATTGGTTTATCCATGTATTTAACGCCTTTGAAATTGCCAACCCGAACCGCCTGGATGGGGCCCTCACCTTCGTTGAACTCCCAATAAAGCACTTCATGCTCTTTCTGATCTCCTTGACCGAGCAAGGTAGGCAAATAGGAAATTCCATTGATAGATTTATCGGTAGCTTCAACTCCTGCGACTTCGCAGGCAGTGGGCAGAAAATCCCAAAATGCAGATGGATGGCCTGTCTTACTACCAGCTTCAATCTTCCCAGGCCAACGGGCCACAAATGGAACACGGATACCACCTTCATAGAGATCGCGTTTTCCACCGCGCAAAGGGCCATTGCTGTTAAAGAATCGATCCTTCCGCTCATAGACGGGGCCATTGTCACTCGTAAAGATCACCAGGGTATTCTCTTCCAATCCGAGCGTGGCAAGATGATCCAGGATACGTCCTACATCACGGTCCATTCGAGAGACCATTCCCGCATATGCCACATTGCCATCCTCATCATCCCGGTAGTGGGCTTTCTTCCGAGGCTCAATGGGCCACCCCAGGTTTTCATACGGATCTTTTGAATCCTGCGGGACCGTGAGTTCATAGTGAGGCAATGCATAAGCTACATAGAGAAAGAAGGGTTCGTTTTGGTGCTTTTCGATATAGCTCAAAGCCTCCTTGGTCACCAGGTCATGAACATACTTTCCCTCCGTATTCATATAGTCATTACCATCAATATGTATGACTGATTCATTACGCCACAAAGAGGGCCAATAATGATGATGGGCGTCGACATGCGTCCGATAACCAAAGAAGTAATCGAATCCTTGCCGCGTCGGCATGCCATCGAGGTTGGATTCTGAGAGGCCCCACTTCCCCACGATGCCCGTCGCATAACCGGCGCGCTTCATCTCCTTCGCGACCGTTTGATCCTCAGGTGTCAAATCGACTGCTTTTCCACTGACCGTCCAGGTAGGATTTCCTCGGATGGTTCCATGCCCCGTATGGTATCCGGTCATCAAGGTCCCCCGTGATGGCATACAAACAGTAGCTCCAGCATAATGGTCGGTGAACACCATGCCTTCACTTGCCATGCGGTCGATCTCAGGAGTCAGAATGTGCTTCTGTCCCTGGTAGCCTACATCGCCATATCCCAAATCATCGGCCAGGATAAAGATGATGTTGGGTTTCGATTCACCCCACCCGATTTGGGCGGTGAATGGAGATACCAAGAAGGTGAGTATAAGTATGATACGATTCATCGATGGCATAAAAGGATTGAAGCAACTGAAAAAACTAAATCCGGGTCTGCGGATCAAATGACACAATTCAAAATATTCTCTATAAGCACAACAGAATCTTGTTTCCCAAACCACAACATTAGAAGTAGGCTTTCAGCATAAGTTTCAAAAGGATATTATTTTACCTATTATGAGAAGAAAGATCACTCTTATTGGCGCCGGCTCTGTTGTTTTCGCCAAAAAACTAATTGGTGACATTCTTCAGTTTCCAGAACTGGCAGACTCCAAAATTTGCTTGATGGACCTTAACCCCCAGCGGTTGAAGGCGGCAAAGATCATGACTCAAAAAATGGTCGAAGTGCTCGCAGTAGATGCACGGGTGACTGCCACCACCGACCGCACCGATGCCATTCGCGGTGCGCACTATGTTGTTTGCACCATTCAGGTAGGAGGCTACAGGCCCTCGACCGTGGTTGATTTTGAAATCCCGGCGAAATACGGACTGCAACAAACCATTGGCGACACATTGGGAGTCGGCGGCGTGTTCCGCGGTCTGCGAACCATCCCTCATATTCTAGATATTTCTAAAGATATTGCGACAGTCGCGCAGCCAGGTTGTTTGCTTTTGAACTATAGTAATCCCATGGCCATGAACTGCTGGGCGCTCGATCGAGCCACGGGCATTCCTCATGTAGGCCTCTGCCACTCAGTTCAGCACACGTCCCAGGCCTTGGCCAGTTACACCGGGTTAAACTCCGACGATGTCACCTACAAAGTTGCCGGGATCAACCACATGGCCTTCTTCCTGGAATTCAATTACAAAGGACAAGATGCCTACCCGCTTCTTTTCAAGGCACTCGACGATCCATCTGCAGTTATACAAGACAAAGTGCGCTTCGAGATGATGCGCCGGCTTGGCTATTTCGTTACTGAGTCCAGTGAACACCAGAGCGAATACGTTCCCTACTTCATTCATCATGGAGACAAAGTCATCGACGAATTTCTCATACCCATCGACGAGTATCGCCGTCGTTGCGAAGCCATCATTGCCACCTGGCAACAAGAGGAAAAGGAACTCCTAGGAGAGGTCGAAGGAAAGTCCTTCGAAGTGGCCCCACAGTCCCAAGAATATGGTTCCTATATTATACATGCGAAAGAGGCTAATGCCCCCATCGTCATCTACGGCAATGTGCCGAACCGGAATCTAATAAGCAACTTGCCGGATGGTTGTTGCGTGGAAGTCCCCATAGTAGTCGACGCCAATGGATTGCAACCCACTCAAATCGGAAAGCTACCGCCTCAACTCGCTGCTATCTGCCGAACCAATGTCAACGTGCAGGACCTCACCGTAGAAGCGGCCCTCACCAAACAACGGGAGTACATTTATCAGGCGGTCATGATGGATCCTCATACCTCTACCACACTCACACTGGATAAGATCTGGGCCATGTGCGACGAGATGATCGAAGCGCACCAGAAAGATGGATACATGGGGGAATTTGCACCGGTGATTAAGAATACGGGACGCGCCTACAAAGGAACCGGTGATCGTGCCATCGCCCGACTCAAAACCCAGGGCACTTTCTCGTTTGAAGCGGGATCTACCAATGAGCTGCAACTCCAAATAGATAATCCAGGCAATGAGCCCATTTGCACGGCAATCGGTTTCACTTCTTCAGTCGAAGGGGTACGTATAAATGCAATGGAGATTAACGTGAGCGCAAACTCCAACCAAAGCTTTCCTGTTTTGGTCTCGCTTCAGACAGCCGTTAAGCAACCGATTGATATAGATCTCAAGACAGATGGATCTGAAGTCCTTCTTAAAGGGCTTTCATTAAGCCCAAGAAAAATACTCGAAAAAGATTCCGCAGGTCTCTCCAGATTTGAGCTTCACATGAGAGGCGAGGTGGCTGCTTCCGGATCGATCTCACGAGATGAAGACAACTTACATTTGGACATCACCGTCAACGATTCAGACATTCATCCAGCACAGAGCAGTGTGATTGGTATCATGGCAGGATCGGCGATTGAACTCCGAATTGCTACCAGTGAACATACCGAGGTAACGACCATCAACATCATTCCTGGAAAGAAAGGTGACGAATCTTCTGTTGCCTTTCACAACACCTTGAACAAGGAAATCAATGTCGGCTGTATCCAACAAACAACCACTCCACTCAGTTACCGAATCGCGGCAGACATTCCACTTACAGAAACTGGCCTAGATCCAAATGCCAGCGAAGCACTCATCGAAATCCGCACCCTGCTAAGCGCCCTCGGCGAAGCACATTCTGGAGGAGCCACCTGCCTGACTGAACAGCCAGGGCGAAAGAGCACGCTCCCCTACTTTCATAAAATCCTGTTTTAAATCAGCTACCGCCTGAGTCTCCGCTTCCGAAAATCAACTAGACGAGAGAATGGATCAATTTTTTACAGATCTAGGTTGGCTCTTCATTGACTCGCTTAAAATGAGAAGCGTGCCGAATATCTCATGTAGTCACTCGCCTTCCTACTTCTTCAGGTGCCCGCTTGCTTGCGCTTAAATCTGCTCGTATCAAAAAAACGAGTCCTGCCAATTGCGGTGAAGCATTTGTTTCTTTACTCTTCGATTCTCCTGACTTTGGGAAACTTACGGTGCGATGCCATCATCATCGCGCTGCACAACGAGGATAACTCCCCCTTCCTCTCGGGATGGACGAGCACGGGAGGGTTGAACAACCAGGGAACCCGCTCGGAGAAAATAGCCGGAGTTGGTACCTGGACTCTGGGCGACTATGGCACCGAATCGGGCAGCACCCGCGGCTACGAAATCGTTCCAACCTCTCAAGAATTCAACCTGGCCGATACCTATGGCTGGCAATACACCACACGGATCATGGTAACCGAGAAGAGCGACCAGCTCGATGCGTCTATCTATACCAGATTTGCCGATGGGAACAGACGCTGGGGGCTGTCCTTTGGCTCCAACTCGATTGGGGACCCCGTAGTGGAGCCAACCGTGGCTGATGCCATCTCACTCAATGGTAAACGACGTACCTTTAACGATTACGTGGTGCGGAAAACCGCCGGAAATGGTCAACCAGAATTCCTGGTCAACGACGAGGTCTTCCTGGCCAAATTCACAGGACAATCGTCAACCTTGAAGCGTTTCGTCTGGGGCAGCTACTCCTCGGCCGATGAAGGTGAAGGTAGTTACCAGAGGGTCATGTTTGAAATCTTTCCCCCGTTGGACGACTACTTCATCGAGCACTACCCACTGGATGGAAATGCAACGGATGCTTTGTCTTCAAACACCAATACTTCGACCGGAGTCTCCACGACCGCTGACCGCAACGGAAACAACTCTGGAGCCCTGCTCTTCGACAGCGAGGACGACTGCGTCGCTTTGGATAATAGCAGTTTTGAACCGAATCGACGTCTGACCCTGATGGCCTGGATCCGCCCAGACGACGCCATTCTTTTTCAAAAACGCTGAAATAGGAGTCCCAAGCCATCCTTTTATAGGCAGTTCAAGAAATTCAGGAATTAATATCCGTGGATAGCTTTCATTTCCACGATTGATTAACTCTTGAACAATTAATGACTAATGAATCGCTCATGTACGGTAATTATCTGGTTTGTTATGGTTTTTGGATCATCTATGGATTTATTATTAATAATTTAAGTAATTCAAATTTAATCCACTGAAACAATGAAAGCATTAACAAAAATTAGAATATCAATCATAGCCCTGCTACTAGGGGTATCATCTTATGCGGCTGATGTCGTAAATATGTCAGCAAGAGCCATCGTAGGCTCAGAGGAGGAAACCTTCATCATAGGGTTTGTCGTAGACGGCATGCCTGGCGAGACGGTGCCCATGTATTTACGAGGAACAGGCCCAACAGATAATGTTGGCAATCCCATCGCAAATCCAAACATTTCCATTTTCAAACATGAGGCAGACGGCCCCAACGAGGTCATCTTGGGTAATGACGATTGGAAAACCGGAGGCCAGATGTTCGCAATCAGCGCGACTCAGATCCCACCAGCCAATGACCAAGGCGCGGCGGCAATTGCCATGCTGGAGCCAGGCGAGTACTCATTTCATCTTGCAGATGGAGCCGCTTCAGGCGGAGTCGGCATGGCTGAGGCGTATGAAATGACCCTGAACAACATTCCAGGAAATCTCGTAAACGCAGATGACTTCACAACCTTGCTAGCAGCTATTAATGCGGCCCTACCAAGCACAGACGTTGCAGGCATCCTGTCAGACGAAGGACCATTTACCTTGTTCGCACCCACAGACGCGGCGTTTGCCAAGATCCCAGCGGATACTTTGAACGACTTATTGGCCGACCCGGATCTGCTAGCAGACATACTGCTATACCACGCTGTAGTGGGTGAAGTACCTGCATCTGCAGTAGCCAACGGCCAAATAATGATGGCCAATGGCGAAAACGCCATCGTGCAAGTGACAGGCGCCGGCGGCGTGGTAATCCAAGGAGCCAATGTTATTGAAACCGATTTCATGGCATCGAACGGAATCATCCATGTAGTTGATACCGTTATCCTACCAGCGTCAGGAGAAGAAAACATCGTAGACGCGATCAGCGCAGCTGGAAATTTCAGCACACTGATTCAAGCAGCCATAGATACAGGAGCCGCAGCCACATTAACCGGCGATGGACCCTTCACACTCTTCGCACCATCAGACGAGGCATTTGCAGCACTCCCAGAAGGAACTCTTGAAAGCCTAACCAGCGAAGAGCTGCTCAACATCCTACTCTACCATGTGGTTACCACTGAAGTTCCCTCCTCTGCTGTATCGAATTCTAAAGTCGAAATGGCCAACGGAGCTGAGGCAATCATTCAAGTAAAAGAAGATGGCCGAGTCATTATACAAGGAGCCAATGTAACACAAACTGATATCCTCGGAACTAATGGTGTAGTCCACTTTATCGACAAGGTCATCCTGCCACCTTCCGAAGACGGAACGATTGTAGACACACTCGTAGGTGCTGGAAACTTTGCGACATTACTGTCAGCGGCTGTAGCAACCGGAGCGGCAGACACGCTGGTAACCGATGGGCCATTTACACTATTCGCTCCCACCGATGATGCCTTTGCGGCCCTTCCCGAAGGAACGCTCGAAAGCCTATCCGATGAGGCGCTTCTCGACATACTACTCTACCACGTGGTGGTTGGCTTACAGGTAAAAGCTGCCGACGTGACAGCGGGTAACGTAACCATGGGGAATGGAGATGAAGCCGCTCTCGCCCTAGACGACGGAGTCACCATCAACGAAAGCAATGTAATTTTAACCGATTTATTAGGTTCTAATGGAGTTATTCATGTCATTGATAAGGTTCTATTACCTACGATGTAGGAGTAAGCTTTAGGATTTGACCTGAGACAGGGGCGCTTGAGGGGGCGCTCCTGTCGTTTTGTAAAGGGACCTATAATTCGGATGACTTTCCTAGAAGCTCGTCTATATCAATCAAACACAGCATTTAATAACCTATGGCCTTAAGAATCATTGCATTCCTTTTACTAAACTTTGCCGCCCTTACCATCGGAGGATTATCAATGGGCAACGGAGCATCCTCAGATTGGTATCTGGATCTAAACAAAGCACCCTGGACACCACCCGGATGGTCATTCGGTGCGGCATGGACCCTCATCATGGTCTGCTTTTCATTCTACATGTCCTACACTTGGACACCAGTGAACAATAGACGAAAGCTCCTAATCCTATTTTCAGTTCAATGGATCCTTAATACATCCTGGAGTCCGGTATTCTTCCGCTATCATCAAAGTATATCAGGCCTGATCATAATCAGCCTACTAACCCTTTTGGTTACTTACCTTTTATTCGCCAACCTCCTGCGACTACGAATCAAGAGCGTATTCATCTTGCCCTACTTCTTATGGCTAATAATTGCTACTTCTTTGAACGTCTACATCGTCCTATATAATTAAAATGAAGCTATCTATCCATTGGTTCAGAAGAGATTTAAGACTCGAGGACAACAAGTCTATCGAAAGCGCATTAGCTGGCAGCTCACCATTACTACCGATTTTTATTTTCGATCAAAACATCCTCGAAAACCTTCCCCGGAACGACGCTCGACTCAGCTTCATCCACCAACAGCTGGAGCGAATACATCAGAAATTGAAAACGATGGGCAGCGGGCTACTTGTGCTCCAAGGGGATCCGCAAGCGGTATGGAAATCACTCCTTAAACAATACGAAATCAATGCCGCGTATTGGAATAAGGACTACGAACCTTATGCCCGAGATCGAGATAGCAGCATCCGCAACTTACTGACGGCAAATGACGTTGAAGTGCTGGAGCAGAAGGACCAGGTGATATTTGAGGAAAGCGAAATAACGAAGGATGATGGCAAGCCCTACACTGTCTTTACACCCTACAAGAAAAAGTGGCTAGCTAAGCTTCAGCCCGAGGACCTGAAAGTACAAACAAGTAAAAGCGAGAACTCATTCTTCCAACACGAGCCCCAATTTCCATCCCTAGAATCCATCGGATTTTCAGAGCCCACTTTTAGCACACCTGAATACGACCTGAGCCAAGTTTCAACCTATGCCGCAGAACGTGATCTTCCGGCCGCAGACAGCACCTCACGACTAGGACCCCATTTACGATTCGGCACCATTAGCATCCGCCAGATCATCAATCAAATCCACCCTAAGCATGAGGTGTTTTTATCAGAGCTAATTTGGCGGGAATTCTTCATACAAATACTCTTCCATTTTCCGGAAGTAATAAGCGGAAATTTTCGCAGAAAATATGACGGTATCCAATGGCGCAATAACGACGCTGAGTTTGATGCCTGGTGCCGCGGCGAAACAGGATACCCAATGGTAGACGCGGGCATGAGACAATTATACCAGACCGGGTTTATGCATAACCGAGTCCGAATGGTAGTCGCCAGCTTTCTATGCAAACACCTGCTCATAGACTGGTGCTGGGGAGAGGCCTATTTCGCAGAGAAGCTATTGGATTACGAACTAGCATCCAATAACGGGAACTGGCAGTGGGCCGCAGGCACCGGTTGCGATGCCGCTCCTTACTTCCGCGTTTTCAATCCCACTGCCCAACAAAAGAGATTTGATCCAAACTTCGAATACATTAAGCGATGGATCCCTGAATACGGAACCGACGAATACGCTACCCCAATCGTAGAACATAGATTTGCGCGGGAACGGGCCATTGTCACCTACAAGCAGGGATTAGATCGCTTCACCCCTGACCACTAGAACTCCCGAGAATCGGTAGTCGAAATAATCGATCCGAGACAAAAGAAAGCCCTATAGCCTGGCCTTCACCATACCTGCACGACTATCCGTGAGGCCGCAATTCCACTGGAATCACGTGAGCCTATATTTTGGATAACTTTTAGATCCCACAAATCCATTAAAACCCCATTGAATCATGCTTGAATCAATTAACGGATAACATTTAGGCAATTATGGTTTATTTGAACCACTTTTTAGCTAGCTTTGGATTTAAACAAAATAAAAGCCGCTCAAGGTTTCTTAACGAACCAAGAAACAACATTAAGCAGCCACA
>CALJGU010000066.1 GCA_938075565.1 uncultured Opitutales bacterium | reverse complement strand
GTGAAAAATCTTTCCGAATGATGACACTCACCAATGACCAGATCCATAAGATAATAAACGGGATGATGAAGATTTCCATCGGCCCGAGGCCTTGAAGAAATGCAATGGTCATGGGGGAGTTGTGTTGAGGGTCTGGCGCTGGTTTGAATCTGCCTTACGACAGTTCCAAAAGTATACGATCCATGGCTGCTTTGGTCATGGCGACGCCTTGCATGGGCGTTTGATAGCTGCCTTCGTACTCGATGCCGATGTAGCCGCGGTAACCATGCTTCAATGCAATCTCGATACAGCGTTTGAAATCAAGCGTCGTCTCACGACCTTCACGTTTGGAAACACATACATTTGGATCGGGATCTACAGCCCAACCATAAGCTTTGGCGCTTACTGCTTTTGCATGAGGCATCAAATCTTCCATGCCTTGGTAAATGTCGTAGCGCTCGCCCGTGTTTCGATCGATTATGAAGTTTCCAAAATCAGGCAATGTTCCGCAGCGGTCGTGATCAACCATGTCCATGACTCCACTCAGCCATTTGCCGTTGGAGGAGAAACCACCATGGTTTTCTACGAGGACATTGATTCCTCGTTTATCACCAGCTTCGCTTAGTTTGCGTAAGCCGTCTGCTGCGAGCTTCTGTTGTTCTTTGTAGCTGCCCTTACTACCGGCGTTCACGCGGATGGAGTGACAGCCCAGCGTCTTGGCTGCGTCGAGCCATTTGAGATGGTTCTCTACGGTTTGTTTGCGCTTCGCGGTATCGGGATCACCGAGGAGGCCTTCGCCATCCACCATGATGAGCAGACTCTTCACGCCTTCTCCATCGGCCCGTTTAATCATCTCTTTGATGTAGGCCTTATCCTTCGCCTTGGTCTTGAACATCTGGTTGACGTATTCAATCGCATCAATGCCGAAGGAACGGGCGGTCTTTGCGAAATCGAGATTGTCGAGCTTGGAGTAACCTTCACGTGCGAAAAAGTGTTTATTGAGGGACCACTGAGCCAGGGAGACTTTGAAAAGTGGCTCTGACTTGTGATGAGCTGCTTGGGATGCGGCTATGGGCAGGCTTGCTGCGGTGGCTGAGAGGGCAGTAGTTTTAAGAAAAGAGCGACGATTCATGAGTGATGCGGGTAGAAGGATGTTTTTTTAAGTTAAAGAAATTCCAGGCGTTTATTCAGAACAATTATCCTAATGCTGCCCAGCTAATTTGTTTCGTTAGTTTTGATTCGAGACTTCGAGAAACTTTTCATTTCGTATTCAATTTTCCTCGATTGGATTCACTAAATCGGCAGCAAGCTACCTTCCTACAATTCCTATCGATGATTTTATGTAGGAGAGCAGCTTGCTGCCGATTCGATGTATTCTTGCTTATCGAAGCGCTATCCTTTGATGACTCAGATTTTCTGATCCTGATTCTGTGATAAGGTAGTTTCGTTCGATCCTTACCCCACCAATTCCAGGGATGTAGTTACCAGGCTCCAGAGTCACCACATCACCCAATAGAAGCGTGTCGGTACTGTTCGCTACAATGGCAGGTGGTTCTGGATGTTCCAGCCCGAGTCCGTGGCCGGCATGACTTGGTAGAGGCTCGAAACCTTTCGCTACCATCGTATCTGAGCAGAGGTCGAAAATGGTTTTGCAGGAGATATCAGCCCTCAGGGCTTCCTCACCAGCTTCAAGACTGGCGATACAGGCATTCATGAGCGCTTGCTGATCAGAAGAGGGTTCTCCAACTGCAATCGTGTTGGTGAAGTCACTTCGGTAACCGTCCAGTATCACTGAGTAATCTAGAATGTATAAGTCCCCATCCTGTAACGTGTATCCTATGGGGAGACCACCTGCTTTGGGCAATTCAGCATTGGTAGCTCGGAAATCACCGTATACCACGCAAGGTCGTCCAGCTTCTTCCAGGACGGCGGCATGAACAGCTCGATACACATCCATGTCAGTTACACCTGCCCGAACGTACTCAAGGGCTGCCACATGGCCGGCTTCGCACGCTCGCATGCAGGTCTTCAGATGTTCGACTTCGTCAGCCTCTTTTTTGCGTCGAAGAAATTTGATGACATCACCCAATTTGATGTTCAGCTCTGGTTTTCCTTGAATCGTTTCCAGGGCCGCTATGGCGAGGGAGTCTTCTTCCACGGCCCCAGTTCTCAGATCCAGCGTTCCAAAATGTTTCTTCAGGGCGATCGCCTGCTTGGAGTCGCGGTTTTCCACCGAGTTTTTTCCATCGTACCAGATTTCCGATACGGTTTCGTCTACATAGGCTTCACCACTCAGTGACTTGAGTGTGAAATTGTCTGCGAGCGCGGTGGCATTTCCGGAGCGTTCCAAATGCAGCCACACCGTTTGACCGGCTGAGAAGCTGACTGGATTCAACCAGATGTTAGAAAAATACTTAACATGCCGAGGATTGGATATGAGCACCCATTCGACTGAGTCGGGTAGGGAAGCCCAGAGTCTTTCTCGGCGTTTGTTACAACCTTCTTTTGTTAGCATATGTTTAGTTCGCTACAACGTTGAGGATTCGGCCGGGAACGTAGATGACTTTCCTGACGGTTTTCCCTTCGATACTGTTCTGCACGCGTTCCTGACTCAACCCAAGGGCTTCAACGTCCTCTTTGCTTATATCGGCTGACACCATTATTTCACCTCGGTGTTTGCCGTTTACTTGCAGAACGATTTTTACCTCGTCGGAAACAAGTTTGGATTCATCAAATACTGGCCAAGCGGCGTCACTGATCGAACCACTTCCTCCCAGGCGATCCCATAGTTCCTCAGAAATGTGAGGAGCAAGCGGGTTAAGCAATTGCAGGAAGCTCTTAACGGTTTCTTTGGAGTAAGAGGATTCTTTAACAAGTTGATTAAGGAGAATCATCAACTGTGAAACCACGGTGTTGAAACTAAGGCGATCAATGTCGTCTGTTACTTTCTTGATCGTTTCGTGTAGAAGCTTATCCAAAGCCTTATTGGACTCTGCACCATCGGTCAGTTTTGCATTCAGAGATCCGTCCTTATTGACAACTTCTTTCCAGAGGCGTCTCAGGAATCGTGATACGCCTTCAATACCCTGCGTGTTCCATGGCTTCATGTCTTCGATGGGGCCCAGGAACATAAGGAACAAGCGTGTGGCATCCGCGCCGTAGCTCTTGATAAATTTGTCAGGATTGACCACATTGCCGCGGCTTTTGCTCATTTTATGTGAACGAGCATCCACTTTGATTGAGTGATCTGATTTCAGCACCCAGCTGTCACCTGACTTCTCAACTTCTGACTCTTCCAATGATTTTGGTGTCAGGTCTTCTCGGTCCTTGGCGGCGTCTGCAGAAACGGCATTGCCATCCTTGTCCTGGAATAATGTGAACTCCATTTCACCCAGTATCATTCCTTGGTGAATCAACGATGGGAATGGTTCGGGGTTCGGAGTCACGCCTTCGTCAAACAATACCTGGTGCCAGAAGCGTGCATACAATAGGTGCAGGTTTACGTGCTCGGCTCCGCCGATGTAAAAGTCTGGAACACCCCAGTAATCTGCAAGTTTTGGGTCGATGACCGCGTCGGTGTTTTTGGGGTCGCAATAACGAAGGTAGTACCAGCAGGATCCAGCCCATTGTGGCATCGTATTGGTCTCTCGGGTAC
This sequence comes from uncultured Opitutales bacterium, assembly GCA_938075565.1. GTDB lineage: Bacteria > Verrucomicrobiota > Verrucomicrobiia > Opitutales > UBA2995 > UBA2995. Next base: position 1,381 of record CALJGU010000066.1, on the reverse strand, counting down.
CCGTTACCCACTGGTCGCCAGCAGGTTTCTCGCTGGAGCGAGGAAGGGTTTCGCCCGTTTCAATGTTCAGCCAAATCTCTAGCCATTCTGGCACACCGGCGAGCGGACTTTCTCCTGTGCCAATCGGCTCGTAAGACTCCACGTCGGGAAGTTCAAGAGGCAGTTGGTTTGCTGGGACAGGGAGGGCGTAACTCACTTCACCGTCTACCTCGAATGTCACAGGCTCTTCAGGTAGGAATTCACTGAATGCGTTGTTCTCAGCAGAAGTCGCTTTTTCGTAGTCCTCTTTGGATACCCAACTTACTGGAAATGGTTCTCCCCAGTAGCGTTGTCGTGAGAAGAGCCAATCGCGCAGCTTGTATTGAACACTCGCTGAACCGAGTGATTTACCTTCCAGCTCAGCGATGATCTTGGCCTTTCCTTCGTCGGAAGATTGACCGGTGTATTCACCAGAGTTGACCATCGTTCCTTTGCCGCAGAATGGAAGAATGGTTTCTTCTCCTTTCGCTTTAGCAGCATCGTCCTCTATCACTTGGAGGATTGGGATATCCATTGCTTCCGCGAATTCGAAATCCCGTTCATCGTGGCCTGGAACCGCCATGATAGCTCCGGTACCATAGCTCATCAAAACGTAGTCTGCCACCCAGATAGGAACCTTTGCTCCATTAATGGGATTGATGGCATAGCTTCCTGTAAATTCTCCCGTTTTGTCTTTGGCTAGGTCTGTCCGTTCGAGGTCACTCTTTTTAGCTGAGTTTGCTCTGTACTGCTCAATAGCAGATTGCCGGTCTTCGGAAGTCAGTTGGTCGACGAGTGGGTGTTCAGGAGACAACACCATGTAAGTCGCTCCGTGCAATGTATCCGGGCGAGTAGTATAAATACGTAGTTTGTCATCGTGACCTTCGATCGCGAATTCGACCTCGGCTCCTGTAGAACGGCCAATCCAGTTCTTTTGCAAACGGATCGACGAGTCTGGCCATTGCAGGTTCTTGTGGCCTTCCAGAAGTTTCTCCGCGTAAGCCGTAATTTTTAAAACCCATTGGCGCAGTTTACGACGCTCGACCGGAAAGTTCCCGCGTTCTGATTTGCCATCAACCACTTCTTCATTGGCCAAAACGGTTCCCAGCTCCGGACACCACCAGACAGGTTGTTCAGATACATAGGCCAAACCTCGTTTGAACAGCTGGAGGAAGATCCACTGTGTCCACTTCATGTAGCCCGGATCAGTTGTGTTGATCTCGCGATCCCAATCGATTGCAAATCCCAGCTTTTGTAACTGTGGGCGGAAAATCTCTACGCGCTGCTCGGTTACTATCCGCGGGTGGGTCCCGGTTTTAATGGCAAATTGTTCGGTCGGGAGCCCAAAGGCATCCCAGCCCAT
>CALJGU010000065.1 GCA_938075565.1 uncultured Opitutales bacterium | reverse complement strand
AGGGGCGTCGCCCTTCAGGATTTTTGCATTGCTGCGAAAGCCATGCTCGCCGGTCAACAGGGAATAGCGGGACGGCGTGCAAGTGGCTGCGGTTGCGTGGGCATCAGTAAACCTGATCCCCTCGGCAGCCAGTCTGTCCACGTTGGGGGTAGGAACACCTTTGGCGCCATAGGCACCAACATCACCGTACCCAAGGTCGTCCGCGACAATCAGAACGATGTTAGGCATCCGGGCATTCGCTGCCTGGGAAAAACTAAAGACTATTAAAACTGCAAGAAACCAAAGGGATAGAAACCTATTCATTCCCCTTTAATGACACAAGGTAGTCGATGAGCGAAGTAAATTCACCGATCGTTAAACTTCCCGCCAGGCCAGGAGGCATGAGTGAGTTGGGCAAGTGGTCTTCTTTCGCAACATCAGCGCGTTTCATTTGTGAGGCTTGCCCAGCGATATCACGCACGGTGACAATGCCATCCGCTTCGGCGGTGACGAAGCCCATCTTAGCCGAACCATCCTTCATCGTGAACAAAGAGGTCTGAAATCCCTGCGCGACGACCTTGTTAGGCTCCAATATAGAATCGATCAAATAGTCGCGGGTGAACTTTCCGCCAGCAGACCCCAGGTAAGGTCCCTTTTGCTCCGCATCCATGTCGACCGCATGACAAGCAATACAACCAACTCTGGAGAACATCTGTTGACCAAACACCGCATCACCACGTTCTTCCATAGCGATAGTGAATGCCTCAGAGGTGCTCATCTCCATGACTTTCTTTCCTCCACTGAAGCTGGTAGCCACTTCAGCCTGGGCCTTCTCAGCTGCATGAATCAGGTCATCATTGTCGGAGTTAAGACCTACTTCAATCTGATCCTCGAATCCTGTGAGCTTCAGGTCTGCCAGAGCGAGAAAGAAACCGATCTCTCGTGGATTCTCTGCTACAAATTTTTGAACGGTTTCGATCCATTGTTCCTTGGCCAAGGGAGAAAACAACATCGTTAAGAGAGCACGCCAAGCAATCCGGCTTTCTGTGTCGCTCGCACTTGCAGCGATTTTGCGGAGTGCCTTTAGCTCTAATCCACGTTGAGTCCCATTCACGAAATCACTGACATGCTGATCCGTTCCTTCCGGTGGCTCCGATTGGTCCATCCAGGATGCCAGCACTTCGATTCGGGCATCAATGCGGAGTTTATCACTCTCACGTTGAAGGGCACGGTAACATTCAAGGCGTTGATTCCAGGCACGAGATGTGTCTTTTGCTGCATCCGCCAATAGACGAATCTCTGCATCATTGGGCGAGAGAGAACCCAGAGCAGCGAGCACCGGATCCAAACCTTCTAGCTTGAGCTCGCTTACTGGAATTCGGTTCTTGGCCAATCCTTCTAAATAGGTCCCCTGCTTTTCTTTAGGAATGTCAGCGAATCCATCTTCAAGGACGGAGCGAATACGCTTACTGAGAAACCATTCAATCAATTCAAAATATGGGCCACGGTCATCCGGACGGGTTCCCCACCAACTAACCATGTCCCAGGGCTTCTCTTTGAAATGCAACCGAGCCAAGGCCAACAAAGAATCAAGGCGGAGATCGTCATCGTCTGTGGTATCCGCGATATCGATGAGACCAGAAACTGATTCCACACGATACATGCGTTTCAAAGCGGATAAGGCAATTTGTTGCGTATCGGATTGAGCCAACGCGGCCAAAGAGTCTTCTACATTCTCCAAAGATACTAATGTTTGAATAGCAGTATGCCTGAGACGAGGAGAGACACTTGCTTCTTCCCACTTAGTAGATGCGGAGATAATATCTTTCGCCACATCACTGGCTCCCAAACGTTCCAGGCCGATCAGCGCCTGAAGCACGACCCTGGGATTACCATCGCTTAGTGCATCTATAAATAAATCGACTGGTACATTCTCCAATTCACCCTTACGATCCGTCATGGCTCGCAATGCAAATTCACGCAATGAGTCATCATATTTTGCCAGTTGAACCAATTTAGGGGTACTCTCCTCGCCAAGTAATTGTTTGTAGGTAAAGATGGCAGCCACTCGATTATAAAGAGGAACGGCTTTATTACCCGTGTTTGCACGTAATTCCTGGAGTGCCTGACCACTTAATCCTCTTTTGAGTATTTCCTGTTGGGCTTCTAAACGTTGAACACCACTTTGAGAAATCAATAATCGAACGAGTTCCGAATCTCCTACCTTCGTTACATCTTGATAGCTCGCCGGTTTTTCACCTGGAGCTGTTGCTACCACAACGGCACCCACAGCAACTCCCTCACCAGCGAACTTAAATTTCCCATTCCGCCAGTCGGCCATATAAAGGCGTGAGAATCCATCTACGTCTACACCAGTTGCGCGTGGTAACACTTCAAAAATTTCCTGATGCGGTTCGAAGCTTTCGGCATCAGCGGGCAAGTCATGGTAGTAGACATGTCCGGTCGTCCAATCGGTGGTGTAGAGCATGTCACCAAAGTTACCGGGAAAGCCGGGCTCGTGAATGTAAGCGCCACCTGTTCCTGAACCTCCTCCGTAATCTTTCAATGGAGCGATCGCTTCGTCCTCAAAGTTCTTATACAAACGTGGGTAACCATGATCACCCAAAGAAGTGAAGTGATGAAGGCGAGTATTCCATCCTTTGCCATCGTTGGTGTTATCGCGACTGAAAATATCCATGTATGGAGAGATACCCAGATTGTAGATATTGCGAACCATGATTGCGTAAGGCTCGAGCTCTGATCCGTCGGGACGGATCCTTACCACTCCTCCGCCGTGCAGCGTATAAGTGCTGCCATCCGCGGCACGCGCTTCGGTCATACCAAAATCTCCCACTGCTATATAAAGCCAGCCATCTATTCCCATGGTTACTCCATTAGTTGTATGGTCCGCACCACGAGGATGTTCGATACCGCCTCCCAGGCCCTGAATGAGTAGTTTCTTTTCATCGGCCACACCATCGCCATCCGTATCACGAAAGGAACTCAAGTAAGGAGGATGAATCAAATACAGTGTATCACCAACCCAATCACCACCCCGTGGACTGTCTACGTCTGGAACAAAATGCTGGAAGTCATCAGCCACACCGTCGCCGTTGGTATCGGTTGCGCGAATCACACGTCCCATTCCCGGGTCTTTACCCAGCGAACCATTCTGATCCGACGAGACATACACATCGCCATTGGCAGCGACTGTGATAGCTGCCGGATAATCCACGTTCGGTGGCAGGGCGAACTCTTTGACTTTAAAACCTTCAGGCGCAGCGAATAAACCGGAGACGCATAAGCACAGTACGGCAGAGATAAAAGATAGGGTCTTAGTCATAGGTATTCTTAAAAGGCAGACAGATTGATCTGCCTATGGTTTCAAAAATGTCAATGTTGGTGTGGTATTCCCAGGGAATATGAAAACGGCACTGCAAGGATGCAGTCGCCCTACCATCAATAGCGAGAAAGGTAGGGCTCGATCGCCGCGAGCGAGCCGTTTAAATATTGAGGCTTATTTCGCTTCCGCAATTTTTTGCTCAAGCAAGTCACTCAATAAATCAACTCTCGAAAGAACAAGCTCATATCGTTGCTTAGCGGTTCTTCTACTCAGATAGAGCCTAAAAAGAAGGTCTCGAAATTCAGAGTTTTCCCTGTAGTGATTCTGAAAAGCGGAAACATCTACATACACCCTCCCCATCTCATCGTCTGGATCTACATATTCTTTTATATAAAAAGGCGCTATCTCGACTTGGGTATCTTCAATCAAATGGGAAACCGTATTTCGGGCGAACTCACTGGCAGATGTGAATACATTAATACAAGCTCTCAGTCGATTCTTCACCTCAATGTCTGAAACAGATATAACGACTTCACCAAATTCTGCTGTTAATACACTAGGACGATTAGTTTGGTAGACGATGCGAGTATAATTGGATTTGGAATCTTCCAACTGGATACTATTTGTTGATTCGCTATGAATCCTATTCAAGCTCTCAATGGCTTCACGTTAAAACGTGATATGGGCGTCAAGGACGTTGAATCGCTCTCTTTCACAAGCGACGAGCATGTTTTCGAACAACTTTACCTCTTCCTGTTGAAGCTTTCTGCCTTCATTCCAGTCGTTGATCTGAACGGCGATCAATATCCCCACGATGATGAGAAATATTTCTCCAATCGCGTAAAGGGTATACTTAAAGGATTTGCTCCCCTTCATTGCATCCATCCGAATTGATCTGAAAAACCTGAACACCTGTATTTACCTTCTAGTAATAGCTAAGGTGATCTTCTATAAAACATCCGGATTCGGAGTCCACTCAGGAATCCCTTTGTCCGCCAGTTGCTTATTATAACGCTCAACCTGCGGATGGGTTGGAGAATAAGGTGCGTCCTCATTGACCATAAATGGCAGAGTCTCTTCCCACCACTGATCGTAGACTATCCGAAGGTCTGCGATCACTTCCGGATGCTCCGCAGACACATCCACTTTCTCAAAAGGATCGGCAATGATGTCGTAGAGCTCCTTATTGTTTACAAAGCGCCAACGCTGGGTGCGCACGGCACATTCATTGAATTTGCTTTCATTGGGATCTTCTCCTTTGTCCCAACGTCCTCTGTGGAAAAACAGGTGTCTGTCTTCCCATGTCGCATGCGGATCTTCAAGAAGCGGGAGTAACGACTTACCATCAATAGCCTGGATGCCATCAGGAATAGTTGCACCGGCCAATATGGCAAAAGTATGAAAGAAATCAATATGCGCGGAGAGCCCATTGATATCCACACCTTCTCCCAAGACGCCTTCCCAGCGCCAGAATGCGGGCACGTGGGTTCCTCCTTCGTAGGGAGAACCTTTTCCTGTTTTGAATCCTGCCGTCCAATGAGTGACGTTTTTGCCGTTTAACTTACCGCCGCGACCGGCCTGACCATTGTCAGTCATGAAAATAACGAGCGTGTTACCCCAAGCATCCCACTCAGTAAGCTTGTCCATTAACACCCCAAAGTTATGGTCAATATTTTCGATCATGCCATAGCGACCAGCGGTTCCTGCATCGTAGCCCATATCCAGAAAACGCTGCTTGTATTTATCCGGTGCAATCATCGGACCATGCGGAGCATTCGGTGTAATGTAGGTGAAATACGGAGTGCTAGAGTCGTGTTGTTCCTTAATCCATCCGAGGGCCGCTTGAAAAAAGACATCGGTGCAAAAGCCTTTGGTCTTAACGATCGTGTCGTTGTGCAGAATGGCATTATCGAAGTAACGACCTTCCTTTTCCTGATTAGGTGGAAAGTCGGCGCAGCTGCCTTCATAGGATTGGCCAATACCACCGGCGCCATGAGTGAAGGTTTCCGTAAATCCACGGCTGTAGGGTTGGTATTCGTCTTCATCCCCCAGATGCCATTTCCCAAAGATTCCAGTTTCGTAGCCAGCACCATTTAACACCTCGGCAATGGTCGTAGTTGAAAGTGCCATACGTTCGCGTTCACGAATCGTGTGAGTGACTCCATTGCGAAATTCATGGCGACCGCTCATGATCGCTGAACGCGTCGGCGCACAAGTTGGACTTACATGAAATTCAGTGAAGCGAGTCGAGACACCATAGAATCGATCAATGTTCGGTGTTTGCAAAAGGGTATTCCCCAGAGCGGTCACATCCCCCATTCCCTGATCATCCGTCATGACGATAATGATATTGGGACGACTACCGGCCAAGCCTGCTTGCTCCTCTGATTTTGTGCCACAGGCGGTTAGCAATATTGAGAGGATTCCTAATCCAAGAATATTTAGAAGGGGTTTATTCATAGCGGTACTATTTCTTTAAGGTAAATGGATTAGGGTTTTTGGATGCTCCAATCTTTAGGAGGAACGAAACCGTCACGACCAATCCAAAAATGTGTAACTGCATCGTCCGGTTGTAGTCGACGATGAGCAATCAGTTTCTTCTCCATCGCTTTCACAACCTCGGGATGTTGTTTGGCAAGATTGGTGGTCTCGTTCAAATCGTCGGGCATTCGATAAAGATGTACGGCGTGGTCCTTTGTTATCCCGTCGCGGCGTAGATCAAATCCCTGGACCACCAATTTCCAGTCTGCGGTTTTTAAGCCGTAGTGCTCCTGGTCCTGCCCTGGTTGCCCATGGTATGAATACCAGTCCCGCTCGGGAAACTGCTTTGCCTCTCCCCGTAAGAGCGGATCTAAACTCGTTCCGTCTAAATCCCGGCCAGGGAGAACACCTGCGTGAGGATTCAATCCTGCCGTATCGAGAAGGGTTGGAAATATATCAATGTAGCCCATCGTATTTTCGACTTTCCGCTTTCCATTCCAAGCTGCAGGCCAGCGAACGCAAGCGACCACGCGCACCCCACCCTCAAAGGTGGTTAACTTGCTACCGTGCAAAGGCGCGTTATGCTCGGGAACACCCCTTACACCGCCGTTATCACTCATGAACCAGACTTGAGTGTTCTCAGCTTCACCACTGGCTTCTATAGCCTGCAAGATTTTCCCTACTCCTTCGTCCAAACTCCAGACCATAGCCTTGAGCCATTCTTCCGTAGAGGGCTTCTCCGATGTAATGCCAAAACGATCCAAGCCTTCCTGCTTCGCCTGAAAAGGGGAATGAGGTGCATTAAATGGAACGTAGCAAAAGTAAGGTGCGTCCTCTTTGGCCGATTGCCTAATAAAATCGGATGCAGCATCGGCAATCAAATCGGTGGCGTAGCCTTCTTTTCGCGTGGGTTCGTAATTGATATGCCAGTCGTGCTCACCATTCCGTTCATGAGTAAAGTAATCAATCGCCCCATTGTAGTGGCCTTCGAAATGAGTAAAACCTCGTGCCAAAGGATGCCATTTCGCCTGATGGTGACCCAGATGCCACTTACCAAATATACCACGGTGCTTATAACCAGCTTCCGCTAAAGCTTCTGGAAGTGTGCGCTCCTCTGTTGACAACCCATAATTCCTCTGCGGCGGAACGACAGCCCTGGCCAATCCGAAGCGAATTGGATACCGACCCGTCATCAATCCAGCTCGTGTTGGTGAACACATCGGCGCTACATAGAAACGATCCAGCTCAACACCTTCAGCTGCGAGGCTATCGATATTCGGAGTCTCAATTCGATGCGGCGAATGATAGCTCACATCGCCCCAGCCCAGGTCATCGGCAAGCATAAGAACTATATTGGGTGGGGAAGCTTTTAAACCAACCGCAATAACGAGTGTCAGTAGAAGAGGAGAATACCTTAGCATAATGTTAGGGTTAATTTTAATTTATGTATAACATGGTTACGGCGCCATAAATAACCAAAACAATAATATACAGGCTCATTGTAAGCTGATTCCCAAGTGCCGCCTTCACTTGCTTTCTTCTAAAATTCAAAAAGCAAAAGAAATGGTTAAACAATAGAACAAGTGGATAAAGCAAAGTAGCCCACGCAAATCCCAACACAAAAAATTGCTCCATTGCTGCTTCTCCATAATCCCCAGCGCTTTGAATGATTTTGAGTGAGGGCAACCAAACAAACAGATAAATGATCAATGGTGATGAGTTGATACATGCCAAGGTTATGACCGTTGCTTTCATGACCCTGCACCTGGGAGTTGATCCTGATCAATATCCGTTTCACGAATCTGTTCCCGCAATTCCTTCTGCAGGCTATTTACAATTTCACCGTAGCCAGGTTCGCCAATAACGTTATGCATCTGATCTGGATCCAACTTACGATCGAACAGTTCATCAGGATGGCCGGCAACCTTCACGTAAGTATAACGATCGGTACGGATACCATAGTGTTTTGTTGCTCCCCAGTAGGTGTAAAATTGAGAGGTTCTCCAATCGTCTACTTCGTCCCCTTTCAAAAATGGAACCATGCTGCGCCCCTGCATAGCCGAAGGTGTTTTGGCACCTGCAAGTTCAAGCAAAGTTGGAGCCACATCTACGTTGATACAAAGGTCGCTGTTTATGGACCCAGGTTTTATTAGTTTCGGGTAACGGATCAAAAATGGCATACGAATGGAGGTCTCCAGAATAAGCCGTTTGTCATAGAAGCCATTCTGACCGAGCCAGTAGCCTTGATCGGAAGTATAAATCACGATCGTATCTTCAGCCAAGCCTTCATCATCCAGGTAATCGAGCACCCGTTTCAAATTATCGTCATTTCCTGAGATGCACCGGATGTATTTATGAATCATGTGCTGATAGGCGACGCGGATTTTATCTTTCTCACTGGTTGGATCGTGAGGCCACATTTCGTTAGGCGCGTCATCATTGAGATGACGTTCGTAGTAGTTAGCCCCGCCTTTTTTCTTAGTCGTGGTATGAAGCATGTGGAACTTGGTCCCCTTCATAAATTCCTGTTTCAGATTGGAATTACTTTCACGCGGATCGACATAGAGGTTCGATGGTTCCGCAATCGTAACATCCGCCAATAAATCATCGTAGCGTCCTGCATGACCATACTCATGATGAGGGGCCTTGAACTGAAGACTGAGCAAAAAGGGTTTCTCTTTGTCTCTTCCCCTAAGCCATTCCATAGCAATATCAGTATAAACATCCGTGGAATAGCCCTTTCGTTTCCAAGTCCCTTCTGAGCCGGTAAAGGAGGGATCGAAGTAGGTTCCCTGCCCTTTTACGGTCATGTATTTGTCGTAACCCTTGGGCAGACTTTTCAAATGCCACTTTCCTACAAGAAATGTTTCGTAACCTACCTCCTTCAGTTGCTCCGGATATTGTGGCGAATCATCATTAATGGCTCCTCCTAATCCAGTGATCCCATTTTTATGACTGTATTGCCCGGTCAGGATAGATGCCCGGCTTGGAGAACAAATGGAGTTAGCGCAAACAAAGTTGTCAAAGCGCATGCCTTCATTCGCCAATCGATCGATTGTGGGTGTTTTAGCGTAATCCTTGAGATAGGTATCGTAAGCAGAGATCGCTTCGAAAGCGTGGTCGTCGACCAAAACCACAACGATGTTGGGACGGGCAAAACCGAGAAGATTGAATCCCAGCAATAGGGAAAGAAAAACAAGCGTTTGTTTCATAGGGTATAATTTAAAGGGCTCTTAAGGTATTTCATAGATGCATACCAGGCACCAGTATGTTTTCTCAGGGAAGTTACCTACTTCGAAAAATTGAGCTGCTCAATACTTCAATCAGAAGATCCTCCATGCCGTATCCGGATTCAGATACGTGAGCTACTATCTCATCCACTTCAACCTTATCCTTAAATGTAAGCTCTCGACCCGTGGAATAGGTCAGCAATTTAGTGGTTAGGTTTTTCGCAAACTGTTCTCTTCGCTCAGCTAATGCTCCAATCAAGTCTAATTCATTGCTTAAATAATCGCCGGACGGCAGTTCACTGGATCCGTCCACTTTCCTTCCTTGTTCTTGCTTCGAGATCTTTCCACTACCGGAAAAAATCGTGTAGTGCTCACGAAAGCCCCCAATGGGATCGTAATGCTCAAGGCCGAATCCCCAGGGATCAATGCGCGCATGACAATCTCTACAAGATTCAATCTCGCGGTGTTTTTCCAACTGTTCACGAATGGTCGTCACTCCGCGGGTATCCGGCTCAATGGGCGGAACATCGGGTGGAGGTGGAGATGGTGGTGTTCCCAAAATATTTTCCAAGACCCACACACCTCTGACTACCGGTGAAGTCTCTACTCCATTGGCCGATGCTGTCAGGACGCTGGCGTGACCCAACAAACCTTTACGTCGTGCTGAGGTGGGCAACGATGTCTTTCGGAAGGTTTCACCGAATTCACCTTCCAACCCATAGTGCTCAGCTAAGGCGTCGTTCACGAAAGAATAGGAACCGTTTATGAAATCAGTAATAGGACGATTTTCCCGCAGTACGTATTCAAAGAACAACTGGGTCTCCGTCTTCATGGCTACCTCCATCCGCTTTTTATAGTAATTGGGATACTGCGCATTACTGGGCGGCATGGTGCCAATCTTATCCAGCCTTAGCCAAGCTCTGGGAAACTGCTCGATGAAGGCATTTGATCTTGGATCGTTGAGGAGGCGCTTAACTTGCTGAACGAGGATCTTGTCCTGAGTCAGCTTCTTGTTCGACGCCAGTTTCAGCAATTCAGCGTCCGGCATAGATGACCACAAGGTATACGATAACCTGGATGCCAATTCATAAGCATCGAGTGTCGTGCCATTTTCGGAGTTACCCTCATCCAAAAATAAAAACCTTGGAGAAGTAAGAATAGCTGACAGTCCGAGTTTGATAGCTTCTTCATGCTCGAAGCCGGCTGCGATGCGTCCCAGAGCGTAGTCAATGTAATGCTGAACCTCAGAACGTTTGACCGGCTGACGGAACGCTTTCTCCGCAAACGCAGTCATCATTCGTGGAATGTTAACCTTCTTGGGATCCGTGACTCGTCCAACAATATTGCGATGCCCTGACGGAGGCCATTCTCGCTCCATAGGTCCTTCCAGTTTCATTTCGTAGACGCGGACGCGTGGACCCACGTAAAACTGGGAAATGTATAAGCGGGTCTCCGGATTGATCTGACTTTCAGGCAAGGGAATCCCCTGCTCCTTCATCCTATCAATATCGGCATTCCCGGGAATCTTCGCATAGGGATGATAGGCGTTGATCACACGATTCAAGATTCCCTTAGCAGCCCCCGGTCCGTTGATGTAATTTATAAAAGGAATCGAACCAGCCGACATCCACGAAGTTACTTCAAAGGTAGCTGGCTGATTATCGAGTAAATCAAATACCCCTTCCAGTTTACGTCCCGACAAGTTTCCTTTATCCAGAAATCGCTTTTCAGTCGCATGCCAGATAGCAAGCTTCATGGAATCCGTCAGGTCCAGCTGGAGCACGTCAGGATCATAGGGATTGATACGTCCGACTGCCTCCGCTGTAACGCTGATCTTGTAAGTTCCATCGGCAGGCACACCGGTCTTAACAAAATCCAAAGGCGGATTAGTTCTTCGATCTGCCGGTTCACCGTGTGCGATGTCAAAAAAGTTTCCCGATTCATCCAACACAATGTATTTGACCTGGGCATTCCCTCGGGTCTGTTTGGTGAAATCTTCAGGCTTAAATATCCAGGTTTTCTTTTCGGATCTTTCTTTTCCAAATACCAATGCCTGATCCAAGTAAGTTCGAGCAGCCTTGAGATACAAAGCCAACTGATGCTCAGACAACACCTGAGCCTCCCCCATATTTGTAAACCCATGTTTCTCCTGATCGATAGGAAATTGAGTCGTAGCATCGGCAATATTCGGATTCACGCCCAATAAATCACGCATGGTGTTATTGTATTCAAAACGTGTTAGTCGTCTAAGGATTGTCTCTGAAGGGGCTCGGCTTTCTTCTACCGCAAGCAGGTATTCAGTAATTGAATCCACAGCCTTGCGACGCTCCTCTGAAGACGGTTGTAAGACATCATCTTCATCCGGTGGCATATCACCCAGGTTCAGCAGGTCTACAATTTCCTCCAGGGTAAACAATTCATCTGGATCTTCCGGATCATGTAGAAAGGCCTCAAAAGATCGGTCACCTTTCTCCTTTTCGCTGTTGTGGCAATCCAGGCAGTATTGCTCCACGAAGGGAACAACGTTCGGTGCTAGGTGTGGGTCTTCGGCAGCGGTCAGCGCATGGGTGAGGTTAACCGATGACAAGGTGACAAGGAGAAGAGGTAACTTGGTGATTGTTCTCTTCATTTCTTCTTGAGAACCCATGTCTCCGGGTGGTTGATCATACCGACGAATGTTCCAAGAATCTCGTCGTACATAGTGTAAAGTTTGGAGGCAGTTTCTCTTTCAAGGTAGTTGCATTTCACTGCGAATTCGATCCATGTCTGCGTTTCGGCCGCTTCGGCTTCGCAATCATTCAACTTGGCGATAAATGCTGCTTCGTACCTTCGCTTTCTCCAAGCTTCAGCAAGATTTGCACACACACTCCTTGACGACCGTCGAACCTGATCCGTCAAAGAGTAGGTTTCTTCTTTAGGGAAACCTTTTGACGCCTCAAACAGCTCCATCGCAGCATCAAAAGCCTTTCGGTAAACTTCCAAATCAGTATGCGTCTTAATTTTCATTCAATTCTCAAAGTTTTAGTTTCTCACCCTGTCACCAAGTCACCTCATCACCCCTTCTCCCTTTCAGCAAGTCACCCCTTCACGAACGGACTTCTAGTCCGGTCAGCGTTCCAGAAGACAAATTGAACTGATCCACATCCGCTCCAAAGCGCTGAAGCATGGATACAAAAAGATTACAGGCTGGAGTATAGGTGCCACGGCTCTTGTCTTTTTCGTATCGAAGATGCTGACCGTGCTTGAATCCACCACCTGCTAACAATAAAGGTAAGTCTTTATTACTGTGAGAACTGGCATTCCCCATGCCACTACCTAGTAAGGCCATGGTGTTGTCCAATAAGGTTTTTCCGTTGGGCTCTTGAACGGCGGATAACTTATCGAGGAATCGGGCAAACTGTTTGGTGTGGAAGTTTTCGATAATTGAAAGCTCTTCAATGTAACTTTCCACCTTACCGTGGTGAGTCAATTGATGGTAGCCCTTGGTAATTGGAAAACCACCAGAGTTGGCTCCTATATCAGAAAGCTCGAAAGTGATCACTCGGGTTGAGTCAGTCTGCAACGCCAGTGCGATTAAATCGTAGTAGAGCGGAACCCGTTTCACGAAGTCCATATCGTCCGCTCCATTAGGAACTTCGTAACTCACCGTGGGTTTCGGTTTATCCAGCCAGGCTTCCGACTGAGTAAGTCGTTTTTCTAGTTCCCTTACCGATGTAAAATACTGATCGAGCTTCTCCTGATCATTCTTGCCAACGCGGTTCATTAAACGGTCAGCATCCAGGCGGACTAGATCTAAGATGCTTTTCTCTTCGGCATGAACACGTTTTAGGAGATTCAATTCATTGGGGTCCGTTTTCTGGAATAATAAAGAATAGAGCACCCGCAGATCTTGGACCGGAGGAATCGGGACACCCGAATTAGTCCAAGACAGTAAATTACCGGCAGAGCTTCCTGACGTAAACTGCATGGATGAATAACGTGTATCCGTCCCTACATACTCAGCAGCCTTCTGATCCACGGTTACATTGCTTTCTTTATAGCCTTTGGAGTTCTTCCCTAAAATGCCGGACAGATACGCATGAACTCCTCCATGACCTCCAACCCCTTCTGATCCATGATCAAGCTGCGAAAAGATCGAAAATTGATCGCGGTGATGAGCTAATGGTTTCAGCAGTTCCGGCGTCGAGTAATTCTCACCTGTTTCGGTCGGAAAAAATAATTTCGGCACAAAACCAAAATTCGTCCCTACGCACACCATTCTCATAGGAACCTGTGCCGATTTGGCAGCAGCCCCCATTATGTTTAAATGAGGCAAGGCCATCATCGCGCCGCCAAGTCCTCGTAAAAAGGTACGACGGTTCATCTGATTATTAATCGTTTTCATAGGGTGCAGGTATTCTTGCGATATTGTTCGGGTAAAAACAATAGCTTATATTGACCTCAAGAATACCAGTAGAATTGCATTTATTAAATGGTCAGAAGAAATGTAATCATAGACATACATGACCCAAACTTGCATTTTTCCACAACATTTGCCCATGGATATCTGGACAGAACATCCTATATTCGGTAGCTTCAGCAAATTACCTCTGTGAATTATGAATACCTATCTTAAAGCCATCAGCCTAACCGGACTGTTTGCCATGGTTGTGTCTGCTACTACTCTCGCAGATGCCAACCAAACCTTTAAACATGTTGTCGTTTACCAGGAATCAGGAAAATTCGCAGGATGGCCGGCCAACAATGGAGCTTGGCTGTTTGAAGGAGATGATATGCTGGTCGGGTTTACCCGTGGAGAGTATGAGCTTAAGGAGGGCCACAATATTGGCCCTGTAAAAACTCAACTTAGCTGGCTGGCCCGGTCTACCAGCGGAGGCAACTCCTGGACGGCTTATAATCCGGATTCGTATGTCGGTGATTTTGGACGAACTCCACAATGCAAGTTGTTAGACAAACCTATGGATTTTTCCGCTCCGGGGTTTGCTC
>CALJGU010000064.1 GCA_938075565.1 uncultured Opitutales bacterium | reverse complement strand
AAGCATCGACACTCGGCATAAAGATCGACCTCCAAAATCTACCTGAGAAGAAGGACAGTAATCAGAAAAACACATGGCCGCAGGATTGCCGAAAACGGCACTGATCGCATCCTGTGGATTTGCGATCGAGACTCCTCCCATACCACGGGCAATAGGACCTATGGCGATCATGTTGTCGCCATTGGTTGAATAAACGGTGGAGGCCGTCAAGGTGATGGTCCCCAGGATTATGGCTAGTAGTTTTCTTTTCATTTGAATAGGCCTGGTTAGAATCGTGAATCGGCAGAACCAGCCCACGATGCGTTAACATCTGTATAATTTTCTCTCTCTATAAGTTCGTGTAGTTACAATTTAGGTGAATATAATTTGGGAGCCGGCGGAGAGTTCGTAGAACTCACCAACGGTAAGAACTCTATCCATCTGTGGGCAGAAGTCTTCGGGCTCGAGTTTGAACATATCGACGGTGGCCTTACAGCTGTATATGTTGGCCCCGGCGTCATGGATCATTTCCATAAACTCGCCTACGGGCGGGATATCGATTTTTTCCATTTCTTTCTTCATCATGTGCGTCGCAAAAGCGGACATTCCGGGAATGGTTCCAAAGATAGTTGGCATGGCCATTCCCATTGCATCGGGCACACAAAGAGCAGGGTTCCCCACCGTCGCTAACTTCAGCTTATCCATTTTCTTTTTCACAATGGCGTGTAGGCCAAAGAAGGTGAAAAAGAGGTTGGCTTCGATACCCTCCATACGGGAGGCAATGAGACCGGCAAGCCGCAGCATCTTGAGGTGCTGAGAGATGTTCGAAACTTTCGTTTCGCCTACAATTTCTGCGATGTCGTTCACGCAAAACTCACCACGAGTAAGCGTACAAACGATGCGAAATCGGCACTTGTTGGCGATGAGTTGGAAAATTCCAATCAGGCCCACACAGAGCGCTTCGTTGCTCTGGAACTCCTTTTGTATCTCTCTGCCTGCTTCGTTTAACCTTTTAACATTACATAAAACATTCAATCCTTAACATTACTCAAACTGATGCAGGGATTTTTTAATATTAGAAATACTTTTTATAAGACATATTAGTATATTCTAATATATTTCTAGATCTGCATATCCATAACCAAGCCTAGCCACACAAAACCTTGTCTGCGAACTGAGGAAAAAAACTGCTTAGATGATGGCCTTATCCATCCTATATCCAACGAGCTACTAGCCCATCAGCAGTTTAATCCCAGCAGAAAGGCTTTCCTCTACATTTGACCTAAACCAGTTGATCTCCTAGCAAATGTAAGATGACAGAAACGTTAGACTATATTCGGCAACGAACTGAGGATAAAACCCCATCCATTGGCATGATCCTTGGATCCGGACTTAATGAATTTGCGGATAACTGTATTCAGGATGCCATTACTATCCCCTACTCCGACATTCCCGGGTTTCCACAATCGACGGCGCCGGGTCATAAAGGAAATTTAATAATGGGATCCACCGAAGGGAAATCCGTAGTCTGCATGCAGGGACGGTTCCACAAATATGAAGGCTATGGCATGAAGGAAGTAACGGCCACCATCCGGCTTATGGCTGACCTCGGAATCGATACGTTTATTGTGACCAACGCTTCGGGCGGTATTAACCCAGCATTCAATGCCGGAGACCTGATGCTAATCACCGACCACGTAAACAATATTGGCGATAATCCTTTAATCGGACCAATGGAACCAGGAACCGTACGATTTCCCGACATGAGTATAGCCTATGATTTAGACCTGCGGGAAAAAGCGGAAGCAGCAGCGACAAATGCAGGCGTAAAACTTCATAAAGGTGTCTACCTCGCTAACCCTGGCCCCTCCTTTGAAACTCCCGCCGAGATCCGGGCTTATGCCTCCTTGGGAATCGACACGGTAGGCATGTCGACAGTCCCGGAAGTGATCTACGCTCGAAGTCGCGGGATCCGGGTGCTTGGCATTTCCTTAATAAGCAACAAAGCCGCCGGACTCTCTGGCCAACTCCTCACCGAGGAAGAAGTTTTTGAAGCCGCCAATGCAGCCAAAGACAGCATCAGCGGGTTGATGCAGGAAATCCTGAAAACGATTTGAGTCTACCGCTATAAGGGAGAAGAAGACCTTACTTCTCCTCAATCAAGTGCTTGGGGAAGTCTTCCACTTTTTCGCAGGCGATTTGTTCCATGACTTGCTGGAGTTGTCGCTTAAGCATGGTGATGGTGTGCCGCCCGCCCTGCTTTCCTAAAGCGCATACGCCATACATGAAAGACCTTCCGAGGAAGGCAAATTGAGCACCACTGGCAAGGGCACAGGCAACGTCGGGTCCGGAGCGAATACCGCTGTCCAACATGATTGTCGTTTTGTCGCCATAGTTTTTAACTAACTGGGTCATCGGCTTGATGGTCGACTGGCCGGCATCGAGCTGACGTCCACCATGGTTGGAGGCAATAATTCCGTCTACCCCAAGTTCGATAACTTTGGCAGCGTCTTCGTCGGTCACGACCCCTTTCACTACAAGGTTCCCTTTCCAACGATCACGAATGGCCTTGATTTTATCGGTGGTGAGACGTCCATTAAAAGTCTTGTTCATAAACAAGCCCAGATGCTTCATATTGAGCCCTTTGGGAATGTACGGCTTCATCGTTTTAAACTCCGGAGCTCCGGCTGCAAGCTGCGAGAATGACCAAGACGGATGAGTCGTCATTTGCATGATGTTGCGAAGAGTCATTCGAGGTGGAATGGACAAGCCGTTGCGGATCTCCTTGGGGCGGTAGGCGAAGGTCGGTGTATCGGCCAAAATCACTAATGTCTCACAACCTGCGGTAGCTGCGCGGTCGAGTAGTTTATCGCGTAATTCATCCTCTGCCGGATGATACAATTGAAACCAAAAATTTCCTTCGGTGAGCTCCGCCACGGTTTCAATACTCGCGGTGGCGACCGTGCTCAAAACGAATGGCAGGTTCTCCTCTCGGGCGGCTTTGGCCAGGATCTCTGTCGCCTTTGGCCACATGAGCCCCTGCAACCCGATGGGAGAAATCCCAAAAGGAGCATCATAGGTCTTACCGAACAAAGTGGTCTTCAGGTCACTGCCTGGATAATCCCGGAGATAAAAAGGACGCAGCTGAACTTCGCGAATGTCGGCCGTATTGCGCTCCAGATTGATCTCTGAAAAACAACCTGCCTCCAGGTAATCGTTGGCAAAACCAGGCATGCGCTTTCGGGCTTTTTCACGCAGGTGTTCAATAGAAGGGTAATTCGAGTTAAATACGTCACTCATCGGGATAAGCTTAGAGGATTTTTGTATGATAAAAAGACAGTCGAGACCTTCGATGTGAATGCTCAGTTGTGAATCTGGAAAGTAAGGAAACTAATGCACCAAAACTCAAGTCACGAATCAATGATTCCAGCAGAAAATCACAGATCAAATACAGGAAAGTTGCAGTTGCTCTCGATGAGGCCCAAAACTACAAACGCTGTTCAAATATTTATATGACTGAACCATTTCACCAACTTTACCACAACCCCCGCTGCAGCAAGAGTCGGGCAACTAATAGAATCCTGGAAGACCAGGGAGTCGCCTATGAGGTCATAGAATACCTGAAGGACACTCCGTCGCCTGCAGAACTGGATGAGCTGTGCAAGAAGCTCGGTGTCGAGCCTCAACAAATCATCCGCAATAAGGAAAAACGATTTAAGGAGTTGGGGCTCTCAGTGAAAGATCCTCTGAGCCGCAATCAATGGCTGAAGATTCTCTCCGATAATCCCATTCTTATCGAACGCCCCATCTTTGTTATGGGCGATAAAGCGGTGATCGGTCGTCCACCAGAGAATGTATTGGATCTACTGAATTGATGCGATGGGAATGGATCTCGGAATTATCGTGATCTAATCTCGCTCGAGCCATTTATCCAAAAACTGATAAGCCTCTTCTCTAATCGTGAGGGGGAAATCATGTCCAGCATCCGGATAGGCGATACGCATGTTCTCAGGTTTGTTGTAGAGCTCGTAAACGCGTCTAATTTGCACGGCAGCTTTTTCCACACCGCGATAATCAAAATTGGCATCACCCACCGGGGAGTTTGAGAAGAAAGCACGGGGCGCAAGGGCTCCCACCAATTCATAAAAATCAAACGGTACTTTCCCTGGGTCGAGATGGTAGTCGTCACGTAAACTCGGCATATAACGATCGCTGGTCCAGCCTTTGATCTTTCCTCCGTAGTAGTCATGAAAGGGTGTCCATCCACAGCTAGTCACGATCACTTTCACACGTTCATCGAAGACAGCATGGAAAATCGCATTATGCCCCCCTAAGGAATGACCGATGTTTCCTATGCGCTCAGGATCTACATCGCCCCTTGATATTAACAGATCTACGCAACGCATGTGATTCCAGATACCTTTCATGGTTCCTGTTTTGTATCGGTCGTTGGCGAAATCGTAGTCGGCATAATCGCCATAAGAAAGATAGTCCGGGGCGACAACCACATAACCACGCTCGGCAAGTTCCTTCCCATAAGCCCTGTTGGGTCGTTCGCTTTGTCCATCAACGACTCCTTTTCCAATTTTGGACGTAGGATGCAGTGCGACGATGCCGGGTCGCTGTTCACCGGCTGCGATACCTTTCGGGATGTAGAGATAAGCCGGTGTTCGATCTCCTGCTTCCGAAGCAAAGTCGATGGTATGGCGAGTGTAGTGTTTGGTTTCAACCTTCTCACGAAATTGAACGTCGAGGTCAGGCAATTGAACACGACTCGGAAGCGACCCTGCAGCTTCCTCGAACCTTTCGAGGATTTGCTTTCTTCGAATCTCCCAGTCGTTTGTGGACAGTATCGTTCGTTCGATCCCAAATTTGTCGTTATAAAAATTCAGCCGTTGATGAGGACCTGGCCCCGTGACTGTCGGAACTTCCTGGGACATCACCGTCCCAGCTCCAAGCAAGAAGCATCCTATCCAGACAATTGATCTCAAGTTTTTCAATGCTCTCCTTCTTTGATCGCCTTAATAAACAACACCAGAGACTCTACCTGAGAGTCGGTCAACACACCTGCGTAGCTCGGCATGGCATATTCGCTTTTATCAAAAGCACGAACAACTTTAGCGGCCGGTTCGAGAATGGATTCGCGAAGGTAAGCATCGTCAGCCAGCACGGTGGTACGATCTTCGTTAATGACGACTTCCCGTTCACTCCCGTAGAGGTCTCCCCAGCCAGGTCCAACTTTGGCCATGTCTTCGATCGAAGCCGAATGACAGGCAGCGCAGCCCATCAACGAATGGAGTCGACGTCCTTCTTCAACCGACACCGGGCCCGTTTCCCGTTTGGCTGCCGCGCGAGGAGTCAAATCGACCGAAAGACTTTCGAAGCCCTCAGCCACAGGGTCAAATGCCGGTAATGAATAAGGTGTTGTGTACGCGTTGTCCTCAAATGCTATTCCATTTACCGTTTTGAGCGACCACCCCATTCGTAACTGCATCACTGGCTTCATTTCTGGCACAGCGATAAAAACACTACGCTTGTCACGTGAAAGATAAGCACTACTCGGAGTGAGCCAATCGATCCCGTATTCGCCATCGGCCTTGTATTGAGCGGATCCATACCTGTGCGTGCGAACATAACTCCAACTCGCCAGCGAGTAACTATTTGGATCGGCTGCTTGCTCAGGATCGAGTGCTATGTCGAATCGTAAAAGCACGCCCTTGTCCATGGGAGCAATCTCACTAGGCAGCGTTACTTGCGTTCCTGTGTAACGCACCCGTCCGAGACCAGATAGTTTGTTCAGTGCATTGCCCCATCCGTTGATCTGGTAACCGGCAATATAGAGCTGACCATCCACTGGATTCACCGAACCGTTTAGTGGGGGAAAATCGAAACCGGTGGTAATACTGATAACCGACGCTTGCGGCTTTGTGCCCCGATTGTTTAACAGCACCTTAAAGAGTTCAGGACGATTAAACCCGATGTGCACAAATGCATCATTTAAAGCCCCCATCTGAGCTCCAAACAACCAGATCTGTGAAATGGCCGATGCATTCACTGCATGGGGAATCCAAGTAAGCGGCTCAGCAATGGGCGCCGGGTATTTTTCACGTTCATGCAATCCTTCTGACAAATAACCATAGAATTGTTTGTCTCGAACGATGTGCAACGGCGTGCTCGGAATATATTGGCCCTCCTGATCACTGGAAGTAACCAGTCCTGTTCGAATGTTAACACCAATACTTGGCTGACGGAATCCATAACCCAACACCTCGGACCGACTTCCATCAGCGGAAATGCGCAGGACGCTGCCGTTGTGTTTTCCTAAAGTCGCTTTCTGTTGCCCGCCTTTGGCGATGATAAACTCTCCTCCTGGTGCCAGTCGTATCGT
Organism: uncultured Opitutales bacterium; assembly: GCA_938075565.1. Taxonomy (GTDB): domain Bacteria; phylum Verrucomicrobiota; class Verrucomicrobiia; order Opitutales; family UBA2995; genus UBA2995. The sequence continues at coordinate 36,616 of CALJGU010000064.1, read as the reverse complement.
GCTTGGGAATTCCCGCATGTCGCCTGTCTGAGCAAAGGCGTTCGAAAACAGCTCGTGCACGTCAGCTTCTCCGTCGCAATTCGTATCTTCCAGCCGCCAAATCCCATTTTTATCAAAGGCATAAATCTCGTCATTCCGAATCACCACACTCATCGGTTCATGCAAGCCGGAGGCAAAACGCGTCCACCGGATCTTATTCAAAGAATCCTGGAGGCCATGGGCCAACCAGATATCACCATCTATAGATGGGAGCACTCCCGTTCCATCGCTGAGAAATTGAACGTCTCCCGGACGAATGTTTCGACGCCAGGGGTTTTCCAGAGGTATCGGAATGTTATCAACCACATAGGAAGCTGATTCTGTCGACAAGTTGGCTTGGGTAATCACTGACTCCGGCCAACGCCGCTGGGATATACCACCTGGGATGGCCTTGGGAGTCCTCTGTGGTGCTGGTCCTGTTTCTGAGTATGTAACACAGAACTGAATTGTTTTATCATGAGCCGGAACGCGGGCCACCCAGACAGACTTTTGCTCCCGAAGTCGGGCCACTCCCTTATTTCCCGAAGATGTGAGCGTTACTCCGGCCTGACCTTTCAACCCAAGCAGAAGTGACAGTCTATTCTGAGTAGGACCAACTTCAACATGCCGCTCAACGACCCAATTATCCCCCTGCTTGGTTACAGCAAAAAGTTCAAGTACCTGAGCACCTGAGACTGAGTATTCCAACACGACAGTTTCATCGACCAATCTCCCCGCTTTGAAACGGCCTTCCTTTTCCGACAAGGGCCCTCGCCCAACTTCTTCCGGTGAAGGGGCCGGCTCTCGTGGGTCATCCAATTCGATGCTGTTTCCCTCCTGCCAGCCCGGATAGATGCCATTAACCACCCAAAGGTTCCCGTCTGGCCGCGGCAATGGAACTTGACCACCCGGAGTCTTTCCTCCCCAGGGGTGATAGGATTTGGTAGCGAGTGCGTCGGGTGTCACGCCATCTCCCTGCCAAATGGCAGCTACACGAAGGAGATCCGTATCGAAAGAGACCCAATGATCATTCCCTAGATTCAATATCAGTCCACGCGGTGTAATATTTCTTTCTGAAAAACCGGGCTCACTACTCGAGGCATCCAATACGGAAGAAAAGAAGGGGAAGTTGGGTTCAACCCAATCCAGGTAGGGTGAATCTTCCTTATTGTTCTGGGCTACACCCAAGTGCGCCAAGATGGTTGAGCAAATTATCAGATAGGGTAGTTTACAAATTCGGGGTACCATTATTGCAGTAAGCTTGAAATGCCATTCCACATCTCGCAAGTCTCATAAGATTTCCCGTAATATTGTAACGGTTCCCTAACTATCGTTTCAAAAAGACAGAAATCCAATCGACAACTCGGGCTCCATTTCGGATTCTTCTCGTTTACCCTACCCTATGAAATATCTATTCTCACTTTGTATACTATTAGCAACGGCTACGCTGGTTTCGGCGCATAGCCACGATTGGAAACCGACTCGCTACTCCGATTTAAAGGCATACGCGCCTACTCCGATTCCCGAACGTGTGGTGCTGACTTGGACCGGTGATCCCGCAACCACTCAGGCAGTTAGCTGGCGAACGGACACCTCCGTAAAACACGGGATTGCCGAACTGGCTATCGCCAACAGCAATGGTAGAGCCTTGAAACCCGATCGTTGGGATGCGGTCACAACCACCTTCAAAAGTGATATCAATGAGGCAAACTACCACACGGTTGAATTCACAGAGCTCGATCCTGATACCCTTTATACCTACCGAGTCGGCGACGGGCTAAACTGGAGTGAGTATTTTCATTTCAAAACTGCAAGCACAGCCCCCGAGCCCTTTACCTTCATTTATTTCGGAGACGCCCAAAACGAAGTAAAAACGCACTGGTCGCGTGTCTTCCGTGAAGCCTTCCGCGATGCTCCAAGAGCTGCTTTTTCGTTACATGCAGGTGATCTCATCAATCTCGATGAAAAAGACTCAGAATGGGGTGACTGGCATGGTGCTCCAGCTTGGGTTAATGGAACCGTCCCCGTGATCGCAGTTCCGGGTAACCACGAATATTACAAACACAACCGAAGCCCCAACAATGAGCGTTATTGGACGGCCAAAGATGGACGAACCATCGCAGTGGACATCACCCTAGAGGAACTGGAAAAGGACTTGCTTTACCGGGCTACAGCTAAAACAGAAGGAGGAAAAACGGCGATGGTTAGCTTTAACAACAAGGATCAAATCCTCGAAGTCGATCAAGGATTCACAGACTTAACCGGCTACACTCCGCAAAATATTCTGGGCAGCAAAATCGATGGAGATTTGCTGGCCGATCGTCTTCGCAATGAAGGTGAGCCCCGCGTAAGTACTCACTGGCGTCCCCAGTTTGCGTTCCCTCTCCAAAAAGCTCCAGAGGGATTAGAAGAAACCTGTTACTACATCGACTACCAGGACGTCCGTATTGTTGCTCTCGACTCAAACCGAAAACAAGAAGAGCAGATACCCTGGTTGCGAAATGTTTTAACCAACAACCCCAATCGCTGGACCATCCTCACCTTTCACCACCCAATGTTTTCACCTGCTCGCGACCGGGACAACAAGGAACTACGAGGGCTCTGGAAACCCATCATCGACGAGTTCAAAGTCGACCTGGTGCTTAATGGGCACGACCACTCCTACTCCCGCACCGGTGCATTGCCCGAGGGGACGCAATTAGTCAACGTGCCGGATGGCTATCAGCAGGCTTATGATCCCGATATCGGAACGGTGTTTGTAGTATCCGTCAGTGGTCCCAAGATGTATCCCATCACTAAGGGCGACTACGCCGTACGCCTGGCAGAAAACACTCAACTTTACCAGGTCATCGACATAGAGACCAGCGAACTACATTACAAAGCCTACACGGCAACGGGCCAACTCTACGATGCGTTCACGATCAAGAAACGTCCAGGCCAGCCCAATGAGCTAAGAGAAATCCTACCGCCGGAGAACCGCGGAGATTGATAGAAGCTTTATTGCCTTAGAAAGAGAATCTTTACTAGGGACTTATTCAACGCGGCAGATTCCTTTTGAATAGCCGACTGTGGAAGTTATTCTGATTTTTCTGGTTAAATACACACAGCTGTGAACAAGTATGCTATGACTATGATCAGACAACCTCTATTATTATTGCTCGCGATTCCCAGCCTGATCATGGCTTCACCCTTGTCCGTCTACGACCAAGCTGAACGACAGGGGAGCGAAACCGTCATTTCCAATACGTTCTCAATCTACAGTGGTTCAGAGATTCCAGATGGATTGGATAACAACATCTCTTCCTTTCGCTTGGCGGCTAACCACATGCTCATCGTTGCAGATGAACCAACCGGATTGGGCCCAGGAAAAACATACATAGCGGATGGCGCTGATCTGGTGATTGAAACACTTCCTCCTGAATTGGAAAATGTGATTTCATTCCTCAGGGTCGTGCCTTGGAGACCTACTTTGAAAAAAGGTACGGGTGGAGATTTGAGCGATAACCCCAGCGTAAATGCATCTTGGTATTACCGTTGGGGCTTTAATGTGGAAGCCGGTCAGGCATTAGAGAGCAGAGAGTATGTGCCCATGTCATGGGGAGCAGGAGGAGCGAGCGACGAATCCATCCCCAACTACCTGGCCATGGATCAGGTCAGCCAATTACTTGGCTTCAACGAATCCGACAACTGCAACGATCAAAGCGGACAATACAGCAACTTATGCGATGTCGCGACCGCGGTCGGTTTTTATGAGAACTTGCAAAAAGCAGGACTTCGCCTGGGCTCTCCAGCTACTCGGGAGGAAGGAGCGAGAAATTCAACCAGCTGGTTATCCCGATTTATTGATCAGGCCGAAGCAACTGACATCCGAATCGATTTTGTAGCTCTGCACTGGTACGACTGGGGAAGCAGTCCGGCAGGAAGTCCAAACGCTCCCGCCACTGCCGTCTTCGAGCGCTTCAAACGATACCTGAGTAATGCGTACCACCTGTATAGAAGACCACTTTGGATTACGGAGTTTAATGCAAATCCCAATCGCGTAACGAACGTTCAAGATGAATTCATGAAGTTGGCGCTCCCCTATCTGGAATCTTTGGGTTACGTGGAACGCTATGCGTGGTTTCAGCCATTCAGCGGCACAGGAGATTTTTTCAGTGAAGGGCAACTAACTTCAACCGGCGAAATCTATAGGGACCAAGTCTCCACCCCGGCCTATACATCGGGAGCCCTCCATCCCCTTTGGCAAAGTCAGGACATTGGCAACCCGACCGCATCCGGTAAAACTATTCAGTCGCAAAGTAACTTTACCGTCTGCGGATCAGGCACAGGTATCGGTGGAACAAGCGATAGCTTTCACTATACTTTCAAACCCCTTTCCGGAGACGGATCACTCGTAACGCGCATAGATGGCATACTCCATCGAGACAACTCCAAGGCGGGTCTGATGATACGAGAATCATTGGATGCGGGATCAAAATCGGCGTCACTACTAATGACCAGCAATGGACAGCTTCAGTTTCAACACCGCTTCTCAGCTAATGGTGAGACTGAGACGAAGGATCCAATCGCTTTTCAAACACCCTACTGGCTCAAGGTCGAGCGTTTGGGTAATACCATATCCGGGCATTATTCAAGTGACGGAGAAAACTGGATACAACTCGCGAGCGAGAGCATAGACATGGACGAAGAAATCCATATCGGAATGGCTGTATCATCCCAAGACGGGAGCACCTTCTGTGATGCCATCTTCAATATTTCCGACTCGGATGATGATCAACTGCCGGACACGTGGGAGCGGTCCTATTTTGGAGACTTGACGACCACAGGTGAAAATAACGCTAACTATGATGGTGATCCTGATTCGGACCTCAAAGAATTTAGTCTTGGCACCGATCCCACAGATTCACGGTCCTTTTTCCGCTCCACCGTTACTCAGGCAAGCAGTGGGTATTTGGAAATTTCATTCGATGGAGTTGCCGGGCAAAACTACGAACTGGAAGTGAGTGAGCTGCTGACTCCAGAAAGCTGGAGTTCGATAAACTCGCTAACTCCCACGACCGATGGAATGCAGGTTCTGGGATACACGCACCCGGAGAATCTGAAAAGACTATTTGGCCGCATAAAATCAGTCGATTAACGCCCCGAATATCCGATCTCGACAAACCATGGGGTCTGAGGACAAATTGCTTTCAACCCTTCTAGCCCTATGCGTTCTACCCTACATGATCGTCGCAGTTTTCTTCGCTTTGCTTCTCAAGCAGTAGCCGGGGCGATTGCCTTACCGGCACTCCCTTCCCTTTCTATGGGTGCTCCCAAGACTCAATCGCCCAAGCGATTGGTTTGTGTAGGCACACAGCTCGGATGGTATAAACCCGCTTTTTTTGCCAATAGCGATGATGGTCGTTTGCTGAAACCGTTCGACAATTTGGGAGTTGGAGATCAACTCACCACCATTTCTGGACTCGATCATAAAGGCCCGACTGGGAACGGACACGCCCTGGTCTATACCCTTTTTACCGGACAGGTCCTCCGGAGCGTTTCACTGGATCAATACGTGGCACCCAAACTGGGAGCAGATACTCGTTACGAATCCATACAGCTCTGTGCAGGCGAGCAGCGGTTTAACGCTCCCATGTCACTCAATCAGAACGGTATCCCCTTACCACCTATTATTCGACCGAGTGTATTGTTTTCAAAAGTCTTCGGAGGCGATGCCGCCAGCATGGAACGCCAACAATACCTCCTCGAATCGGGACGCAGCCTGCTCGACGAAGTCACAGGAGACGCGAAACGACTGAATTCGCGCATCAATCACGAGGACCAGGCCAAACTCGATGAGTATTTTAGCTCGGTGCGCGACGTGGAAAAGAAATTGGCTCGCCGTCGGGATTGGCTCGATAAACCTTACGCTACACCCGATTCCAGATTTTCACTACCCGCCGATGAGAATGTAGCTCACTCCATGATGATCCAAAACGAGGATCTCATGTGGGACCTCATGGCATTAGCGATCAAGAATGATGCCTGCCGGGTCTTTTCGCTCACCATTCCTCTCGCTGATGGGGCACTCATGCTGAACGGGAATCTGATGGCCAATGGCTACCACAATATTTCTCACCATGGAAACAAACAGAACAAGGTGGATAATCTCGTAGCGATCGAGACCGCTCACATGAACGGTGCAGCGAGGTTCATGAAAGCGCTCAAGGAAACCACCGATGTCGATGGAGGCAGTATGCTCGACAATACCACCTTATTGATTGGCAGTGCCATGGCCGACGCCTCCAAACATAGACGCGTAGACTTTCCACTCATGATCGCTGGAGGAGGTTATAAACACCGAAGACACCTTTCCTGCGGAGAAGATCAGGTGAATAAAAACGAAATGGCCTGCGACCTTTACGTTACGGTGTTACAGAAGATGGGATTTGAATCCGACCGATTTGCGACAAGTAAGTCCAATTTGAACGCAGCATTATTGTAGAGCATCGTGAACTCTCGAAAAAGATGTATTCGGCGGAGCAAGACGCTCCTGCCCTACCATCAACAAAGTATAGATCATGGCAGGGCGTGGTCGCCGACCGCGCCGTTAGGAGCACCAAGATGAAAGTATTTAGATACTCGATACTCATTTTATTCACAGGCATTTCCCTCTATGGAAATATGCCTGAGCCAATCACCGCATTCACCAAAACCTATTGCTTCGAATGCCACGATACCGCAAAAGAAAAGGGTGACTTCCGCATAGATAATCTCCCCTGGGATCTGACTGACAAAGATAGCCGGGAACAATGGGAGCTCGTCTACGAGTATGTTGAATTGGGAGACATGCCGGAAGAGGAAGCTAAGAAACATCCGGACAAAAAAACGCTTGCAACATTTCTTGCGCAGCTGGAAGCAGCCATGGAGGAAGCAGACCAAAACGCTCCCGTCGGAGGTACGCCATTACGTCGTCTCAATCGTAACGAATATCTCAATACCGTGCGCGATCTCTTCGGGTTACGCATGATTAATTTGCCAGCCTCCTTTCCGGATGACAGTTCCGAGGCCGAATTCGATACCATGCCGGAAGGTGTATTTCTTTCTCCAGCGGTAATGGAAGCCTACCATGAAGTGGCAACGCTTATTGCTGACCGAATGGTCCCTTTGCCCAGTTCCACCAACTATCAATCGCATATGACCGTGGGAGAAATCGGAGGAGATGCGGGACGCCGCTGGTTTGGATCCAACGATGAGTATCTTATGTTTACCGGCCTGAATTACTCTGGATGGGTGGGAGCTCTCTGGGATCCACTGTTTTTTGCACCTGAAAGCGGTGTCTACCAAGTGCACCTCCTAGCCAATGCACAGGCCGAAAAAGGAAAAGATGGCCGGCCATTCCGCCTCAGCTTCCATGCGTTTGACCCAACCGAAGAACAACTGCCCAAACGCTACATCCGCTATCGCGCAAACTACGTTGGAGAGGTAGAAGTTCCTGCTGGCGATCCACAATGGATCACCGCACACATCTACATGGAAGCGGGAGAGACTTTTCACGTTTACTGTGACAACCGATTGGGAGCCCATGAATTCACCGAGGTCGCTGTCAATAGAGGCGCTGTCAATGTCGACATTAAAGCCGTTAAAGCTCGAACCGAGCCCACCGTAGAATTGCGCGAAATGAAAGTCGAAGGCCCCGTCGATATTCTCCCCCGCGTAAAAGATTTTTTCGGCACCTACCCTCCCCGTTTGAACAAGCGCGAACTGGAACGCCTATTAATGCCAATCGCTAAAAAGGCCTATCGTCGTCCCTTAACCACCCATGAAAAAGATACGCTCATCAACTCTGTCCTTGAGCATGGCCGCCAAGTCGGAAAACCAGAGTATGCCTGGCACTATGGCATTCGTCGTATATTGTGCTCACCGGCTTTTCTTTACCGCGAAGCTGAACCCAAAGATCGACCCACCCCACTTAGCCAACACGCGCTTGCCTCGCGGCTCTCCTATACCTTTTGGAGCACCCTACCCGATCAAGAGCTCATTCAATTGGCCAACCAGGGGCGATTGTCTCAACCAGACATCTTGAAGACCCAGATCAAACGCCTACTCTCTGATCCGAAATCTCAACAGTTCATCAAACATTTCACCGGACAGTGGCTGGGCAACCGCTTGGTTGAATCGATCAATGTCTGCGATAATCGATACACCTGGGATGACAATGTTCGTTACGGATTCGTTCGTTCGACCGAACGGTTTTTCGAGGAAATACTCCGGGAAAACCTGCCGATAAGTACCTTCATCGATTCCGATTTCACCTATGCTAACACTGCTATCCAAACCGTCTGGGGAATAGAAGGGGCTCGCCCGCTGGATCGAATCGCAGCGGACCAAAGGCAGAGCCTCATTTGGCCGGAACCTGAACGCATCGACCTCAATCAACTTCCAGAGGGGACACCGGCTCATGTTCGCACACGGGGTGGCATCCTGGGCCTACACGGTCCTTTAACGGTCACAGGCGACGGTGTGGAATCTTCACCTATCCTTCGCGGCGTCTGGGTATTGGAAAACCTCTTTGGAAAAAGACCTCCGCCTCCACCGAAAGATGTACCAGCCCTGGATATCGATACGAGTCAGGCGACCAACATTAGAGAAACCCTCGCACTCCACCAACAGCTGGATACCTGCGCCAAATGTCATCGTGACATCGACCCTTTAGGCCTGGCGCTGGAAAATTACAACGGTATTGGTGGCTGGCGGGAACGCTACCTGGGTGAACAGTCTCCGATCGACACTGCCTCCGTTACACCCGAAGGTCACCAGCTAAACGGACCGCAATCCATTAAAGACTACCTGCTACAAAACCCGGATTATTTTACTCGTTGCCTGATTACAAAATACCTCGAGTACAGCGCGGGGCGCGAACTATCTGTCGGTGACGAGCGAATCGTTGATGAACTCGTGACTGATGAACCAGAACTTGGTTACAAATTTGAAGACCTTCTCATCGCTGCTACCATGAGCGACGTATTTCTGACGAAGTAAGCTCGAGTTTGATTGTAGCTGATCAACCGTTGACCGTCTGTCTAATTGATTGAAAAAGCCTTACTGTATTACCTGACGGAACTTGAAGAGAAAACAACTGGAGCTTCAATAGAAGAAGGTCATACTCAATCAGACAGAATACCATGGGCGAACAAAACGCAAAATCCCAGGACATCCCGATTAGGAGTCGTAGAAAATTTATGACAGGAGCAGCAGCATTTACCGGTTATAGCATGTTGGTCAAAGCGCCACAGGCTTTGGCCTCGGAAAACGATCCCTTTGTTCGACGTGAAGACATAGCACCTCGTATCGATGAGTTGGCACCCGATGATGCGAAGCCGAATGTTTCCTCCACCGATCCCAATATGCGGGTGGTCAACCTCGAGTCAGACGTCCTGGTTGCCGGTGGAGGCCTTGCCGGAGTCTGTGCAGCCATCAGTGCAGCTCGGTTGGGCTCGAAAGTAATCCTCATTCAGGACCGCAGTCGTCTGGGAGGAAATTCCAGTAGCGAGGTCAAAATGCATCCACGGGGATCTCGATTCGGATTTCGGGAAGGTGGAATCATTGAAGAAATCTGTTTGGAGAACGCCTATCACAATGAGCAGTACAGTTGGGAAATCTGGGACTTGTTGCTCTACGACAAGGTGATCCGGGAACCCAATATCAAGTTACTCCTGGATACCGCCGTCTACCGTGCGGAAAAGGAAGGAGACAAAATCACATCTATTTGGGCCCGCTGTGATAAGACCGAACATTTGTACCACATAAACAGTAAGGTGTTCGTTGATTCGACAGGTGACAGTCGATTGGGCATGGAAGCGGGTGCGGAGTTTAAAATCGGTCGGGAATCCTCCAAAGAATTCGGAGAGTCCTTGGCGGACTACGATACCTTGGGAAGCACACAAGGATCATCGATCCTGTTTACAGCACGTGAACACGACAAAGAGATGTATTACCAGGCACCTTCTTGGGCGCGAGGTATAGGAAGTGAAGATTTAAAATTGCGCGGTGTTGAATCCCCTACCGACACTTGGGAGTATGGATATTGGTGGATTGAACTAGGAGGCGTTTATGACACCATCCGTGATAACGAACGCTTACGCTTTGAGCTCCTATCGATCGTAATGGGCGTTTGGGACTACATAAAAAACAGCGGCAATTTTCCTTCCGCCAAAAACTGGGCACTCGATACGGTTGGCATGATCCCCGGCAAACGGGATTCTCGACGCCTCATAGGTGATACCGTTCTGACTCAACAAGATGTTACGGGAGACTGGAAGCAATTCAGTGATGGAGTGGCTTTTGGCGGATGGTCATTGGACGACCACCCAGCCGAAGGATTCGATGCAACGGACCGTAGTCCAGCACAACAGATCAATTATCCGGAAGCCTACAATATTCCCTTTGGAAGCTTGTATTCAAAAAACGTGGACAACCTCCTCATGGCGGGGCGTAACGTCAGCGCAAGTCATGTAGCCTTCTCCTCGCTTCGAGTCATGCTAACCTGCGCTGTGATTGGACAAGCCACAGGCACCGCAGCACACCAATGCCAAGAAAAAGGCTTGCCCCCGAGAAAGCTCAGAGAAAACAAGAAACATTTAAAGGCGCTCCAACAACAACTGCTTCGGGATGGAGCATTGATCCTCAAAGCAAAGAACGAAGACAAATCCGACCTTGCACGCAAAGCCACGGTCACAGCATCTGCCTCTACTTCCAATACGTCTCCTGAAAATATCCTTTCGGGACAAACCTACGACAAGCCAGACGAATATAAGCATCGCTGGATGGCACCTTTGGGAGATCAAAAAATCTGGTTACAGCTCGACTGGAAGCAAACCGTAGAAATCAGCGAAATTGAAATATCACACGACACCGGACTCCATCGAGATGTGACCATGACTTCGTTAATCTGGTTGCAAAACGAAATGATTTCCGGAGCACAGCCCGAATCCATTCGTGACTACCAGGTTATTGGCGTCGACAAAAACGGCAAAGAAACGGTGTTGGCAAAAGTGTTGGATAACTACCAGAAACTCCGCCGCCACAGCTTTGACCCAATCAAAGTAAGCTCTATTCACATTCAAGTCGACCAAGGCAATGGAGACGAAGTAGTGGGGATCTACGAGATAAGAGCTTACGGCCCAAGCTGATATCCTGATCCATTGACATAAGTATTCAGAGGAGCATCCTTCTAAGCTATGCGCAGGTATTCACGTCGTAATGTTTTGAGATTGCTCGCCGCTAGTGGAGGACTGGCAGCCACACACCTCGCACTTGGGCGTGTCTATGCCGCAACTCCTGTTTCCGCAACGAGTCAGCGTATCACTCGATTTGAAATCATTCCCGTTCGAGTTCACATGCATGAACGAGTCAGGGAGGTGTTCGCGGAGGTATACCGCCAACAAGGCATCAATCGCGACTACTACGATTCAACCCTAGTAAAACTATATACTGATGAAGGGCTAGTGGGAGTGGGAGACGCCCTTCTCAATGTGGAGGACTCACTCGGAAGCGTTCCGAAAGCGGAAGCCATTTGTAAACGATTAATCGGTCGATCCCCCTGGGAGTTTCTACTGGATGACAGCTTGGGTGGCATCCTGATGGCTGTTTACGACCTGATCGGTCAAGCTGCCGGCCTACCCGTGTCTCGCTTATTTGCACCAGCACCAAAAACACACATCGTTCAAAGTTGGTGGAGTCAGTGCTTCCCTCCCGACTTAATGGCATCGGAAGCAAAACTGGGCTACGACTTGGGCTATCGCGTGCACAAAGTAAAAGCCCGGGACTTCGAAGATCCGGTGGAACAAGCCGAAGCGGTTACCTCAAATGTACCCGAGGACCTAAAAATCTGGGCGGATACGAACAGCACTTGGGTAACCCCTGAGCGGGCGATTAAATACGGGCAACGACTCACACGCTTTCCTCAGTATTTCGCTATCGAGACACCCTGTGAGCGCTACACCATTGAACCGTTTCGCCAACTCAAAGGTCGTTTTCCGCTCAAGCTCGCTGAACATATGCCGAAAGACCCGATGCCTTTCGTTCGCGAAAAGCTACTGGATGCTTTTGTAGTCGGCGGTCCTATCGGAAAGAGTTTTGTGCAGCGCGCCCTCATGGCCGAAGTGACCGGGATTCCTATCTGGCTCCAACACAGCATTTTCACAGGCGTAGCTCAAGTTTTCCAGGCTCATCAGGCAGCAGCCTTCCCAGGTGTTGAACATTGCGTGAGCATCACCCACGTCATCCAAGATGATCTGATGACGGAACCCTTCACCATGAAGGACGGCCTCTATAAGGTGCCGACCAAACCGGGACTTGGGGTTACTCTGGATGATGAGGCGATCGAGAAACACCGCAGAGGGTAAATCAATTCATCCAATCCAGCTCAGGCCAAGTTTTAGCCCCATCATTCTTCTGAGCTTTGCCAGGAGTACTCCGACCCTCACTCACGTATTGTTCCAATAACGTTTTCATCGCTGTTACGCGTTTAGGGTATTTGGAAACAAGGTTGGTCGTTTCACCAGGATCTTTCACAAGGTTATAAAGTTGGAATTCGGGCAACCCCTTCATGTCTTCCTCGGTTGCCGGAAAGGCCCAACCACCCGAACCAGGCCAAAGGATGAGTTTCCAATCGCCTTGGCGAATGGCAAAGCGACCGTCACTTGAGTGATGAACCGTAGCTTCACGCAAAGGCTGATTGTATTTCTCTCCCATCAATACCGGTAGAAAGCTAATACTGTCTTCGGCCGTGTTATCTTTATATCCAACATCCAACATATCCGCCGCTGTGGCCATGAAATCGGTGGTGCAAATTATTTCATCTGAGCTCGAGCCCTTTTCAATCTTACCTGGCCAGGAAGCAATAAAAGGCACCCGGTGACCTCCCTCAAAGATATCAAACTTTTTCCCTCGGTAGATGTAACTGCCTTTGTGATTGGCGAGTGGCAGTTCATCGTCATCGAAGTCGGCTCGCGGTGACTGCCCATTGTCACTCGTAAAGAAGATCAAGGTATTCTCGAGTCGCTCATTATTCGTGATCGCATTGACGATCCGTCCCACCTCGTAATCCACTTGAAGAACAAAGTCACCGTAAGCACTGACATTACTTTTCCCAATCCATTCTGACTTGGGGATGATGGGGGCGTGGGGAGCCGTCATGGCAACATAGAGAAAGAAGGGATCGTCCGTTCCCGACTGTTCGCCGATATACTCGATCGATCGATCGGTGATATCGCCCAGGACTTCCACGTGATCAAAGTTATCAGCCTTGGGGCCTTTTCTCCAGAAGGCCTTCTCGTCGTAATTGACTGAAATATCCGAAGGAATGGCAGTTGGCATACTATTTTCAACCCACACAAAAGGTGGCGAAGACAAAGATGCCAAAGTCCCATACGAATAAATAAAGCCCTGTGACTCTGGACCGTTCTTAATCGGCTGACTAAAATCAATCACTGGAACGGTCCGATCATCGAAGGTTTCCATTTGTGAACCTTTAAGCTGCCAGTTCCAACCTACATGCCATTTGCCAACGATGGCTGTCTGATACCCCTCCCCTTTAAAAAGCTCAGCGATGGTAAATCGTTCATCCTCAATCAAAGGGGAAGAGTAGCCATTATAACCCGCGCTCTTGAGCGTAGTTCGCCAAGCGTATCTACCAGTAAGAATCCCGTATCTAGTCGGCGTGCAAAGAGCAGCTCCCGTATGCGCGTCGGAAAAAGACATGCCAGAGGCAGCCAGTTTATCAATATTTGGCGTTTCCCATGCAGAATCTTCATTGTAGGCAGACACGTCGCCAATGCCCAGGTCGTCAGCAAGAATAATTACCACATTGGGACGCGACGCGCCAAACAAATGTACCGTCATTACGGGTACAAATAGGGTTAAGAATAAGAAAATAGTTTTCACGTAACAATTAGTAAGGTTTAGCGGTTTCTCGAGATCCATAGGCCTCGTAAGACTCTTGCATGGATTGCGGTTGTCGCCAACCCAGTTCAGCTTCAACGCGGGAACAATCCACCAGTGAGTCGAGTTCTTCAACAGGCTTTTTGCAGGGAACATCCTGTAAACCCTCAGCAATGACTTCCTGGGCTGTTTTCTGTTCCAGATTATCCTTAGAGGCGACAAAATAACATTGATAGCCTTTTAAATCAGCCTGAGATGCACATATGACTGCCTCCGCTGCTGAGTAAACTGGAAGGTAGGTGTAGGCATCGTAGGGATTTCCACGCGGCATGCCTCCTTGCCCGATGGAGCTTTCAAGCATTGCGGAATCTATAAGCAGCGGAAAACGAATTGCGATACACGTCAGGTCAGCAGTTTCAGAGAAGTATTCCAACATATCCTCACCAGCCTGCTTACTCAGTCCATAGCTGTTACGTGGAATGGATGGCATCTCAGAATCTAATGGAAGATAAGGAAGAAAACAGGGATGCGACATCCTATCCATAGTGGGTAATTGTCCATCCAAAACCTGTACCGAACTTGCAAAGATTATGCGCCGGCACCCCTGCCTGGCAGCGGCCGAGAACACCTGCATGTTTATGCAGACATTAGTTGAGTATACTTCTTCTGCAGCAGCGCTATCAAAATTGGTATAATTTGCAAGGTGCACCAATACATCCACTCCTTCCAAAAAGTGGTCTACCGTTTCAGCAATGGAAAGATCTACTATCTGCACGGGATAGTCTGCGCTGTCACTCGAAACGCGATCAACCGCAACAAAATCAATGTTTTGCTCAACCAGTAATCGACACACACAACTACCAAGTCGACCGGTTGCTCCTGTTACTAAGACTTTCATTTCGATGTATTACTCTTTTGTAATATTTAGTGGAATTTGCATATTGAAGGAATGACGAACTCGTTTTTCGTCATAAGTATCGGTGGCGCACAGCAAAGCCACTGGCTCACCATCTTCAATAAACACTTGCGGTCGCTCTAAGTGATTTAACTGCTGCACTTCTCCATCCTCCCAAATAACCGTCCGTTCTGAGACATCATGGTATTTACCGGGCTGCCAATCGAAACCGTCCACCGAGTCATAGTGAACCAGTGAAAACACTCGTTTGTTTTCGATGTGCTTGATCCGTTTCACAATCGCCCTGTACCTGCCATCCTGATACCAGATGTAAGGGTCCTCTGCAGGGAACCGTTCTCCTTCGAACAAAAAGACCGGATCTGGATATTTCGTAAACGGACCAGTCGGACTATCCGCTGTGGCGATACAGTGAACGACGGGGCCACCTTGAGGTAGATCAAATTTTTTACCTGCGGCTTTATAGACCATAAGATAACCACCGTCAGGTCGACGGCATACGGAAGGATTTGATGTCATCAATGAATCCCAGGCATCGTCATTGGAGCTGATATCCATTACTGGTTTATCAAACCGTTTCCAGGGTCCTTCCGGACTATCAGCAACGGCAACACCAATGCGTTGATTATTACGATGCCCCCAATTCAGTTGCTCCTTCCCGGGACTCCCAAGCAATTTTCCATCCCCGGTATTCCCCATATAATAGAGGTAGTATTTCCCATCGAACTTGTGGATCGTAGGATTGTGAGTGCAAAGCCCATCCCAAAATTCTTCTCCTCTGACTGGTAGCGCAACATCTCGGTGTTCAAATGGACCAAAGGGCGACTCGGATACTGCATGCGCAACCTCGGAATGAGATACCCATACCCACCCCGGAGCCTTGGGCCACCTCGAATAAAACATATGATAGAGTCCATCCTCACCTTTCATCAGGGATCCTCCCCAAATACTGAGCTCGTCACTTACAAAAACTGACTCACGCGACACCTTTCCGAATTCAATTTTGAAATCAGGTATTTTTTTCTGCTTGGTACAGGAAGCAAGTAACAACGCAGATAGCAGAAAAACTGGGATCAATAACTTCATCTTAGGGTAATCCCGACAGCCAACACTGGCTGGAATCAAAACGAAACCTCTTTTTTGGTTAACGGTGTACTTGATAGCCAGAATTAATCATCAATGCGACGATATAGAAACTGAATCATTCAGCTCGCAGAGATTGCATAGGGCTCACACGCATTGCTCGCATGGCAGGCACTATGCAGGCTGTTAAACTCACACAAACGAGAACAATAGCGACGACCAGGTAGGTACGCAGGTCAGATGAGGTAACTCCGTATAGTTGACTGGAAATAACTCGACTGAGGATCCAACTGCCAACCAATCCCAACGCAACCCCTGCCAGAGTCATTTTTAAGCCTTGCTGAAGAATAATCCAGATCAAGCTACTACGCTTCGATCCAAGTGCCAGGCGTATACCCATTTCGTGAGTCCTTTGTTCTACCGAATAAGCAATAACACCATAGATCCCAATACTTGCCAGAACAAGGGCAGCAACTGCGAAGAGGCCAATCAATATCGAACGAAACCGATCAATCGCCGTACTATTATCAAGATAAGTTTCCATTAGCTGAAACTGGTTAAGCGGCTGTTCCGGATTCAGCTCCCGCACTTTTTCCGACACGATGGGTGCCAAGCTAAGAGGATCCGATTGCGTTCGAAGCGTCAGGTAAACCGACTTGGCATCGTTACCCGGCCATTGCGCAATCGGTAAGTTAACCCCCGGACTAGTTTCCTTGGTAAGACCGACATTCTTAATATCCGCGTACACACCAATGATCCGCCAGTCCTTACCGAAATAGCGGATGTGCTTCCCCAAGGCATCCTCATCTGGAAAGGCTGTTTTATCGAAGGTTTCATTGACCATGACGACTTTCTCCGATCGCCAAGTGTCCTGCCTATTGAAGGGACGACCTTGCAAGACCTCTATACCATAAGTCTCATGATAGTCTGCCGTTACCGAACGAAGATCTGCACGTGGCCGGTCCTTCGGTTGAGGGACTGGTTGATCGGATCGGGTATAGGGATACGGCCAGCCTTTGCCTGTGGGCAATACAGATACGGCTGAGGCCGCTTCGACACCCGACGTGCCCTTCATTTCATCGATTAGTTGTTGTAGAAACGCCACCCGCTTTTCTGGGCCGTCGTATATAGCACCCTTCATGGTTACCATAACGGTTAACAAATTACCAGCAGTGTAACCCGTATCTATTTTTTGTATACGATTAAAACTCTGAATCAGCAATCCTGCTCCGATCAACAAAGTAAATGCCAAGGCAACCTGAATTACCGTAAACGAACTACGCACCAGATTGTGCGAGCGATCACTAGTCAGTCGGTTGGCTCCTTGACGCAAAGCATCGTTCAAATCCGGTTTCGATGTTTGCAATGCGGGCGCAAAACCAAAGAGCACCGCAGTTGCCAACGACACGACCACTGAAAACACAAGGACCTTAAGATCGATACCAACGTCGGTGGCACGAGGAATGGCCCCTGCATGGAATTGCATGACAAGCTGTAACCCTAGCCAGGCTATGATTAGTCCCATGGCTCCACCGATCAGCGCCAGCACCATGCTTTCAGATAGTAATTGTTTGATCAGGTGCCAACGTTGAGCTCCCAAAGCCGCTCGCACCGACATTTCCCGCTGCCGAGTTAGGGCACGCGAAAGCAGCAGATTGGCTACGTTGGCCACCGCAATAAGCAGCAACAGGCATACTGCGCCCATAAAAAGCATCAGAGAGGGTCGAACATTGGATACCACCGAATCCAACATCGGCTCCAGATCGATGTTTGGCTCAATCTTCCATCCCGAACGGTAAGCTTCCAACCCTTTAAACTCATCATGAATACGCCATTGAATCACGTTCATAGCCGACCTCGCTTTTTCAAGCGTTACTCCCTCTTTCAACCGTCCGATAACCGACATGATATTGCCTCCTCGTCGATATATGGATTCCGGCATATGCCCCAATGACACCCAGACATCAGATCCTCCAAACCGAAATCCTTCGGGCATAACACCGATGATTTCATAAGAAAACCGCCCATTGTTCTCCAAGCGAATGCTCTTTCCAATGATGGCCGTATCGTTCTCAAAAAACTGAGTCCACAGACGATGACTTATGACGACTACTCGGGGTGCTCCCGGCAGTTCTTCCTCTGGTAAAAAGGAACGCCCCACCAAGGGTGATAAACCGAACACCTTGAAAAAGTTCGTCGAAACAAAACGACCCGTGAGATTGTAAGCCTCATTCCCTTCCGTATAGATAAAACTCCGTGTCGATTGTCCCGAGAAGTTGGCCCAGAGCGCGATTGACTCAAACACAGTGTTCTCACGCCGCCAGTCCATAAAATTCGCCGGCGATGTTTGATCCTGATAACCATAGGTAAAGCCATCCTCAAAACTCCCCTCCCACACATTGACTATGCGATCTGAGTGCGGGTAGTCCAACGGCTGAAGCAATACACCATTAACGATAGTGAATACAATACTGGTTGCCCCAATCCCAAGTGCTAAGGTCAACAATGCCACCGAAGAAAACCCGGGGTTTTTGAGTAAGAGCCGAAAGGCCAATCTCGTATCTCTCCATAAAAGCTCAAGTCCAGGGACTATTGGGAGAGATTGTTTATTCAAATTCGTCATTAACTTTTTTATCAAAGCGACACTCGGAGATGAAATCCAGCAGAACATCCATAGGACCTAACAAAGTATAAATCATTCTGGAATGTATCCAGACACCCAGAACGCTATACCCACCACAACCCCCTCGCTCACCGAACAATGGGCTTGCTCTTCAAAAAGTACATAAGCGGAAGACTGGCCACCATAAGGACTCCAAGCCCCATGAATCCCCACCGAGCATTTCCAGCAGATTCCAGTAGCCCCATCAGAAAGGGAAATATTCCGACGCCACAAATGTTGCCGAATCCAACCACGAGCGCGATGGCCACATTCTGGTGTTCGCGGCTCACATTCTCCGAAAGGAAGGCAAAGGTAGAGGGAAAGAAGGCCGCACCGAAGAGAGGCTGCAAAAACACGCAGACAAAAAGAAGGCTCCCATCAGTTACTCCGAGCATGAAGGTGAAGATCCCGGAACACAGGAAAACCATGGTCACCAACCGACGTCTTTCCCAATGGTCACCCAGCCAGGCGGCAGCATAGAGAACGAATAGACCTGACACACGAGATGCTCCAACCATTGCATTGATGAACTCCCTATCCATTCCCCGGTCGAGCACCAAGAAGCTGGGCAGAATGGCAAAGATACCAATCGTGGCAGCACTTAATAATCCGATCCAACAAGTAACCACCCAGAATGCCCGATTCCGAAAGATGATTCTAAGGTTATGATAATCCGGGGGCGTTCCTCGGAAATGACCAGCCTGTCCATATCGAGCGTTGATCACCGCTACCAATCCTACAAAGCCCGATCCGATTAAAAACAATAGGCGCCAACTCATAATCGGCAAGAACACGGCCGCTGCAAGAGGTGTCAGGATGAATGCAAAGTTGATGCCCGTATCCACAACAGCCACACCCTTTCCCAAATGTTTCAAACCGACCAGACTCGTGATCATTGGGATGCCGGAAGCGGGATACAGTCCCGGCCCCATTCCTAGCAACACAAACCCTGCACTGAGCCAAATGACCGTCTCAGAGACACCTATCACAGCCAGACTCAATGAGGTTATGACGGTGGCCAATACAATCGTCCAATGATGGGTAATTCGCGCCGAAATGAATCCGGAAAAAAACAAGGAAACAACGTAACCCACCGAGGTAAGGAGAAACAAACTGGTTGCCCGCGTAAAACTGATCTCAAGGTCCGTCGATACCGTCAGCAAGAGTGGTGAAATCAGAAGCCTGGAGAAAAACGTACAAAATACTACACCGACTAAGAGGAAAAGCTGTGGCAGGTATTTTTTCATCAGTAACACCAAGACATCGATGAATGGCGTCTCTTGATTTGCGTTGCTCTATTTAGAACTGGAAACCTTTAGCGTAAAAGCGCGACCTTGCACCGCATGGTTACCCACTCCGACTACCACGGTGTCCTTGGATATAACTGCGAGATTACTCGCTCCTCCACCCGAATCACTAGCACTGTAAACCTTGCCCATCTTCTCTTGCAGCAGATCAATCCATTCAACCCATGAAGCGCCATAGTCGTCGGATATCATCACTAAGTGCCGATAGATCTCCTGAGTCTGATCAGTGGCCGTCATGAGAAAATAGGTACGACCTTCCCATTCAAACGGTACGCATTGCCCTAGAAATCCCTTTGACCAGAACTGGTGTGCCTTTGACCAAGTCTCCCCCTCATCGCTACTCTTGAATAAGGTCGAGATACCGGACGCGAGGACGTAGATGTCATCCCCCGCTTTGAAAAAGTTCATCAGGTCACGAGCATCGGGAAATTCAGCCTTTTTAGTCCAGGTAAGCCCGTTATCTGAAGATTTGTATATTTTACCGGAACCTTCGTAACCGATACCGGCCAATACATCGGAACCACCCCAATGACCAAAGCAGGTCACATTCTGGCGAGGTTCAGTGCTGGATAATGGCAGCCATTCAGAACTGCTAAAATAATCTTCGGATCTTACGATGCTGGTTTTCCCATTCTCGGAGCGTCGAAGCCCCACAAGCATGGTTCCTCCCTCCATTTGAACTAAGCCCACCGTGCGGGAAGCATTGGCAGTCGAGATAATCTCCCAGCTTTCTCCTTCATCTTTCGAACGAGAAACAGTGCCAGGCTCAGTCGTGGTGATGTAAACATGTCCGTCTTGGCCACGAATGAAATTCCGCACATCAGCGATGTCCCATTGCTCTCCCCCATCCCATACTTTCTGCCATGACAGTCCGTTATCCGTCGTCTTGTAAATGTCCCCTGTTTCCTCCGTACCTATAAGAGCGGTTCCATCCGAAAGTTGGAAGGATGAACGCACATTGGTTTCTCCTGCGGGTTCAAACGTATTGACCAACTCAACCGAAGGAAAGCGAGCATCCGGAACTGACTTCTCATCCACCGAAGTCGCCTCTTCGGGCTGTGAGCAAGCCAGGATAAAGAAGGCCATAAGAGAAACGCCCAGCGTAGGACCTCCTCGAAGAAGGATTATCGCCAAAGATTTAAATTGAGAACTCAGCACCATGCGTCCTAGGTATTTTGAATTGTGAAAACGGTCAACCCTCAACAGCGAAGATCAATCTTCATAGCCCCAAATGGAACTCTGGTTCAACCGTCGGCAAAGTTTCCCCCTACCTGTCTAATATTCGTTCAATGCAAAATCAGAGCTGACCATATGTCCGCGGTCATCCGTAGCTGAAAAATAGTAGGCGGTTGTTCCAGCGGGTATGGTGGCCGTAAGCGTGGATCCTGAAAAATCTGCCCGACCTTCCTCCCATAAGCGCTCAGGCCAGGGCGCATTCGATGTCGTATAGTAAAAATTAGTAGCGGCGACTTTCTGCTTTGAGTTGATCAAGACTATAGCCTGATCACCACTTGTGGAGAGTTTTCCAAATTCAACCAGTGGCGGATCTTCTCTGACTATACTATCCGCAAACGCATAAATCTCTGCGGGTTCCCATCCTGGATAGTGGCCGTGTCTCATTCTCAATTCATACCGCAAAGTCGTAGGCCCTTGAACAGCGCGGGATGAAGCTTGGGTAGCCGGCATGGGGAAGTGTTTATCGTTCGTCCCGTTTACCCAGAACACAGGCATCTGCACATTTTCAAAGTATGCAGAACCATCAAAGAACTTATTCACCACGTCGGTGTATTTGCCAGGTGTTATGGCTATCCCCTGGTTGCCATCGGAGTCAGGCAGGAAACCACAGCCATAAACAGGAATAGCAAAACTGAATCGATGATCCACACCCATGGTTGTGCTAGTGAGCGTTCCACCCCAACTGATACCCGTGATTCCGATCTTTTCAGAGTTCACCTCAGGAAAGGACCGGATGAGCGAATGAGCCAGAATCACCTGCGCAACGGCATGATAGTACCACTGCTGCTCGATCGGGTCCTCATAGTTTTTAAATATCCCCAACCGCTTTAACCCTGGGTTCTCGGTGGAGATCCTCGGTCCTCGATTCTCTCCATCAGCCTGCCTTATCGGATAGTGACCTTCCAAATCCATGCTAATAGCGGCATAGCCATGCTCATTCCATTTGGCGACCCACTCGTTAAACGCGGTTCCCCCACCCCCGTGCACGCAAACAACCGCAGGCCAACCTCCTTCAGGAGCCTTCCCTTCAGGAACGCCATAGTATGCAAATACCTGCACCCGTTTTCCATCTACAGGAATGGATTCATAAAGTATTCCTGTCATTCCCTCTTTGGCAGCCCTATCAGTTTCTTCCGACTGCGGCACTTGAAACAATTCATCTAGATCCCAAGGCCCCACTTCAACTGCGTGGAGACTGACAAACCCCAAACACAGGGAAAGCAATAGACCAGTTTTCCAAATCATACGAGAAACAGGGGGTTCATAAGCCATAGAAGAAGCGTACCATAATCACTCCAGAAGCCCATCCCCTTTTTACAGGATATCCGTGTTTCTAACTTGGTTTATAATACTTATTATAGAAGACTCCCCCTATCAAGGAAACCCACCCCAAATACCCTATGCAAAAAATCATCCTTATACTCTTTTTTTCTTTATTGATCATTGGATCCGCATCCGCCCAGGACAGCGTTCAACCAGGAGAATTTATCGTCGAACCACCTACCCTGGAGAACCTGGGATTCGAATGGTATATTGAGGAGGGTGATGAGAATCGAAATGCCACGGTAAAGGTTGAGTATCGAATCGCTGGATCGGGTAACGCATGGCAAGCAGGGATGCCACTTCTAAGAATTGGGGATGAACACATTAGCAGAGCAGGTATCGATTACACCACTCCCCATATGTTTGCCGGAAGTATTTTGGATCTAAATATTGGCACCGAGTACGAGGCCCGCTTTACCATGGAAGATCCGGATGGAGTTGAGGGGGAAGCCGTCAAGGTTGTCAAGGTGTCCACCCGCGCCGAACCCAAAGCTTACCGCAAAGGAAGAGTAAGGCATGTCTATTCCCAATATTACACGGGTTCGATGGTATCGGATCACACACCCAAAATGACGGGCGAAAACGCCAGGCAACTGGGATATTCTTTCAGCCACGGCTACATGGTAGCCCTTATCCAGGCGATAAACTCCGAAAGACAATGAAGAGGTGTAATTCGGAGAGTCAGTAGAAAACGTAATCTGGTTTCCCTTGCTAATGGGATAACTAAAAAATGCTTTTATAAAACGCATAGCTGCCTTATCAAATGCACATGGCGCCTTCGGTGTACTGAAGCCGTCAGGCGACTAGCGAAGCAAACAACAGCCGCCCCACCATCCTTTACGGTATGGCAGGGACCGTTCACCGCAGCGGTCCGAAACGATTAGATCCGAAAATAACTTATTTAAAAGTCCTATAGTCTTTGTCATGACTACTGTAATACAATGATGGATTCATTTTTTAAGGGGCTTGGAAGAAAAGCAGGAGAGACTTACAACAAGTCTCGCTGGCTCTATGATTCCCTACTCGGATCCGAAGAAGAGCGCATCGCCTCAGAATATAAGCTGGGGCATCAGATGGCCAAAGAACTTATATTGCAAAGTGAGGTCGTCGAAATTCAATTCACCCGTGTCCTTCACAAGCGCCTGTCTGGATGGATCAACACACCTCACCGATTCAACGCTACTGTCCTGCGATCGAGCGAAGTGAATGCCTTTGTACTGCCGGGCGGATATATATTTCTAACCGATGCCATTGTGAACTTCTGTAAGCACAATGAAGACGAGCTCGCATTTATAATCGCCCACGAAATGGCCCATGTGGTGAAAGGGCATGCGTTTGACCGCATGATAGCCGATCATTCCATACAAGTGATCAGTAAATGGCTTCGTGTCGGCGGTCTCGTGGGAGCAGCGGCTAAGCAGGCCACGCTGAAATTCCTTAAGACTCAGTACTCGCGCGACAACGAACACGAGGCGGACGACTTCGGTATACGACTCGCCATCGCAGCTGGCTATGATCCGAAAGAAGCCGTTAGGATGTTTGAGCGGCTGAAGACATTGGGAGAACCGGATATCCCAGGATATTTTTCAACCCACCCTTCCTTTAACTCCCGCATCCTGCAGATTGAAAAAGCTGCACATCGTGCGCGGGCCCGATGATTGGTTGAATCTGACTGGGTGCATATATGCCTCAGTACCATTTTCCTCTTCCGTCAACTAGGGTATTCATCATTTTCGGAGGAGGTGGTGCTAAAAGGAGCACTCAAATTGTAAAGGCCTTGCCATGCAGGAGGTCAGTTAGTCTTCTCTTCAAGTTTCGAGTACCCCGCCACTCAATCAAAATCTCACATCATTTGCTCTTCCGCTTCTATCGATCCAACACCGCAGCCTTTCGTCAATCTTACAGGCGATGGAGTGTGAACGTGTGGACTACTCTGTGTCTTCCCATGGTCAGTATCGTGGCAGTGGCCGACACTCCCCATTTCACAGATGTTACCGCTACGAGCGGCCTGGATTTAACCCCCATCAACGATAGGTTCTTCAACACCGTCGAATTGCCCGACCTGCAAGTCATTCAGCAAACCTGGGGTAATGGTGTAGCAGTCGGAGATGTGGATGGGGATGGCGACCTCGACGTCTACCTCCTGGGATATTTCAGACAAGCCAACAAGCTGTTTCGGAATAACCTCGAGCAAGGCAGTAAGACCTTCACTGATGTAACTCAGTCCCCTATCGACGATCCTGGCTACAGCCGGGTCGCCTATTTTGTCGACTTCGACAACGACCGGGACCTCGACTTGCTCTTACTCAATGACAACGACGGCATGCGGCCTCCAAGTAAGATCTTCCGAAATGACGGCCAGTTACACTTCGTGGACGTGACCGAGGGATCTGGTTTCACACCTATTGCATCTGTGGTCGGCGGAGCAACAGTCGGCGATTACAATCAGGATGGCTTTCTCGACATCTACGTATCTCGCTGGGGCATAGTAGATGCGCTAACAGGAGAGAACCTCCTCTACCGCGGAGTTGGGGCCTTCAAGTTCGTTGAAGTTCAAAACAGTGCTGGACTGGGCAGCGTGCGAGCGAACGGCATCGGAACCTTCATGGGTGATCTCGACAATGACGTTGATCTCGATCTCGTCGTCGCGATGGATGGCAGCGCAGACATTCTCTACGAGAACGTGGGTGGAACCTTCACCGATGTTTCGATTAGTTCAGGCGTCCAGCACATTGGCAACGACATGGGCATCGCTATCGGCGACTACGACAACGATGACGACCTCGACTTCTACCAGACCAACATCACTGACAATGACATTCCCAAAGTTTTCGGCAAAGGGAAATACAATGTCCTCTACGAAAATCAGTTCAATAATACCGGTAGCCTGTCCTTCATCGATAGTGCCGAGACCATGGGAGTACAAGACACCGATTGGGGATGGGGCACCGAATTTTCCGACCTTGATAACGATGCCGACCTTGATCTGGTCGCAGTGAGCGGAATGGATGATTTCGTGGCTTTCTGGAAAAGCACCTCCAGTTCTGTTTACACGACTCCGTCTGCTCTGTTCGTGAACAATGGCTCGGAGTTCACACGCGTCTATGGAGCAGGACTCGACGATGAGCTGGATTCGCGAGCTCTGGTTTCTTTCGACTACGACCGAGACGGCGACCAGGACCTGCTCATCACCAACATCAATCAGCCTCCGCAGCTTTTGGAGAATACCACTTCGAATTCGGGCAACTGGTTGGACGTGGTCATGGGGCCAGATCGGAGTGCCATCGGTGCCAAGGTGTACGCAACCACGGGTTCCCTCATGCAACGGCGTGATATCATCACGGGACGTAGTTTCCTAACGGGTACGCCCTCAGAGGTGCACTTTGGGCTTGGAGCGAGTAACACCGTCGATGAGCTGCGTGTTATGTGGAACGATGGACTGCAGTATCGTTTTCGCGATGTAACCGCCAACCAGCTCTTACGCTTTCATCGTCCCGAGTCGCCGGCAGCGTACCAACAATCGGACCAGCAACTCGAATCTACCGAGCCCGACACCTTGGGTGTCTCTGCCGAGATCTCACGAGCACAAAGCTTCACCACCGATAGTGCCGGGCATCTGACACAAGTAATTCTCGATCTAGGCCGTCATGACAGCACCACAGAACCGCTCTGGGTCGAGGTTCACAAAATCAAGGACGGGCTGCCATCCGGTAACGCGTTAGCCAGTGTTGGAATCCTTCCTGCAGCGATTGAAACCTCTCTCTCCAAAGTCACCATCGATCTAAGAGCCTTCGGCCTCAATTTCCTTGCCGGCCAGGAATTCGCGATCGTTCTTAAAACAACCGATCCACAAACGGATGCCTTTACCTGGCGAGCCGTTGCAGAGGGAGGATACGAAAATGGAACCAGCTTCGAAAACACCGATGCAGAATGGGCTAATACCGCGGACACACCGGAAACCGAATTTGCCTTCGAAACCTTCATCGACCCAGGCCTGACCGACTTTTCGATGCGAACCATGCCGAACGACGAGCTGGAGTTCAGGTGGACCACGAGAGCAGGTGAACGCTACAATATCCTAGGTAGCACAACACTTGAGACTGGCGTACAGGCATGGCAAATCATCAAGCCCGATGTATCACCGCCCATCACCCTGCCGTGGCACTCAGAGGAGAACGAATCCTACTTTTACTCTCTAGAGACCATTTCCGTGCCGTAAGAAAAAGAGATGATTGTCCAGCCGTAGCTCAAGATAGAACAACGACGACACATCAATAAATCTAACGGTATGATCTCCTACTTATGAAATAATGCTTCATGGAGTAAGCGAAATTACAATCGTTTGAAGCAGGAATGATTTTTACAGCACCTATGGAAGTGAATGTCACGTAATATTGCTAACCCAACTCTCTTCTGCCCCCCTGATCGTAATGGCCGATCAGCGAACGATTATGTATTTCTCATACCCTAAATCGATTAATGCTTCTTTCGCTTTTGCTGCCTCTTCCTCGACGACAGCAATATAATAATACTGCTCCGCACCACCTAGGGATATGTGCCCAGAGGTGCTTATATCGATGGGATTAAGACCCACCTCTTGAAGCTGTGAAATTATTAAGCCTGCAAAAGCTTGCTCCTTGATCGCTGCTATTCTGACACTCATAAATTACTTCTTATTACGTTCTCCATCATCTCGTCTTACAAACGAAAAGAGAACTATTATCGATCTAATCAGAAATTGAGGTCTACGTTGTGACTACTAGGCCCTTACGATGAAAGTTAACATTTTGCGTCGACGCCCTCCAACTCCCCTTCATTTTATCCTGGGTACAAATCTCGTTTTCGCCCGTCCTTTTTCCTGATCAGAAAGTGTATCCCAATCTTTGGAATGATTGCTCACGATTGGCACCTCGGGAAAAAGCGTGCCGGTCGGGCGCTGTTCGGAACCACGTTGGCCGTACTCTCCCAGTTTAAGTCGGGTTGCTTTGGCAAGCGCCATCATTTGAGAAACTCGCTCCGGATGCAGGGCGGCAATGTTGTTCAGTTCTCCAGCATCGCATGCTAAATTGTACAAACGTGGTTTTGAAATCTCCTCCTGCTTTCTCATGGACCAAAAAGGAAGTTGCTCTGTGGTACGCGGTAGATGGAGTTTCCAATCGCCAACCCGGACACATTGAAGGTTTTCGCAATTGTAATAGTAGAAAGGCTCATCGCTTGAACGAGCAATCGGCTTCCCTTCAAACAATGGCATTAAGCTCACGCCGTCAAAAACCCGGTCTGTTGGCATAGGCGCACCGATCAGCTCGCTTAGTGTCGGGAACAGGTCCATCGCAATGACCGGAACATCCAGCTCTGCTGGCTGAAGCGTGCCTTTCCAATAGATGATGAATGGCACCCGATGGCCGCCTTCCATGGTAATGTATTTGGTGCCGCTATAGGGCTGAGAATAAACCTGCTTCAAAGGGCCGTTGTCCGAGGTAAAGATGACCATCGTGTTTTCCAAAACACCATTCTCCTCCAAGGCCTTGAGAACCTCACCGATTCCCCAATCTAGTTCCTGAATGATGTCGCCACGCACACCGTCCTCCGAGGAGCCCGCAAAAGCCGGTCCCGCTTTGTAGGGCGTATGTGGATAATTATGAGCGAAATAGATGAAGAAAGGCGGCATCTGCTGCCCTGAGCTCGTCGAACGGGTGAAATCCTCAATGTGCTTCACCAACCGTTCCTTGTAGAGATTCGTCATTTGGTCAAGAGGCGTGTCCTCATAGACCACTTCCCTACCATCATAAAATGTGTCGTTGTGCCCCATATTGTCCGGAGCGCCGTAGTAATGGTCGAAGCCCTGATGATAATAGGAGAAAGTCTCTTCCTTTCCCAGATGCCATTTGCCTACCATGGCGGTTTCATAGCCTTGTTGTTTAAACTGCTCGGCGAGGGTGATCTCGTCGGGATTCAGACCCAGAAACCAGTGAGCCTCACGATTTTGATTAATCCCCATGTAGAGCCCTGCCCGCTGAGGATAGGCACCCGTCAGAAACGCAGCACGCGACGGCGAGCAGATCGATGCCGCCGTATGGAAATCGGTAAACTTAATTCCCTCCTCCGCCATGCGATCGATATGTGGCGTATTCACTTTCTCAGCACCATAGCAACTCACATCGCTATAGCCCATATCATCCATGAGGATGAAGATTACGTTGGGGGATTTTGCCGCGATGGCCGATAGGTCCCCCCCCAACAAAGCAGATAGAAAGATTAATCCAATTTTCATTTATCAATTCAGGTTAAAATTAATCAAGGTGTTTGAAATCACTACACTTCCACCAACTTATGAGTAATATTGTGATCAAGATCAATAGTAAGACTAAGGTCAGAACCAGACGAAACGAAAATGACGCCCTCAACACTTTAGAAGGGATGAGCTTTGCTTTCGTGTGGGATGATCGCCGTTAACGTACGTACATTTAAATAACTTGAACGTGTGGAATTCCACTGCAGACACATAGACCGAACGTTGTCCTCGAGGCTACTCAGACAAAAGAACGATTAAGATACTAGGGAGCTGACAGTCTTAAGAAGTATCTGGAGGCAGAGTTATTTAACAAGCGGATGGTGATGCGGTTAAAACCCGATTGCTCGGATTCATCTGAAATCACTTCATAGTCGACACCTTCAGTGAGCGCTGACCAATCGATCATGCTATCCGAGCCTTGAAGTAAGTAGTCCGTCCCCAATTCGAACTCAAATTGATACCGCCAGGAATAGGCGGTGCCACCCGTTGCGATGGGATCCAAGGTGATAACACTGGATGAGATCGGATTGATGTCGGCCAGAACCACGCCAATAAGCATGTCGGGAGCGGTGTCGCCGATTGGAAAAAGCTTCCAAGGCTTGTCGAAGCTGTCGGGTTGTTCGATCCATCCAAACTTTCTCTTCTCTGGACTGTGGTAACCGAGGATATCCAATCGACCATCCTGGTTGAAGTCATGAAAGTCTACATTGACTCCAGTGATGGGGTACGGGGTGTCTCCTTCAAAAGCGTTGATGGCATGCTCCTTGAATGAAATGGGATCGGTTCCCAGATTTTCAAACCACAGAATTCTACCCTCCCCTCGCGAGGCACCGAGAATATCCAGATCACCATCTCCATCGAGATCGACGGTTCTGGAGTTTTCGGGAATTATTAAGCGTGTTAGTTCATGCTCCACCCACGAATCTCCATCCAGTGGTTCACCTGTAATTTCAAACCATGAGATAGGGTTACTCGACTTGGCCGCCTCACTTTGGGACTGACTGCCCTTGTTCGGTGCCACGATTTCTAATTTTCCATCATTATTAAAGTCGGCTGAGAAAACGCGAATGAAGGATCCACGATTGGCCATAATAGATGGAATTACACGCTCCCATTTTTGAGATCGGATATTCTTCCCAGGATTCTGAAAATAGATGAGATGCTCGAGTTCACAGGCGGCTACTATATTCGGCCAACCATCCCCATTGAAATCAGCAATGTCCGTATCTTCTGCCGCACTGGCTTCTGGACCTGCGGCCAAAGTGACTGACTCCCATTGATCAGGATCGGCTGAGCCAAAAGCGATGCGAATGTATCCATCAGCCACACCGTCATACTCGACGTCAGATTCATGGACCGAGACAAAATCCGGAAAACCATCCTTGTCCAGATCCTCCATAGTAATTCCATCGCTTCCACTCAGAGGAACACCACTGATTTCCTCACCATCGATCAAATGCTCTTTCCAGGAAATGTATTGTCCATCCGAGGCTTGAGCTTCTGATAGCCGCGATGCAACGGGTGGGTTGCTAACTGCCACACTTGTTTCGACCTGCTTACCACAAGCAGCAAGTATCCCTAGCCCGAACAGTATCGGAAAAAACTTCAGAGTGAAGTGCAGTCCATTCATTTATGAATAATTAGTCGCTGGAATTGATCTCCTTTTCGGCTTCTGGAGGTCGCCCTTTCCAAAAGGATGCGAGAGTCGAACCGGTGATATTCATCCAGGTGCCGAAAATAACTGGTCCCAATGCAGCGCTCGTACTCTTAAGAACATCAATGGCCAAAGCCGTGCCCATGCCTCCGTTTTGCATACCCACTTCGAAGGCCACCGTTCGGCAATCCGCCTCTGCAAGCAGCGCAGCACGTGCTCCATAGTAGCCAAGTAGATAGCCTATCAAATTGTGGATCAGGGCTGCGGCAAACAGACCAATGCCTACGCTCAGAATTTCCGCTCGGGAGCCCGCAGCGATGATGGCAATAATGTAGATGATGCCTCCCATGGATACCAGCGGCAGTCCTTTATCCAACCATTCTTGACGGAGTATGGCCATAAGCACAAAAGCACCGCACATGCTGTTCAGCTGGGTAACAGCGGAAGGAATATTTTGCGCGAGGAAATAGCATATCACCGCCAAAACCAATGCGGCAGGCCTCCAGATGGTTCCCTTAATCTTGGAGTGAAGAAGGTAATGGGTAATCAGTCCGGCCGCTATGGGCAAAATAATCAGGTTGATAATAGAAAGCATCATCGCCCAGACCTTGATCTCAATCAGCTTCCCGGCCAACAACTTCATAGCAAATGGGGTGGCAAATGGAGCAGCGATTGTGGAACACGCTGTCATCGTAACTGAAAGCGCTACGTTCCCCTTAGAGAGATAGACCATGACATTCGAAGCCACACCACCGGAACAACTACCGATCAAAATGATCCCCGCCGCCACTTCCGGATCGAATCCAAACGCCGTAGCAATAACCCAACCCGAAACAGGCATGATGGAAAACTGTAAAAGCATCCCCAACCCGACGGCCTTAGGCAATTTTAGCGCCCTTGCGAAATCATCCAGACTCAAAGTCGCACCCATACCAAACATAATGATCTGAATAAGCGGAACAATCAGGATACTTAATTTGAAACCACCAATCTCCATGAACAGACTGGGGAATACCATCGCACCGAAAAAGAAGGCGAAGACCCAACAGGTGAACGTAAAAGTCTTTAGGGTTGCGTGTGCCTGAAAATAGAGGCCCAACATGGCAAACATAAGAACGACCATCATTCCCATAACCGGATAATTTCCGAGGAGGGCAAAAACCACCGTCGAGATTAATGACAGTGCACTGAGGTATAACAAAGGACGGGCAAACTTTTCATTTATCATATTTGAAAGCATTCGAATTCAGGAAGCAAATACCTGGCCAGGGATTCAAGAAACGGGAGCGCTGTAAACGCTCTGGTTCCACGTAAGATTGTCATCCAACTAACCTGGTTTTGGAGAGTATTCATTTGCGAGGTAGATTTAGGGAATTATCCGTATTGGTTATCAAAGGATTTTCGGGAAGTCGAGAGGCTTCAACTAACCATGGATGGGGGCGTAATTTTTAAAGCAGAACGCCCCACCCGTTTCCGTTTACGAAATAGTTGCGAGCCCTTAAACCGTATTGCCCGGAGGCCGAGTTACCTGCCCAGCCTGGTCCTGCTCTATAGGCCGCTACATTATAGTTGCGCATCAAATCATTGTCATGGTCCCGTGTTTTATCCGACCACAAGGCACTGAAAGCGTGCGTGCCAAACCATTCGTTTTTCTCAGTCAAATCGAGCTCATAGGAAAGAGTCGCCCGGGATTCACCGATATCCTCATCCACTTCACGCCACTGTTGATTGGGTGAGTCACCATAGAACTGGAGGTAACCAGGATTGAGTTGGTTCGCCGGAGTGTAACGGTTGGGGTCGATCTTAATGTCTCCCGCCCATTCCGGGGTAAAATGCCTCTGGTGGTAGACCGTGCTGTGGGCCAACTCGAGGAACAAGTTTTCGGCCAGTTTTTGCTCGAGAAAGACATGTGTCCAGCGACCACGCTCATGGGATGATGGATCGTCCCAGGTTCCACTATATATATTCGTATCCTTAGGAATTCCTGTAATCTCCCAAGGATTCTGCGATTGAAATCGGGAGGAAGTAATTCCATCGAAGGTGTTATTCTGAATTTGGCCTGTAAATCGAGTGTTCCAAACGGCATTCACACCATCCAACCCACGAATCCAGTATTGACCGTGTCCACCGCTTCGACTCAGACCATCGTTAGGATCAAAGTCAGCTTCCGAATCTACAAAGCCGTCTTCATCCAAAGCGGCAGCATCAGGATGTACGGGTATGCGATTCCCTTGGGCATCGAGGTAATCGCGAGTACCATTCCAAGCTTGAGCTGTATGGACAAAATCACCGTTGGTTTTCCAGCAGCCGCCCAACGGAGAAGGCCGGCATCGAAATGATGTTTCGTCGGGGCGATATTCCGGTGAATGTCATAGCTCTCATGGTTAACGCGGAAGGTAGTATTTTCGAAAGGCTTCCAAGTGAGCGATATCGTTCCCCTCGTTTGGTCCTTACCCGCAAATTTTCGAAATTCACGATTCTCGTCGTAAAGCAAATTCACGCGAACGGCGAGCTTGTCTTCAATCAATACCTGATTGTGATCAATGGACGTGCGCATGGAATCCCAACGATCCACTTGAAATCGAAGTGAAGTAGCATTTGAACTCAACTGAGCTCTTTTCGTACTGGTGATGGCAACTCCTTGAGGATTTCCCACACCAATAAGTAACGCGTTAGGCCCCATGGAAAGCGTGACACGTTCGAGATTGTAGTTGTCCGGAGAATCGGGCCCGTCAAAGAAGTCGTGTGAAATGGATTGCTCGCCTGAATTGGTATTAAAGCCACGAATGGAATAGGCTTGTCCCGTGCCGTAGCGCATCTGCGATCCATGGGCCCGGTTCTGGTCCGTATTGTCGGCATTCGTTAGATCCACACTCGGCGTGTAAATGAGCGCATCCTCGAAGGAGTTTGCAGCAAGGTCTTCCATGAACTCGGCGGTCATGACTGTAATGGAAGCGCCTACGTCTCCCAGGTTGGTGCGCATCCGGGTACCAGCTAATGTCTGAGTGGCACGGTAACCATTATTGCTACCAGCATCTACCTCGAAAGGAGAAAGGTCATAGACGTTGTCTTCGTCTTCCTGTGCGTAGAGACCAGTTGCGACCATTATCAAGCCGCATACTAAAAAACGCCCGAGGGAGTTTAATAGGTAAAATACGATATTCGTCTTTGGAGTCATAGTATATAGGTTGTTTTTCATTGTAGTAGCCTGGCGAAAAATCGCCTGGCATTTGAAAGTTAGAGATGAGTTATTTTTCTGCTCGTAGAGCTGAAATTAGCCTTCGCTCAAGGAACGATAGAGACTATCAACAGCTCGGAGGTGGGGTTCTAATTAGAGAATTATGGGTGGTCTGATGGGTGAAATTTCAGGAAGGATGCCGTAAAATATCACAAACTCAGATTCCGGACATCCCGTATTTACGGGATGAGAATGGAGAATCCCCCATATGCCCTGAAATGAACGATCGTTTTGGCTGCTAAAAGGCAGACACAGGGATGAGATGAGCGTCACCTTAGCTTAGGGTGAAACCGGAAGACTTTAAGGATTCCTACAGGGAACGAGTGCCCCGACGGCACTGGGGATTAATAAGAACCACAAGGGCTCTCAAAAATGAGTTCTATCAAAGAGACAGTGAAGGATATGCTCTAAAGCTCGGCTCGTTCTCCAGAAAACATATCACCGGACGGTTTGGCCGGAAGGCTAGCCTGCCAATCGGCGAGCGTCTTCTGCAACTGGCGAACCACTTTGGAGTTTGAGGTTTTCAAATCCTTTTTCTCAAGCGGGTCACTTGCAATATCGTAAAGCTCTACGTAGCTGCCGTCTTTGTTCGTTACCAATTTCCACTGGTGATCCATAATCGCATAAGAGACCCAGTGCTCGGGCTTACTGTCTCTGGCAGGCCAAGGAGACTCATATTTCCAGTACAGTGGCTTCTCTCGTGTCGAAGTAGCTTTTCCCTTCAACACCTTTACCTGACTGATCCCATCCGGCTCATATCCAGCGGGCAGCTTGGCTCCGGCGATTTCGCAGAATGTAGGAAGTAAATCCACTGCTGAGATCAAGGAGCTATCGTCGATCTCCCCTGATGCGATTTTACCAGGCCAGCGTGCAATAAAAGGCACGTTGATACCCCCTTGATAAAGGGAAGCTTTGTAACCTTTTCTTCCAGCAGTAATTCCTTTGGCCGCGGCAATCCCCCACCCGGCACCGGTTGCGGTATCGTAGTGCAAGCCTAGTTCCGTCGGACCTGACGCTCGAGCCGGGCCATTGTCAGAACTGAAAATGACCAGGGTATCATCAGCCACACCCAAGCGATCCAGATTATCCAGCACTTCACCTATGCGATCATCAGCATGAGATAAGACAGAAGCGTAGATTTGGTCCTCTCTATTTTCGAGGTGACGGAATCGCCACTCATACTTGGGCACGGTGTGAAAAGGCGTATGAGGCTCATGTAGCCAAAGGTTGATGAAGAAGGGTTTCCCTGCAGCAACGGCCTTATTGATAAACTTATTGGCATGCATGGAATCCTCGTGCACGGGCATCTGCTCACCGGAACTATTAAAAGTGCCGTATGCGTCATACCCATACACGCCTGCCTCAGGTGAATCTGGAATCATATTATTCGCCAAATGCCATTTACCAAAATGCGCGGTCGCGTAACCGGCTTGTTGAAGAAAGCGAGGCATACTAGGCGCCCCTACATCCAACCAGTCGGGCATGTTGCGCTTGGCGTTGCTCGGCACCCAAGCGAAGTGACCATCAATGTTGTAGCGTCCGGGGAAATGCCCGGTCATGACCGCGGTTCGACTTGGAGAGCAAACGCCACTGGCGACCGTGAATCGATAAAACTCGGTTCCTTCTTTTGCCAAGCGATCGATGTTAGGCGTCTTTACGTATGGGTGCCCATGACAACTAAGATCTCCCCATCCCCAATCGTCGGCAAAGATAAACACAATGTTCGGCTGCTCAGCTGCTTGAATGGATGGAAGGGAAAATAGAAGTCCAAGCATCCACACGACAAAGTGAACAGTAATAAGTGATAGTTTTCTTGGATGTGTCATTGAGTAAGGGTGATGATTGATTTTAAGAAATGAAATTAATTTCTGGGAATTATTATGGAGCATTCATGTTCACCGTTCTGGGAAATCCAGGATGCTGCTCATGTGCCTCTGGTCCTTTGAATCCGCCATAGACTGGCCAGCTCTCGAAGGTCACTGATTGATCCCGTTTATTGAATCGCAAAATTCCATAGCCCAAACCATTCGTCCTCAGAAACTCGAGCGTCTCCTCACCTTCACCCCGATAGGGATCCTCAATTAAGAAACTGCGCGGGTTTGCAGCGGCCCAGACGGTGATCTTATTCCCCCACCCATCCAGGAACCTTCCTGTGTAATCAGGCATACCGGGTTGACGATTTTCTCCAGATACCTCCAGACACCAGGCACGGTGCGTTTGCGTCAGCACGGCTGGCAAAGTGAAACTCCATCCGGCATCTTCCCAATCATTAACGCCGTTCTGAACAAGCGAAGCAAAATGAAGGTCGCCATTCACCATTACGGCATTCGCTTCATGAATGGCTTGGAGCGCTCGATCGCGACCCGTTTGAGGCCAGCCATTGGAATCCATATCTGCCACCATTAAGTGATGGGGTTGGCAAAAGGGTGACTGATGGAGTACGGCACGCAAGGCGGCACCGTTATTCCCCCAATCGCGAAGAAAATGAAGCTGACCATCACCCAGTAATTGCAGGTCCTCCCGATCCAGCTTTCGTGTATCAAATTCTTTTTCATTGATCGTATCCATCACGGGGATATTCCGTATACCACGAATTTCGAACAGCGGCTCCATCGCATCGATAAAATCTCCGGGAGCCGATTTGTATTTTCGATCATTGATAAGCGCAAAACTCACGCCTCCGACATCCAAGCTCGTAGTGTAAACCTGGATACCTTGCTCAATCGGAGTTGGATCGTAGGGATCAGGGCGATGTCCCATCTGCGTAAGCTCTACCATATTGACCCAATCTCGATGCATACCATACCCACCGAAGCAACGATGATCTCCCATACTAATTCCATTCTTCCCCCACAGGTCATTCGAGAACATATCGTGATCGTCCGGAACCATCACGCTTGGGCGGTCTTTTAGAAGATCGCGGAATCCAAGAATCGAGAGCCAGACCTTGCCAAGGTAATTGAGCGT
>CALJGU010000063.1 GCA_938075565.1 uncultured Opitutales bacterium | reverse complement strand
TCAAGCTTACTCTTTGAGCCTTCTGCTCTTGCGGCCAGGCTGAGCACGCCATCTTCCGCAGTCCAGCGATCGGAGTTTGCATCAGG
This sequence comes from uncultured Opitutales bacterium, assembly GCA_938075565.1. Lineage (GTDB taxonomy): Bacteria > Verrucomicrobiota > Verrucomicrobiia > Opitutales > UBA2995 > UBA2995. The sequence goes on along the minus strand of CALJGU010000063.1, from coordinate 18,593 downwards.
AAAAGCAAAGATGCGGTAGCCACTCAAATCAGAACCATCGAATAAATTTATCCAATCGCTGTCGTTTGAATCCTTTGAGCTAGAATCTTGAGCGGATCCACAGCCAATGAAGAGGAGTAAAATGGATGTCAGAACTAGAAGGATAGCAAAGATACGCATAAGGTTGATCAGGGTAGAATTAGTAAGACGGAAATGGTGAGTTTGCATCAGTGATCGGATGGGCGAGTAAGTTCATTGGATAGCTTCCATTAAGCGCGAGTATCTTCTAGCTCAATATTCTGAAACAGTTACAGGATTCCATTGAATGTGCCCGAGTTTGCGGGAATGTTGACGGATTTACCATCCACCCACGTGCCATCGATCAGAATGCGTAGTGGATGTTCAGGTACGCCATAGGCATTACGGTTCAACTGTTCTACGACTTGATTCACCGCTGTTTCTCCTATTGTTCCCCAGCTTGGGTTGACTCCTGCGAGGTCCTCATAGGCTGGATGCCAGCCGAGGTGAGCAAATCCCATGTCCTTAGGGAATTTATAACCCAATCTTTTAAGTTCTTTTTCTAACGACCGACCGACTCCCAAAACACAATCCGGGTTGTAGCGATCCAACCAGGGTTTCAGTCCGGTGAACGGCTCATCATCGTCCATGTGGAAAATGGGAATGCGGGCATCCGGATCCATATCCTGATGTGCAATGTGCAGAGCGCCTTCGCGTTTGAATTCTGACATTGTCTCAAAAAAACGGGGTAGGGCGACGCCTAGTCGGCGATACCCATAGGCTCGCAGCTTTTTGAAAGCCATTAGAAGTCCGCCGAAATAGTTGACCTCAATCTTGTGAAGCTGCGGTGAGCGGAGGCCTCCGCCAATGGAAACCATCGCCAAGTCACTGACGTCCACTTCCAAATCCATATTGGAATCCATGAAATGCTCCAAGATAACCCCGCGAATTCCTCGTGCCCGAATGATGTCCATTAGTCGTTGAGGTTTCATCTCTGGATTAAACCAACTGAACTCTTCAATACGGTATCCGAGGTTATGCGCCTGTTTGTGGACGTGCTTTCTGAGGACTTCCATATTCCAAGCCCGCTTCCTGCCCCAAGGCTGACAGTGGATTTCTGCTATGATTGGCGAAAATTGAGCCGTCTTCTTAAAGCGCACACTCGACATCACCGCAGACATGATGGGGTGGGAGGAATAGCCCAATTCCTTGGCGACTTTCATTATTTTATCCCGGGTTTCCGCCTTGTGCCCAGGTACATTCCTCAATACTCGGCTGACGGTGGCCTTGGATAATCCCACCTTGTCGGCAATCATTTGAATACTGGGTTGGTTGTCGGGATCCATAGTCGGTAAGAAAGATCTATTCTCTCTATACGCAGGGTATTTTCCAAGGATATTGTAACGGTTACATTCGTTGAATTTCTAGAGTCCGTATTTCAACGCTGTTTACTGTTAAACCTTGGTTAGGGTTTAAACGCATCTTCTACTTTGATTCGCTACTGATTATACCCTGTTAAATTGCGAAATTCTATTGGACCCACATTCATCGTTGGGTTTAGGTATTAATTGCTTCGGCCCCATGTATCGAAGCGAATTTCAAACTCTTTAAAATATCATGTATAAATCTACCTCTAAGTTCCTGGCCCTGCTTCTATTACCAGTGGCCGCTCTCTGCTTGCAGAGCCCCTTATTTGCTCATGAACAGCAGCTCTATCTTTCGCGCTACGTTCCAAATCTTAAATACAGCGATGCTAACCTAACCAAGGACACGGATACCGCCACCTATAAGGCGATCTTTGGAGAGGGTGACAAAGATGAGGAGCATTTGAATGCAATCACTCGTATGGGTGAGCTTACGGTTCAGCCAGGTGGAGCCAGTGCAATTGTGAAACGTGCCAATGAGGAATACGTGTTATATGTGACCTCGGGTAAAGGGACTTTGATATATGGTCGTGAGAAGGCGCCTTTGAAAGAAAACGATTTCCTGTATGTCCCTGCCGGCATGAGGCATGGCATCAGTAATGACAGCAACGAGCCGATCAAAGTGCTCTTCATGGGCTATAAAATTCCGAAAGGAGTGGACTACCAACCCAATAAGGATCTTGAAATCGCCAATGCGGACAATGTTGAGCTACAGGTTCTTGGGAGCCATGGACCGACGACTCAGTATAAACTGCTGATGGGAGATACCACCAGCACTCGAGACCGTTTGGCCTCGGCGTCTCAGATGAAGAGTTTGTTCATAATGGATTTTGCACCGCGTGGGACAAACAACCCACACCGTCACCCCACTCAGGAAGAAGTTTACTTTGTCCTCCAAGGAAGCGGTTACATGGTCGCTGGTCTGGATCAGTATGGTAACGTTGAACGGCATCCAAGCCAGGAAGGAGATGCCTTCTATTGGGCTGCTGGCACAGAAGTTGGATTCTATAGTCTGAATTCTGAAGGCGAGGAACATTCCATTATCCTGGCTATTCGGTCGGATGATCCCACCAAGGCGAAAAAGTAATCTGGGACGACTACTATGTTGAAAGAAAACCGAAGGAATTTTCTCAAGAAATCTGTATTCGGGGGAGCCGCTTTAGGAGGTTTGTTTAATCTGCCGATTGATCAAGTAGCCGCCGCTGCCACGTCGAATGTGAACCGTGCTTCTAGTCCTTCGAACTTGAAAATAACGGATATGCGCTATGTCACCGTGGAGCACATGGGGCGTAAGTGCTCTATCATTCGTCTGGATACGAATCAGGATATCTACGGGTATGGAGAAGTCAGAGACGGTGGTGAGGTGAAGCATGCCCTCATGTTGAAGCACCTGCTTCTAGGAAAGAATCCGTGCAATGTGGAAAAACTATTTCGACTGGTAAAGCCGTTTGGAGGACACAACCGTTTGGGTGGTGGAGTGAGCGCCGTCGATATGGCCCTCTGGGATCTCGCTGGTAAAGCTTACGGCGTACCCGTGTGGCAACTACTTGGGGGGAAGTATCGAAATAGAGTTCGATTGTACGGGGATACCTTTTCGGATAAGAACCACGACTTGATTCGCTCGAAAGTGCTGGCTCGAGTTGAGCAGGGGTTCACCTGGCTAAAAATGTTACGCGTATTTCGACTGATCGAAGATGTGCCTGGCACCTTGAATGAGCACAAGGAAGGCATGCTCACAGACAAGGGCGTAGCGCTCATTGCTGACTATCTTCAAATGGTTCGCGAAGCAGTGGGTGAGGACATGCCGATTGCTGCGGATCACTTTGTCGGTCGCAATTTGGATAACATGACGCTACAAGCCCAGGCGCTCAAGAAGACCAACTTGGCCTGGATCGAGGAGCCTATCAACTGGGCTCAGACTCAGGACCTTAAAGCGCTGAGGAATCGGATTGATACTCCGATTGCGACGGGCGAATCGATGTTTGCACGCGAAAGCTTTAAAATACTGTGCGACAATCAGGCGGTGGATTTTGTTCATCCGGACCTGGCGACTGCAGGAGGTATACTTGAGACCAAACTGATTGGCGATTACGCCGAGGATCATGGCATCAAACTGGTCATGCACTACGCCGGAACTCCCGTATCCTTTCGAGCCAATGTTCATAGCGCTGCCGCCACGAACAATCACCGAGCGCTTGAATTCCATCCGGATGGAGAGGGGTATGCCCGATGGGCCAATATGGTTCAACCTACCAGCGATCACTCGTTGACGGACCACGGGTTCGCGCCTGTGTCCGATGCTCCTGGGTTAGGCATCGAACTGAATATGGACCATATCAGGACCGTGCTACATCCTGATGATAAGAGCGTATTTGCTTCCACCGAGAAGTGGAACTCTCTGTAATCATTTTCAAACTACCAAACTAGATTTTATGAAACGACTATTCACTCTCATGCTGTTTCTGGGCCTCGCCCTGGGGACTTTTTTAAACGCTCAAACCATATCTCGTGATGAGATGGTTTTCCTTACATCCGAGTGGAAAGGGGAGCGCTTTGACGACGGGCGTCCGAGGATTTCAGATGCATTGATCGAGCGAGCTGCAAAAATCGGTATCGAGGAAGCCTGGGTGGTTCTTTATACGGCCGGTTACAAAAACCAGTTCGAAGGGAATTGGAAAATGGTGCATGACGATGTGCCAGTGATTGGACGAGCGCTCACGGCACACTACATGCCGAGTCGTCCGGATGTGTTGAAGAACATCATGGAGCGCGGTCATGCTGAGGGTCGTTCTGGTAACCACAATTCCTGGCCCATCCAGGAACTTCAAATGGGTGACGTCTATGTAGCGGATAGCTTTGGTAAGATCGCTCAAGGCACTCTGATCGGAGACAGCCTGGCGACTGCTATCTTTAACAAGACGGGCACAGGTGTGATCTTCGATGGTTCCGCGCGGGACCGCTCAGGTATGTCTGAGATCGAAGGTTTCAATGCTTTCGTCCGAGATTTTGATCCTACCTTTCTAGAGGAAGTAGTTCTAATGGGACTCAATACTCCAATCCGTATTGGTGGAGCGATTGTGCTTCCAGGAGACCTTGTGATCTCAGAACCCACGGGCGTTCTCTTTATCCCTGCGCACATGGCAGAGGAAGTGATCCTTACCGCTGAGTTCATTGGTGTCCGCGACGCCTTCGGTTACGAAATGCTCAAATCCGGAACCTACGACACGGGTCAAATGGACAATGCTTGGACGGATGCCATCAAGGAACACTTTCTCCGTTGGCTGGATGAAAATCCAGATCAGTTGCCCATGAGCCGGAAAGACTTGGATGCTTTTATGTCCAAACGTACCTGGTGATCTGAGCTTCTCAGCAAGTGGATTCAAAAGGGAATTTTTATTAAGATGGTTGTATGCGAAGGGCGATGTTGTTGTCCCTCGACGTCGACTTGAATCCACTTTCGGGCTGACACGCCTCGTATTCCTCCCTCTCGGCTGTAGTCACGCACGGATGTGCGCTTCCTTGTCTGTCGGTCGTCAAGCGAGACGTCTCAACTCCGTGAGAAGCCCAGATCAACGGCTTAGTGTCAGTGTTCAGGACTGCCGAACCACCCGCTGTATTTTAGGGTAGAACAGGCGTCTCGCCTGTTTATTGCCTAGGTGGTATATTTGCCGGCCAACTTGAAGTCTATAGTGCCCTGACCAAAAACCCTGCTATGCGGATCTTTTTTGTAGGAGGGGCTTTATGCCCCGATTGCTTGGAAGACTATCGACTGATCGCGGCATAAAGCCGCTCCTGCAGCCTTCATCGGAAATGTATTCAGCAGCCTATGCTACTTCTGCTTATACCACTTGCCAGAATTGTCCTGTAGCCAAACTCCGGATGCTGATTTCTTGCGTAACTCTTCAGCACGGCCTTGGCCTACCACTTTGAGGCTAAGTTTCAGGCGCTTGGCTAGGATCGAGTAGAGTGCTCTGCGGTCTTTGTTTTCCGCTTTCATGAGAGCTGTCTCATCACTCGAAAGGGCTACGCGTTGGGCAAGCATACCGAGGTTATTTTCGCCGACCTTGCCGGCCAGCTTAATGGAATCGATTGAAGATACCCGTTGCATGATACTCTGTTTCAATGCGGCCTCGTCTTGGGCGAACGTGCTCACGCTTGAAAACAAGAAGCTGCTAATCAGAAGGGAAATAAATAGTGTAAGTTTTTTCATCGCGATAGTCGGTTGTTATTCTTCGTCAATGGCTTCGGATGCGGCATCGATGTCCGCAAATACATTGTCTAGCTCCTCTTGCAGCTGAACCTTCAGATTTACATCCAGGGTCATGTAAATCGGCTCAATCGTGCTGTGGGTTTTTACATTGATGCAGCCGGTGAGTGCTGCGATCGCGCCAGCGGCAAGACTGGAGAGCAACAAAGGGGTTGTTTGTTTTGGCAAAGGCATGATGAGTGATAAGACTCCAAAAACTGGGTTTAGTTACAACTAATTATTAGTGGTGGGCTCCAGGGAGGGAGTTCCAAGAGAATGAATGCGCAGGAGAAACTGAAGAAGCTCGTCCGTAGTGCCATTGATGTTCGTATCCAAAATCATAGGCACTGTGGTCGTACCCGTGACGCCTTCTCCGGCCAAGTGAATACGTGCGGGGGTATTGGGACTATCTTCGGGAAGTAGATCTATGCGTAGCTCGTGGATGGTTAGATCGCTCAGTGCATCCTCGACTACGTTTTCCGGCGCCAGTTTGAGCTTTTCCAAAATCTTATCACCTATCGATGAAAGGAACCCTTTCTCCTCTGGTTGTTTTGGCGCAAACATGTCCTTAGTATTGTAGTTCAAGCGGGCCGGCACGCCTTCACTTAATTCCAGAAAACCGGTACTGGTTTCAAACTTTCCGTTCTTAAACTGAATAGGTAAATGGCCGCTGATGGCACCTTCCATGGTCCCATCAAATAAGTCCATGCCATCGACAATCGCTTTTAATGATAAGTGCTCAAATGCGATGGCTGTTTCTACATTGACGGGGTTCAGAACAAAAGTCGCTGGCCTTAGCCTCAGAGTCCCGTCGAAGAGGTTGGTGCTTCCATCGGAGAATGTGATGGTTTGAGCATTGAGCAGATCAAAAAGGAATTCTGTGTTTTGGAAAGGCAAGTCCCCCAGTTGGATTTGATCTATGCTCAGGTTGGATTCGCCTTCTGTGCTGCGAAAGTTTCTGAGAGAGCTTATTTCCAGGATGGACTCAATTCCGCTGGCTTCCAGGTTGTTATTAGGAATGCTAATCGAGCCTTCTTGGAGTTCGAGGGATGTTGAAGCATCCGTGGCTTCTTTATTCATCCAATAATCACCATTCGCAGTCAGGGTGCCGTTGAAAATCATATCTTCGAATCCTGGGATGAAACGACCCGGAAGGTCAGAGTATTCAAGTGTTAGGGGAGAAGCGCTGTATTCGCCATTCAATGACATTTCTTTATCTAGATCGAGGGAAGTATGACTGAAATCTATTTTGGCTTCCGTGCCTTCGAAGAGGAATTGTAGCATTCCCTGCGTTCTCATCTTGCTCATGTTCCCGCGATTCTCTAATTGGAGGCTGGCTTGTTCGAGGGTCTTCCCCGCCACCGCCACGGTTCCCACATTCATCGATAGTATTGAGTTTGATTCAGGTGCCTGTTGTCCCGGGCTAATTCCAAAAGAACCGGAGATCCACTGAGCGGACAAGCTATTGAACACGAATTCATTGAGGGTGTAGCTGACTTCGCCGTCGGCTTTTGCCAGGAGTGCTGGGATGAAAAGCGAGGTATTCGTGAGGGGAGTTTCTCTCAGTTCGAGATCATTGAAATGAATGTCCCCTGACGACGATCCTTCGGTTAATTGCCACTCGGGTGCCACAACATTTAGGCTGGGGAGTTGCCAGTTTATCGATAGGCTCGTTCCATCGATTGCCAAGTCAATTTGAAGGAGTCCCTCAGTGTTTTCAATCGGTTGTATCTCAAGCGTGGATTTACCGTCGCTATTGATCCCACGAACTTCCAGTCGACTGAGGTTCAGTGACAGGATATTTTCCTCAGTGCGTTTTAAGGTTCCGGTCCACAGGATCTGGAGTTGGCTTGCTGATAACTCCAAGTTCAGTTGACCGTTTCGTACCCGTGTTTCTCTTACAGGAATAAATTGGAGCGCATTCAAGGTGAGAGGTTCGTCGCTGGGGGGGAGCTCTTCCGGTTTAACATGAATGAGCAGTGTATCGACATCCGCCTGGTGAACTTCTTTATCCTGAAAGATTTCGCCTAGCGAGTTGTCCAATTTTGATGAAGTCATTTCCACTGACCATCCTGGGCTCTGGATAGTCGCTTCTCTAATTTCAAGCTGACTAGCTCCGGCCGTCTCGAATGTTATGGCGGAGTCCTCAAAACCCTGCTTCTTCAGCTGCTGATTCACTACAAGATTCAGCACGTCAGGCAGACGCCACCAACTGATGAGACAAACTCCAAGAAAGAGGAGACCCATGAGGGCTCCGGCTTTAAGCAGTCTTTGTTTGCCAGCCATGTGCGACGGCTAGGTGTTTTTCACGCTCCTAAGTGTAATAGGAGAGCTGAGCCGCGTGTTGAAGGGTGGCCACCGCATCATCCCAAGTTGGGATAAACTCATGCGCAATAAATCCCTCGTAACCGGTTTCCAATATGGCTTCGAAAATGGGTGGGTAGTGAATCTCCTGGGATCCATCAATCTCACCTCGTCCGGGATTGCCGGCGGTGTGGTAGTGACCAATGTAGTCCTTGTATTGGTTAATACGGCGGATGATGTCTCCATTCATCACTGAGACATGGTAGATATCGAAGAGTAACTTAAAATTTTCTGAGCCGACTTGTTTGATCAGGTCGATACAGAAGTCGACGTCGTCTCCAAAGTAGCCTGGGTGCCCCTTCATCGGGTGGGTATCGTCCCGTGAGTTGAGGTGTTCCAGAACCAGGGTGATACCGTTCTTCTCCGCCTTTCCGATCACTTCCTTCCAGGTATCGACACAGCGTTGGGCCGCTTTTTCTTCATCCATACCGTCGAAGCGCATACCGGTAAATGTGATCACGTTCTTACAGCCAACTTCCTTGGCTAGATCGATCCCTTCGGACAGGCCATTCACCACGAGGTCATGATATTCAGGGTTGCAGGGGCCTTTAGCGAAACCATGAGCACCGGATACCAGCGAGACATCCATTCCCAATGCTTTAACCATGGGGTAGTGGTCAGCGGAGATACCTTCCATCGCTACCAGGCCAATGTCTTTGCAATGCTTGGCCAAAGTAGGGACATCCATGCGGTCTCTGAAGCACCAGCCCATAACCGACTGGCGAATACGACCGTCGGCCACCGATTGTTTCGAGGGGACAATTTGAGCTTGAGAAACAGTGCTTCCCGCTAGCAGGCCGACTGTTCCAACGGCGCCGGTCTTTATTAATTGCCGACGAGAAAGCGTTGTGTCGGAAGATTCCGATTCTTGGGGTGTGACTTTCTTTTGCATGTCTGAACTGAAACAGAATCGACTTCCCAAGAAAACATTAAATGGAAGAAAGCGATTTTGGTAGCTTTTCGGATCAGGATTTCTATGTGTGTTGGGATGAAAGGTTTAGTGGTTGGAGTAATTGCTATGTTTTTTTTGGTTTTGGGCCTGGTTTTGATGCCCTCCAAAAAAGAGGACGAGCGTTGGGAGCGTGAGAACAAGATCGATACCTATTGGGAAATCGGCGACTTTGAATTGATCGACCAGTATGGGAAACCGTTTTCCTCAGAGGAATTGGAAGGCAAAATCTGGTTGGCGAATTTTGTCTTTACCTCCTGTACCGCAGAATGCCCTCTGCTGACCCAGCAAATGACTCTGGTCCGCCGCAATCTCGGGGACAGGCCAGATATCGCCTTTGTATCCTTGAGCGTAGACCCTCAGACGGATACGCCCCAGCGGTTGCTCGATTATTCCAAGCCCTACGGTGAAGATGATCGCTGGAGCCTGCTCACTGGAGACATTGATAAGGTCACCGAGCTCGTGACTAAAAAATTCCTCGTGCCACTGACGCATGACGATGACTTGGCTCACAGTTCCACCGAACGTGCCATTTCGCATAGCGATAAGATGCTCGTGATCGATGGCAAAGGCGTGGTGCGCTATTTCTGCGACGGTCTGAATCAGCGGACAGTTGAATCGCTGACCGATGTATTTCAGGTACTGATCCAGGAGTCAGGAGTGTACTAAAATCGTCCTCCTCCTCTTACTTTTTCTCCTACTTTTCATTCAACACAGGCTGGAAGCCCGTGGAAGTAGTCCTCTAAGAAATGCTCATTCAGCTTTCCTTTCATCTTATTCAAGAAACTATGATTTTAACTCACTACTCTGTTAAGAAAAAACACAGAATCATGAAAAACAAAATCATAGCACTGGATTTGTGACCCCAAACAATTTCGTGTATTTACAAGGCTGACGTGTGAGCGGTGAACACTGACCCGGTCTTCCTCTTCCTCTGAAAGCGGTTTTAAAGTAGAACAGGCGTCTCGCCTGTTTATTTTCAGGGTCGTTCCCAGATTCAGGTCTTCTGGAAATATTCTTTAGATGGGCGCTCTCAAAATATACACAGGCTGGAAGCCCGTGCTACTCTACTTCTTTTCCCGCCAGCTTGATCGCCGCGACCAACTCCTCTGGCTTCCAGCTTTCGTCCGTAAAGATCTTTGCGATGCGTCCCTGAGCATCAATCACCACCGTGCGCAGGTTGTGTGTATAGATGGCAGAATCGTTCTTGCCAAACATCAGTCCCACGGATTCTCCGAGTGATCGGATGTCCTTTGTTTCGGGACTGGTCAATAAACTCCAGTTCTTCGAGCTTTTGCCAAACTGTTCTCCGTAGGCTTTCATGATTTCAGGCGTGTCGTAATCATTGTCGAAGGAAACAGTCAGGAGCTTGAACTTATTCGCTACGTCTGGATCGGTCTTCAATAGCTTCTCCACACTGCTGAAGTTCCTCATCATCGCCGGGCAATATTCAGGGACCGGGCAGCGGGTAAAAATGAATGTCAGAGCAACGACTTGCCCACGGTGATCGTTTAGTTGAACGGGGCTCCCATTTTCGTCTGATAAACGAAAGTCAGGAAACAGGTCCCCGACTTTCAATAGCTTATTCGTTGGGTCGGGTGGGGCGGTTGGAGACTTTAGCTCCCGGGTCTTTCCCGTTGGTTCAATGCCTTCGACCCAGGACTCATATTCAGCTACCTTGTAGGTGAAGCTAATTTCGTCACCGGGTTGTGCCTTTTCTGATTCGCTCACGTCCTTCACTCGAAAGGGCATGGTCATCGCTCCCATGTAGCCAGTGATCTCTTCGTGGTCGATCACCAGGGTGCGCCCTTCACTCTCAATACGAAGGAGCACGCCTTTGACTTCAAAGGATTGGATAGCCTTTGAAGAGCTTTCCTCTTGCTTGGCGCAGCCTGCCCAGATCAGGAGAGCCAGGCTAAGGCTGATAGTTTGGATGATCCGCTTTTTCATCGGGCATGAATGGAGATCGAGCTTCCTTGAGTGTCAACCGGTTTTGAGAATTGGGTGTCAGCTATTACCATTCGGTATAAAGCGAATGAGATACTTTCATTCGGGATATCTTTCAGAAAAAAATGAAAATAAATTTTTATAGGGTATTACCTCCATGCTTGCTTTGAGAGTCCTGCTATTATCCAATAATGAATGGAACCCTACTCTCAATCCAGCCGTTTGCCTACCAGGCAATTAAGTTTCATCGCTCTTCTCCTTCTGCCCGTGCTATTATCTGGGCAAACGGTGTATGAGCAACTCATTGCGCGAAGCCCCACGCCGACGCCCAACCACATAAACAATTTGCAATACGGCAATGGTAAGTTCCTGGCTACGACTGACAGTGCAGGAGTTATTATTAGTAGTGATGATGGAATCAATTGGTCGACTCACCAGACGGGGTATTGGGGGGGGGATTGATGACATTGCCTATGGAAATGGAATTTACATGGTTACCTCTGCTGGCAGCGGTCCTGCTTACTATAGCTCCGATCTTGAGAATTGGACTCAAGTTGGTTTTGGCAATTTACCAAGCAATAACGACAATGTTTATTTCCACGATGGGTTGTTTTACTTTGGGGGTAGTCAGTTTTATGACAAGGAAGGTGAGATCTCAAACTATGGTATCACCACAACAGCCGATGGAGTCACATTTAACAAAATTGAGATTCCTGGAGAGAATGAGATTTCCGATATCATATTCGCAAATGGCCAGTTCGTAACGGTCGGGCGAAATATTGAAATCATGACCAGTCCGGATGGTGTTAATTGGACGGTTCGACCTACCGGATTGGATACAGAAACACTGGAAGATCGAAGTCTGATAAGCATCAGCTATGTAAACAATCTATACGTTGCCACCTGTCTTTCATGGTGATAAGGTCAAGCAGCCGGTCATGGTATTGCAAGGAGCCAACGATCTACGTGTTCTGCAAGTCGAGTCCGATGATATGGTTGAAGCCGTTCGTGCGAATGACGTGCCCGTTGAATACGTCATTTTTCCTGATGAGGGACATGGGTTCCTCAAAAAAGAAAATCAGATCAACGGCTATGGTCAGATCCTGGAGTTTCTAAATAAGTATCTGAAAGGCGATTCCTAAGCTGTAGGAGGGGGTTGATCCCCCGATTGCTTGGAGGCCGAATTATGCCGTGTGATCACCCTATGGCCGAGTGTTGCATACTCTCATGGCGTTCCAAGTAGCAATGGTGGTGACACCATTGAGAACCCGTCTGGTTAGGTTATCGGCGTGTCGTGATCACCTGTCGCTTTGCCATATCGTACCGATCACCGGGAGACAGAAAGTAAAACGATGTGGACGGGTCGGGCACTTCTTTGCCTTCCGTCCCTTCCTTGGACCAAAAGCTGCCATCGTAAATGGTGACATAGCTCTCACCGACTACTTCAAATTGATCTCCTTGAACCAGCATGGCCGTGTTCTCATCGATACCTACTCCTAGTAAGTCTGGATAGACCTTCAAAATGGTAAACATATCGAAGTGCCGGTTCCGGGCCAGGTGATGTTGGTCGATGGCTACATTTCTTAAGTAGCCAAAACCCACCTCGTGGTCACCGACCATAATCTGATTGTTGCGAGTATCACCGCGCGCCAAGTACGAACCTTGGATCGTCGCTCCTGCAGAGCTACCTGCAATGACACCCTCTCGTTCCAATACTTCCCACAGAAGCGCTTCCACTTTCGTGCCCGCATAGGCATCGACCAAATTCCATTGCCGCCCCCCACCAAACCAGACGCCTTTCGCTTCTTTCAGAGGTGCGACGAAAGCTTCCGAATTTGCAACCGAGCGATCAAGCGTATGCATCACCGTCACGTTCGTCGCCCCAAGAGCGCGTAAACGATCGCCACGTTCCTCCCGCTGCTCAGCTGTCATCGACGGACTCGCCGTTGAAATATAAACGAGAGGCGCATCATTCCCCCCAGCCAGTTCAATGAACCGTTCATACATCTCTTTACCGGCACCCCCGCCCACGATCAGGAGAGTCCCATTTTCTGGACCGACTTTGGTTTTGCCAGAGCGTTCTTGAGCAAGTCCAATGTTAACGAGAAGGCACAAGATTAACAGAATTTGGGAGAACAGTAATTGCTTCATAGGCTATCTGAAAACTAAATGCTTATGGCGTTGAGGCAAGTTAGGAAATTTTCTTAGTCCGATTTTTATGAGGTGTTCTGCCTAGAAACCATCGGTCTTCTTTCATAGCTTTATCGTGGCTTAACTGCGCGACTTGTTCCGGCTACAAATGAAGATTAGTGTTCTCGGTCGGAATCTGACGGCGATACTGTCTTTGTGTTACGAATGTTTCATTGTCCAGATGGCCTGTTGTTGACTCGAAATAATTCAGGAGGTTCAATTATGCTGAGGCTTAACCCCCAACATAATATGAAGTACATAGTAATTTGTGCAGATGGAACGTGGAACCGGCCCGAACAATTAGGAAGAGATGACTATCCCACCAATGTTCTCAGGTTCGCTAGAGGAATCGCTCCTCGCGGTAGGGGTGGTAAGAAGCAGGTTGTCTTTTATGATTGGGGAATCGGTTCATATCACGACAAACTTAGTGGCGGTGGGTTTGGAAGTGGGTTAGAGAAAAACTTCATGGATGGTTATCGTTTCTTGGTTCACAACTATGAGCCTGGCGACCGGATATATCTCTTCGGGTTTAGTCGTGGAGCTTACACTGTTCGAAGTCTGTGTGGATTGATTAATAACTGCAGTATACTCAAAGGTGTGGAAGGCAAACGTGTGGAAGAAGCCTTCGCTTTATATAACAATAAACGACAAAGGCCGAGCGGTGCTTACTCTGAGCAATGGCGAGCAAAGTATTCCGTTCAGCAGGTGACCAAAATCCATTTTATAGGTGTGTGGGATACGGTGGGTGCGATGGGTTTACCCTTCACGATATTTGGTCTGATTAAAGACAAACACCTCTTCTATGATCGCAAAATGGGTAGTAACATCAAAACCGCGCGGCATGCGTTGGCTTTGGATGAAATTCGTGATGATTTCGAACCCACCATTTGGGAGCCTAAAGAAGGAGTAGATCTCAAACAGGTTTGGTTTGCCGGTGTTCACTCAGATGTGGGTGGTAGTTATAAGCTGGATAAAGATGGTGGGCTTCTCGCAAATATCCCTTTGTCTTGGCTACTACGGGAGGCAAATTCCAAAGGTTTAATTTTTGAAGACTATATGGATGATGTCGAAATCAAGCCTCTGGCCAAACAGCATAATGAATACAAAGGAAAGTATCGCTTGCTGGGTAAGCATTATCGGAAAATCCCCGACTTTAAGAAAATCCCAACTCAAGTTCATTCCAGCGTTAAGCAACGCTACGAGGGAGGAAGTTATAAGAGTGAAGCCATAGAAACTTACCTTGCGGAAAATGATAACGTTTGGCCGCCCATTGTAGATTAAGATTTGCTGAGTGGAGTATTCATTGACCCAAGTTTTTCCTGCTCTACGGTTTAGCATAATGAGATTTCCTGGATTCCGATTTCCTTTAATGTGTATGGTGTCTCTGCTGGTATGGGGCTGTTCGAGACCAAACCCATCAGTAAAAATGAAAACCGGCTTGGGAGAGATTCTAATCGAGATCTTTGAAACGGATGCCCCTGTGACAGCAGAAAATTTCCTGCACTACGTAGATGAGGAGCGGTTCGAAGGAGCTACTTTTTATCGAGTGGTGACCATGCAGAATCAGCCGAACAACGATGTGTTGATCGAGGTGATTCAGGGAGGGCTCAGCTTTAGTGGCGAGCATCCGAATAACCTGCCGCCCATCAGGCATGAAACGACAGATGAGACGGGGATCCTTCACAAGGATGGTGTGATTTCCATGGCACGGGTTGAGCCGGGGACTGCAGCAGGTGAGATCTTTATCTGTGTAGGCGACCAGCCTGAATTGGACTTTGGCGGAAAACGAAATCCCGATGGACAGGGTTTTGCTGCCTTTGGAAGGGTGGTAGAAGGCATGGAGGTGGTTCGTGCCATTCAACAACTGCCAGAGGAAAAACAGATGCTGGTGGATCCTGTTAAAATAATTTCTGTTCAACGGATTCGGTGAGTGACTTTGTTCCTTGAATCAATTGGATGCTCTGAATGTCCGGACAACGGAAACCTTTTAAACAACCTCCCAAGCGGTATCAACCGCGAGGGGTGCCCGTACTCTACGAAGATCACGACATCATCGTCGTTGATAAGGCCTGTGGGATACTCACGATCAGTACGGATCGCCCACGTGACATTACCGCCTATACGCTTCTAACGGATTATGTCCGGAAAGGGGATGCTAAGTCGAAGAAGCGTATCTTCATTGTTCACCGGTTGGACAAAGATACGTCGGGTGTGGTTGTGTTTGCCAAGACGGAAGCAGCCAAGCGATATCTGCAGGACGAGTGGTCTCAATTTAAAAAGAAGTATCTGGCCGTTGTTCATGGACGGCTTGATGAGAAGGAAGGAATCATTTCTTCCTACCTCGCTGAGAACAAGGCTTACAATATGTACTCGGTGAAGAATGCTTCGGAGGGCAAACTGGCAAAGACCGCCTACAAGGTGTTAAAGGAATCAAGTCAGTATAGTCTGCTGGAAATTGATTTACTGACCGGGCGCAAAAATCAAATCCGGGTACATTTCTCGGAGAGAAAGAACCCTGTTGTGGGAGATAAATTGTACGGACGTAAAGGCATCCGAATGAAACGCCTGGGACTTCACGCAGCTTCCTTGACGCTGCAGCATCCTTTCTCGAAGGAGACGATGACCTTTGAGTCGAGGACGCCTGGATTCTTTAATCAACTGTTCAAAGCAGCAGCGAAGAGGTAAGTGATATTTCTCTTCTTCCGGGTTGCCCCAGGATTCCGACTGGTTCAGTCTGAATGGATACCATAACTCATTAATTCGGAGGAACTCATAATGCCCACTACAAATCGTCGTCAATTTCTTAAACAATCTGCGCTCGGAGCCTCCCTTGTTATTTGTGGAACTCGCGCCACCCATGCTGTGCTTGGTGCAAACGATCGCATGCGGATTGCCGTCGTTGGTTTGCATGGAAGAGGGAAGAGCCATGTGAGTGGTTGGCTTAAACAGCCCGGAGTGGAAATTGCTTACTTGGTAGATCCTGATGCCGATGTGTTGGCTGAAAAAATGGAGGACCTGAAAGGGCGGGTTGAAGGTAAGTTTACTTGTAAAGGCGTTTCGGATATTCGTACCGTTTTAGACGATCCGAATGTAGATGCCGTGTCGATCGCCACACCCAATCACTGGCATTCACTGATGACGATTTGGGCAGCTCAGGCGGGCAAGCATGTCTATGTGGAAAAGCCCATGAGCCATGATGTGAATGAAGGCCGTATTGCAGTAGCGGCTCAGGAAAAATATGGAGTTGTCATACAGCATGGCACTCAACGCCGAAGTGAACCGAAATTCGCCGGCCTTACCGAAATGATCCAGGCGGGTAAGTTTGGACGGTTGAAGATTTCCTATGGTTACTGTTGTAAACCACGCGACACGATCGGATTCGAGTCGACAGCTGCTGCTCCCAAAAACCTGGACTGGGATCTATGGCGGGGACCCGCGAACCTGAAAGATTATCATGCCAACTTCGTGCACTACGATTGGCATTGGTTTTGGGCTACGGGCAATGGTGACATGAACAACCAGGGAACTCACCAGCTCGACGTAGCCCGTTGGGCGCTGGACCCGGGCCAGACGCACCCCACACGTGTCATGGGAATGGGAGGACGCTTTAAATGGAATGACCAGGGTGAAACTCCTAATACGATGTTTGCCGCTGCTGAGTATCCAAATGGGCAGCAAGTCTTTTTCAATGTGCGTAATGTGAACTACGAAGGTTACGAGCGGGAGGTGATGAATGAGTATTACTTCGAGGATGGTGGATACATCAGTCGCGAAAAATACTTTGCCCCTGGAAGTAAGGTTGGGGAGCCGATTGATGTTCCTGATGGTAAGGTTACTCCGGGTGGAAACTGGGGAGCCTTTGTTGCCGCTTGTCGTGCAGGTAAACCTGAGATGGCGAACGGCAATGTGCTCGATGCACACTACGGGTGCGTCATGGGGCACCTGATGAACAATTCATATCGCCTGGGATCCAAAGTACCTTTCAATAAAAAGGCCGGTCGCTTCGGTGACAATACGGATGCCTACGAGCACTTTTCAAAACTGCACGGCATTATGAAAAAGGGCGTCGGCTTACCAGAGGATGGCACCGAATATACGGTTGGCCCATGGCTAAACTTCGACGCTAAAAAAGAACGACACACAGGCGAATTCGCCAAGGACGCGAACAAGTTACTCAAAGACAAAAAACGGAAGGGCTTTCGTGTTCCTTCGGTGAAAAAGGTTTAGTAAGTAGCAGGTTGTAGATTCACGAGAATCTGATCTTCGCTGAGTTTGTTTACGAAGACTGCGTTGACTCATTGGTTTGAACCGTCAGAAGTTTCTCTATGAGTACCAAATGGATTTTACGCATCACCTGCTTAATGCAGATTGCTTCCGTTGGTATACTCTTTGCCTTTGAAGCCGTTCGAATGAAAGACATGGGCGTCGGCGAAACGGCGATCGGATTTATTCTGGGAGCAAGTAGTGGCATCTTTATTCTCAGTTCACTATTTTGGGGACGTCTAGCTGATCGTCATCATTGGCATCGTAAAATTGCGATCTGGGGATCGGTTGTAATTGTTTTCTTATTACTTTATTTCTCGATCTGTACCGAGGTGTGGGAGTTTGCTATTTATGGAGTCGTTAAGTCTCTCGTGGCTCCCATGGTTTTTGGAATGATGCCTGCCTTGGCAGTTAATTCCTTCGGTAAAAAAAGGCAGGGTAGGGATTTCGGCGTATACCGAGCCTTCGGTTCGATGGGCTTTATTCTAGGCGGAATGGTTCTTCCTCTAATTTTTAACGACATTGCGATGGTGGCTCGGGTCGGATCGCTGCTCATCTTCGCTTCTTGTTTTCTCCTCGTTCAGTTGCCTGAACCAGAAACAAAGTCGCCCACGACCCAGGCACTGAAAATTCGTTTTCTCCACCCGGGTATTAAGCTATTTCTCATCAGCTTTTTCTTCATCACTCTGTCTGAGCCAGCCATTGGTGGGTTCTTTTCGGCGTATGCACGTCACCTCGGAGGAAGCACACGATTGCTGGGAATTCTTTTTGGTGTAATGGGATGTATGGCTCTGATATTTTTGCCGCTCATGGGAAGGTGGATGGATCGCGCGAATCCTGTGATGATCCTTTCCATCGCATTTTTTGCTCAGCCCGTCCGAGTGTTTATTACTTCCATGATTGGGCAGCCAGAGTTGCTCTGGATTCCCTTGTTACTTCATGGCATATGTTGGGGTGGTATAGAAGTGGCCGCCATCGTGTATTTGTCTAATTTGGCTGGGGAGGGGCAGAAGGCCACCGTGCTATCCTACTATATGGCTATGCGCATGCTCGGAAACTTCTTGGGTGCTAGTTTTTCTGGGTATCTTGCCGAGGACTTTGGCTACGTTCTTATGTTTCGGACGGTGGCTTTCATTGCGCTCATCGGTGCCGTTTCTTATGTTGCCGGTGCGTATCGGATGAATAGAAAAGAACCTGCATCTAATAATGCCTG
>CALJGU010000062.1 GCA_938075565.1 uncultured Opitutales bacterium | reverse complement strand
GAACCGATAGGCGGTGTAGCCGATTCTTGGGAATCCTGGAACCAGGGGAAGAATTGGAGGTTTTCTATTCGGAAAGATGCTAATTGGTCAGACGGCTCCCGGATTACAGCTCATGATTTTGTGAAATCTGCTCAGCGTATGCTTGGTCCGGATTTTGGTTCGGATATTGTCGTGCACTTTCTGTATCCCCTGAAGAATGCCCAAGCCTTTCATCAGGGGCAATTAAATGACTTTGAGAGTGTGGGGATAGTAGCGGAATCCGATGATTCGCTTTTATTTGAACTAGAGTATTCGAGTTTGGCTTTCCTTACGCAGTTGAGTTATTTCTTTCCGGTCAAAGAGGAGGGTTCAATTGTCGGTCACTATTTTGATGGCAGGTATCAGTGGGGAGGCGGAGGAGCTGGGGTTTCGAATGGGCCATATTTGTTAGGCTCGTGGACTACAAATGAGCAGGTTGTAATTCGGAAAAATGAAAATTATTGGGATGCTTCGAGCGTGTCTATTGATCAGATAATTTTTTATCCAATTGATAATTCATTAGCTGAAGAGCGTGCGTTTAGGAGTGGTCAGCTACAGATTACTTCCAAAGTACCTTCGGGGAGGATGTCCTGGTATGTTGAGAATCGTCCAGAGCTACTTCGTGTTGAGCCTCGTGTTGGTCTATTTTTTATTCAATTAAATCACTCGGTGCCACCGCTTGATAATGTTTACGTTCGACGGGCACTCGCCAAATCCATTGATCGGAAATTGATTGTTGGATCTGTATTAAAGGATGGTAAGAAGCCTGCCTCGGGGATTGCTCCGGCTGAGGTGTTAGATCGTTCAAATAGTTCAGCTTCGCTCGGTTATGACCCTGGGGAAGCGCAAGAATTGCTTAAGCTTGCCGGGTTTGAAAATGGGGACGGATTTCCTCGGTTGAAGTTTGCGATCAATACTTCAGTTGCCTATCAGGCTCTTGCTGAAGCTGTTCAATATGGCTGGAAGAAGAACCTCGGAATTGAAGTTGAAATCGTAAATCAAGAATGGAAGGCCTTCTTGGGTGCCATAGAATCTGGAGATTATCAGATCGCTCGTTATGGATATGTGCCTCTGTATCCTGATCCATACCCGCTTTTTCAGATATTCACCACAGAAGGTACGGAAAATTTCACAGGATGGAGCAATTCTGAGTACGATCAATTGGTAGAGAGGGCGAAGGTGGAGATTGATCCGGATAAAAGGGACAATTTATTTATAGAGGCAGAGAAGGTGCTTCTCAGCGAAGCGCCCATCATCCCTGTGTTTTATTACAACAGCGTATACTTGATTGATTCAGAAGTATCTGGGTGGAATTCGGATCCTATGGATCGACATCCCCTTAAGTTTTTAGAATATCTTCAGGAATTTAATTAGTCATGCCAGCTGGTCTTAGTAATGTATCGAATATGCATTATTAAGAAATAATTAAGATTGGTATATGCATTCTAATTGCATTAAAAAAGAACTATTTGTATCTCCATAATATGCTTTTTTTTATTTGATTGTTTATCATTCTGTTTATCAATGAGTTATAGATACTTTTTTTAAATTGGCACGAGTGTAGCTGCCCGAATCTTGAAAACAGTTTTGTTTTCCCGACCCAAGCTGACTGCATGGCTCAGTGATGGCGGGTGAGGAATCATGAGGGGGTTCTCGCCCGCCTTTTTTTGTACAAATACCAAGGATTCCACGAGTTTGTCGCTGTGATTTCCTATGTCTCTACGGCCCAAATAGGCATTTGGGGAGAATGCGATTGATTTGCGCTCAATGACCTCAACGTTGCTTGCGTTCTCAGATTAGATTGACCTCTAATTCGAGTAAGAATGACAGTGAAGTAGCTCTCTATGAAGTGAAGAGGACCGCTATTCTTTATTCTAAGAACAACTAACCTACGTGTTTAGAACTGCTTGTTGGGATGTGGAAATTTGAGTACACCCAATTTTAGCTAATTTGAGAAGATTCTGTAGCTGTTGTTCACTAAATACAGCCTCTTCACCTGTTCCTTGCACTTCGACGAAATTTCCCTGGCCAGTCATGACCACATTAAAATCTACAGAAGCGTCACGGTCTTCTAGATAGTTGAGATCCAGAATCTCTTGATTTTTGAAAACACCAACAGATACAGCGGCAATGGTATCATTGAACGGATCTTCTTGGATGTCTCCATTGGCTAGCAATTTATCAATGGCCATTTTGCAAGCGACATAGGCTCCGGTAATTGAAGCGGTTCGTGTCCCTCCATCAGCTTGTAGGACATCGCAATCAATCCACAGTGTGCGTTCGCCAAGTTTTTGGAGATCAAGTACTGCTCTTAGTGACCGGCCAATTAATCGTTGGATTTCAACGGTTCGACCATCTTGTTTTCCTCTGGAAATATCCCGTGATTTTCGGTCAAGAGTTGAGTAGGGGAGCATTGAGTATTCCGCCGTCGACCAACCTCCTTTTACTCCCTGAGCTTTCATCCAGCGAGGGACATTATTATCAATTGACGCTGCACAAATAACCTTAGTATCTCCAAATGCGCAAAGCACCGATCCGTCAGCATTTGGAGCAAAATCGGGAGTAAAGGTGAGTTCTCTCAGTTGATCAATCGCCCTTCCGTCGGGTCTTTCAAAATCCTCGTTCGTATCCATGATCACAAGCAAGCGTTTGTGAACTTTTAATGCGAGTAAATTATATCGAATTAATTGAGTTCAGGATCAGGGTCTACCCACTTGCCCTCGGTCCGGATAAGATCGATTAAATGGCTGACTGCTTTGTCTTCTTGGACGTGGTACTCCACGCAGTCTTTCCCAATGTATAAATTTACTTTTCCCGGAGCACCGCCCACGTATCCAAAATCTGCATCTGCCATTTCCCCCGGGCCATTTACTATGCATCCCATTACAGCAATTTTGACTCCTTTGAGGTGATCAGTGGCTTCTCTTATTTTCTGCGTTGTTTTCTGAAGATCGAACAAAGTTCTGCCGCAGCTAGGGCAGGCAACATATTCTGTTTTTGAAATGCGTGAACCGGCTCCTTGGAGTGTGTTGTATGCCAAAGAAAGCCCCTTCGATGGATCTC
>CALJGU010000061.1 GCA_938075565.1 uncultured Opitutales bacterium | reverse complement strand
TATGGATTCAATCGAGTCAATGTATTCCTGCATGGATTAAGTTGGGCTTAGTCCGGCACGTGCGGCATCGAACATTGTCTTGGCGGATGGATTTTTTTGAGTCCAGATACTAAGTGACCTTTCGCCCTGATAAGCAAGCATACCCAGCCCATTTGCTACCTGCATTCCTAGAGTTTCAGCTTCTTTTAACAAAGCTGTCCTGGCTGGATTGTAAATCATATCGAAGACCAACGTCGAAGCGGGTAAGTTTCTTAGTTTTGCAGGGGTAGGGTCTTCTGGCTTCAGCCCCAAGGAAGTAGCGTTTATGACCAAGAGTTTGTCAGAGATGTTTGGCAAGGGTTGGTCAAGTTTGCAGGTGTTCACAGTTGGCCGCTCACTTAACTTATTGAGGACGCCTTTTATGCTATCGAGTTTTGCAATGGTACGATTGGCCAGCGTGAGCGATTGGACTCCGGCTTGCGCGCAAGCGATGGCGGCCGCACGCGCTGCCCCCCCCGCACCGAGTAGAATGACGTCCCTGTCTTGCAGCCGAATTTCGAACTCATTCTCGATGGCGGAGGTCATGCCGTAAAGATCGGTGTTATAGCCGGTGTATCCATCCGGGGTCCACAGCAGCGTATTGCAAGCTTCGGTAAGTTCCACCTCGGATTCGCCAATATTCACCCATTGGGCTGCAAGTATCTTGTGTGGTACTGTTAAGTTCAGGCCACGGAACCCTTTCTCGTGAAACTGATTGATGGCTGAGTTTAGATTATCCGGTGAGACATCAAACTTATAGTAGGTCCAATCAGAGAAGCTTGGATCGCTTTGGCTGAGCTCTTCTAATGCTGCATTGTGCATGGTAGGGCTCAGCGAATGTTTTACGGGATGCCCGAGGACCGCCAAGGAAGTGCCATCCTTGGGCCATCTTTCCAAGTCTTCGATCGTGTAGAGTTCGCTGCTAGATAGATCGTTTTTCAAAATGAGCTTCAAACTCCGTCACAAACGATTGATACAGGTCGGCTTTGTCATCCTCGAAAAGCAGACGGTACTGGTGGGCTAGATTGCGGCAACATCTGCAAAGAACGGTACCTAACGGGCAAGGCCCAAAATGTCCGAGGTCTGCTTCCAGCTCGTTGACGTCTAAGAATCGTAGTAGATCTTCGAGTGATCTGAAGACCCCGTTTTCAAAAACATCAATAAAGAACGGTTCCGCTTCCAGATAACAACCGACCATGAAGCGTCCAGGTATGGCGACGGGCTCCAGCTCGAGTTCCAATCGACGAGCGACCATCAAATAGACCATGGAAAGGCTAATCGGTAGTCCCTTACGCGTTTCAAAAAGTGTATGGATAAAGGTGTTATCCGGATTATCAAAGTCTGATCGGTTTCCTGTGAAACCATACTCGTGGAAAATGACACGGTTGAGAATGCGACAACGATCTCTTGGACCTAACGGAGAGGTAAATAGTGTCTGACAACGAAGGGCCATTTCATCTAACCGCTCCATGAAGTCTGTTATCTTAATCTCGGGGTCTTCGGTTCGGCTAAGTAGAAAATACCCAGATTCCAGTTCATAGTTCATCGATTTGATGAAGCGGCTGAACATGCTATTCGGCGAATCCTTATCCAGAGTCTCAAGGACTGCGATGGCATGTTTCCGCAGTTCGAGATCACTGCCTTTGCAGAGTTCGTTCAGAAATGTACGGCCCGCCGTTCCGTGGGAAACCAGTTCATCAATTAAGGCATTCCTCACCGAAGGTGATGGGTCATCTAAAAGGCCCGCAATTGC
This sequence comes from uncultured Opitutales bacterium, assembly GCA_938075565.1. GTDB lineage: Bacteria > Verrucomicrobiota > Verrucomicrobiia > Opitutales > UBA2995 > UBA2995. Next base: position 859 of record CALJGU010000061.1, on the reverse strand, counting down.
TTTTAAGCGGGCAGCAGTATCCGTTGGGATGGGCACTGTGTAAGTTGGGTAAAAGGATTAAAAACTGCCTCCACAATTCGCTTTGTAGAGAAAAAGTCAAACCGGCCTTTGCCCAAATAACGCTGACCCGACACGTATGCAGGTACTCCCCTCTGCGATGGCGGCTTCCAGATCTCCAGACATTCCCATCGATAGTTCCGGTAGTGGATTGCCAGTGTTCTCGGTGAGTTGGTCTCGAAGCTTCCGCAGGCTTTCGAACGCGGCTTTTGCGCTTTCCAGTGTTGCTGGAAGGGGAGCGATGGTCATTAGACCTTCAACTTTGAGCGCCTCTAAATCGAGGATTTGCTCCAAGGCTCCTTCGGTTTCGGCGGTATTGAATCCGAATTTTCCAGGATCTTCTCCGGTATTGACCTGTAGGAGAATCGGGAGCTCTTTGCCGATTTCCTCTGAAAAACGATTGAGCCTCCGTGCTAGTTTGAGGGAATCGACACTTTGGATCGCGTCGAAGTGCTGAACAGCCAACTGAGCTTTGTTGGATTGTAAGTGGCCAATCAGTTCCCAACGAGCATCGAACGTAGCTTTTTGAATCTTTTCAACCGCTTCTTGAATCCGATTTTCTCCTAGCAGCGATAAACCCGCTTGAACCGCTGAGGCAGCTATTTCTAGTGGAAATCGTTTGGTTACAGCCATCAGTTTCACCGCTTCTCGGGGACGGTCGGACTGTTTGCAGGCAGCTTCGATGCGCTCATTTAGAGTGCCCAGATTCTTGGTTAAAGAATGACTATGATTATCCATAAGAATTACTTTAAAAACATTTGCTTATTAATTAGAAACGGTTATAGCTTAAGCCATGCATATC
>CALJGU010000060.1 GCA_938075565.1 uncultured Opitutales bacterium | reverse complement strand
TTATCCTCGTTATATTTATGCTGTCTCTGTTTCTCAGGCCGAGCCTGGCGTTTTGGGTTAGCTTGGGGATCCCGGTGGCGTTTGCGGGCTCATTCATAATGCTCTATCTCTGGGATGTCTCACTCAACCTGAGTACCTTGTTCGCCTTTATTTTGGTGTTAGGTATTGTGGTCGATGACGCCATCGTGACTGGCGAAAATGTCTTCAAGCATATGCAGGAAGGTGACTCGGCTCTGGACGCTTCTATTATAGGGACTCAAGAGGTAGCTGTCCCCGTGACGTTTGGAATTTTGACCACTATCGTGGCGTTTTACCCACTGCAGGCGATGACTGGCTGGGTCGGGAACAACCTCAAGCAGATCACCTTTGTCGTAATCCCTGTGTTATTGTTCTCACTCGTTGAGACAAAGCTCATTCTGCCAGCTCACTTAAAGCACTGTCGGGTTGGGAAACCAGGCGCGGACAGAGGAAAACTAAATCCACTCTTGAGAATGCAACGGTTTGTGGCCGACGGATTGGAGAACATGGTGAATCGATTTTACAAGCCGTTTTTGAGCCTCTGTTTGCGACATCACTACCTTACCTTTACGCTGTTTTTGGCAATCCTGGCTATTGTATGGAGCTTGATGTCTACGAATAGAATTAAGACCAGTCCATACCCGCGCTTTGCGACAGACCAGATAACCTTGCGGTTGGCGATGCCAGCAGGAACTCCGTTTGAAGTTACTGATAGTCATATTCGTCGCATGGAGAAGATTGCTCTGGACTATCGTGACGAAGTAAATGGTCAGTTCGAGCAGCAGGTGATAAAGAATATTTTCGCTACTTCAGGCGGTCAGCCCATGTATCGTAGTTGGGGTACGCGTGCCGTGGGCGTCGCCGAATTGGGTGAAGTCGTAATTGAGCTAGCCTCACCGGAAGAGCATGGACAGCAGTTTGATTCAGGCCGAGCCACGGGGGAGCTCCGAAAGCGGATTGGTGAAATTCCCGGAGCACAAAGCCTTAGCCTTGGCTTTTTCAGAAGAGAAAGTGGAGTTGGTTTCCGATTAACGGGTCCCAGTTTTGACGACTTGCGAGATGCCTCCCAGCGGCTTCAGGAGCAGTTACGCGAGTATCCTGGTTTGGACGAAATTACGGATTCATTTGAGCGTGCGAAGTCGGAGTTTGAGCTGATGTTGAAACCTCAAGCCGAGCATCTTGGGCTTACCGCCAACGACCTGGCTCGGCAGGTCCGCCAAGCTTTTTTCGGATCCGAGGCACAGCGTATTCAACGGGGTCGAGACGAAGTTCGAGTGATGGTCCGTTACCCGCTCAAGGAGCGTCAATCGCTAGCCGCATTGGATGCAATGATGATCCGTACTCCTTCGGGTACCGAAGTTCCTTTTAGTACCGTTGCTGAGATTCAACCGGGCCAGAGCCTACCCACTATTAGTCGAGTGGATAGAAAGCGCCAATTGACCGTTTCGGCGAGTGTGGACTCGGAAACTGTAGATGTGGATGGCATCGTTCAGGACCTTGAAGCCAATTTCATTTATGACCTGATTGATGATTATCTGGGTATGAATTACGTGAAATCGGGTGACGCCCTTCAGGCCGAAGAAGATGCCAAGAATATACGCTTCAATACCTTTGTCGTTATCATCGGTGTCTATATCCTCCTCGCCATACCGTTTAGGAGTTATTTCAAGCCTCTCATCGTCATGTTTGTAATACCATTCGGCATTGTCGGAGCCGTGTTGGGTCATGTCATCATGGATTGGGTACTCATGGCACTATATGAGACAAGTGTTACTGTGAACCTGTACTCACAACTGGGCTTTCTGGCGCTATCTGGCGTTGTCGTAAACGATAGCCTGGTACTCGTTCACTATATCAACAACAGACTGAAAGCCGGTGATCCTTTGATTGACGCTATCAGTAAAGCCGGTGTTCGAAGATTTCGTCCTATTCTCCTGACCTCGATCACTACTTTCGTCGGTCTATTACCGCTGATGTTTAATCAGAGTACCCAAGCACGAACGATGATTCCCATGGCCATATCTCTTGGTTGGGGTGTTTTGTTTGCCACGTTCATTACCCTGATACTTGTCCCGGTTAATACGTTGATATTTGATGACTTGAGACGTGGCTTCTCAGCCTACTGGCGTTGGCAAACGGGCAAACCCAAAGAGGTGGAGCCAACAGGTGAGATCACCGTCAGCGCTCGTGAAGTTCAGGGCTCTTAAAGTTCCCTCGCTTTTACCTGCAGCTGGGCTAAATGCTCGAGTCCTACCGTGAATGCATTCTCACTGACTCCGAAGTCTATCAGACAGGCAATTTCATCGACGCCCATGGCTTTGAGTCTGGTTATCGTTTCCAGACAGCTATCCACTGTTCCAATGAGTGAGCTTTCCTTGAAATACCGTTGGTAGGCATGTTCCAGTAATTCATCTTCGTCTTCGGTGGAGAGCGATTCTTCGGCTTGCCCGGTCTTCTCTTGTGAAACTGCTTGCGTGTGCTCCATATGGCTTCGCAGGTAATCCTTCAGTGGTTCTTTAACCTGAGTCGAAACGAAGTCCATATTGGGTCCCACAAAAGTATGGAGCATCAGAGTTACCTTTCCATCAGCGGCATTGTGTCCGGCTTCGGCTCTTGCGGATTGATAGTGTTCTATTCGCTCATTGAGTTAATCCGGGCTTAGTCTTAGGAGAGCGGTTAAGACATGGTGTCCGCCTTGCCCAGCTTCGGCAAAGGTCTCCAAACTACGGGTGGTTGAAAGCCAAGTTGGCAATGAGTCGGAGTAGGGTGAGGGGAACAATTGTACGGTTGAAGGAGTACCTTCTCCGGATGCGGCTGTGATAGTTTCTCCCTTCCAGAGCGTTCGAATAGTATCGATGCTATCAAACATCACTTGCTTTCGGTTCTTAAAATTTTCCGGGGCAAGTAGGAAGTCTTTGGGATGGAATCCGGAGCCAAACGAAACGCCACACGCCCCCTTGAAATATTATCCAGCGTCGCCCATTCTTCCGCGATCCTAACCGGGTGGTGAAGGGGTGCGACTGCGCTTCCTCCTCGCATGTGAATGTGTTGGGTTCTAGCAGCAATCGTGGCACCCAGCACAGCCAGATTAGGGTAGAGCCCTCCAAATTTATTAAAGTGACGTTCGGGAATCCAAATAGCATCAAAGCCGTTCTCATCTGCAAATTCCGCTGCATGGATGACCATCTTGTAGCGATCGTCGGGTTGAGCTTCTGCATTACCTGAGAAGAAAAACACACTCAGCTTCATGGCTTTGGAAGTCGTATCCTTTTTCTCTAAGCCAAGGTCGTCTGAGTTTTCAACTACCTCCTCGGGTTGGTTCTGAGGATTGGATCCAGGCGTTTCCAAAAAGGTGCTGAGAGAGGCGATCGTAAGGTGCTCAAAAAAGTCACGAAGCGACAGATCTATTTCCAGGTCTTCACGAATTCGACTTATCAATTGCATCGCCATGAGCGAATTGCCGCCTGCTTCCAAAAAGTTATCGTTTTTGTCTACCTGTGTTTGACCGAGGACATCGCGAAAATAGCCAGAGATCGTTTTCTCCATCTCGCTCAGTGCGGGATCGTTTACCTGAGCGTTGTTTGAATCGTTGTTTTCCAGACTTGGAAACCAGGCTTCGAATTGTTCCTCATTCACTTCGATACCGATACTTGTGAGTCGTCCAAGCTCCTGGTGCATGAAAGCAAGATCATCGATCTGTTGGCAGAATGACGGGAGTGTCGACACAAAGCTGTGCCGCTCATTCAATTCTGGAAGCGCCTTTGCCAGCGACGAGAGCATCGTTCCGCAGCCGACCTCCATAAACACCGCTTCTTGTTGGCTTAGCGCTTTGAAGGCTTCATGTAATCGGACAGGACTGCGCAGTTGTTTCACCCAATACTCGGGAGACCTTGCCTGCTCTTCGGTGATCCAATCACCGGTTACGCATGAGATAAAAGGAATACGGGGCGATTGTAGTTTAACTGCCGCAACAAATGATCGGTACTCGTCTAGAATGGGATCGAGCATCTTAGAATGATAAGCTCGTGAAACTTTTACCTGCTTGGGTTCAATGCCTTCATTTTTCAGGCGAGCTTCCAGGTCAGCGATAGCTTTGGGTTCGCCCGATACGACACAATGGTCGGAAGCCAAAGTTGAACCTAGATCCAAGTGACCTGCAATGTAGGGGCTAATCTCAGTTTCCGAAAGACGGACCGCCAGCATAGCTCCCTCAGGAACACTCTGAACGAGTTGGCCCCGTTTGCAGATCACCCTCATGGCTGATTCGGGTGAGTAGACGCCTGATAGGCAAGCAGCTACATATTCGCTCACACTGTGCCCGAACATAGCATTTGGCTCAATATTCAAGGATTTCAGAAGTCTGCTCAATGCAAACTCGATTGAGAACAGGGCGGGCTGAGCCACAATGGTTTGAGACAACTGGTGACGGGCTTCATCTTCGTCCACGCCATCGGGAAATAAAACGGGTTTTAGCTCGAGCCCTGAAAATGCTTTCACCCAATCAAAGCACTGATCCATATCCTTTCGAAAGCTCTCTATGCCTCCATAGAGCTTGCGAGCCATGTCCGGTCGTTCTGACCCATGGCCTGGAAATAAATACTGGATAGGAGGTCGAGGCACAGTGCTAATGCTTTATGTTCAGATCAGAGGGTCTTTTTTAACCTATATGAAAAGACCCACATAACCAAAAAGTTCAGCTTAGGTGCAATTTTAAGGTCATTTCCTCGCTCTTAATTTACAGATGTTTGAGTAGTTTGCTGGTTAATTTGGGCCGAAGGGGAAATTTTATTTTGAAGCCAGACCTGAAGAAAAATCCTTTTCGTTTCCTGGGTTTGCTTACAGCGTGGGGGGATCTTGTCTTCATCTGAGCAGAATAAGTGGGTGGCCTGGTGCCTGCCTGCCTTCTTAGTCCTCTTTTTTCTTAAAGCGGTGTACTTGGCTGTATTCGTTACTTTGCCTTGGGATATTTCTGACGAGATCGGGCATCTAGGCTATGTAAAGCACATGGCTTCCGGGGAAGGGTTGCCACTCTTTCGAGAGACGAGAATGGATGAGGAAATGTGGCGCTCTATGGTGGGAGAAACAGGTCCTCCCGCGGATTTCAACTGGATCGCCCAGCACCCACCTCTCTACTACACGCTTATGGTTCCTGCGTACTGGGTGGGATCTTTGTTTGGCGATAGCTTTGAGGCCCCCCTGTATACCGTTCGAGTGTGTAATGCCCTTCTGATGGTGGTGGCTCTGGTATTGGTTAATCAATTGGCCCGACGGTTTTTGGAAAAGGATCTCCTTGCCTTTTGTGTGACTGTGATGGCAGGTTCAATTCCCTTGATCAGCCAAACTGCGGCCGGGGCAAATAATGATACCTTGATTGTGTTGGTATCCGTGGTCCTCGCCATCCGGTGGTTGTGCTTTAGCGAAACACCGAATTCCAGGAACTTGCTTTTGGCGGGTGCTGCAATCGGTCTCTGTGGGATCACAAAATATACCTTGCTGCTTGTCATGGCTCCCGTTTCGGCCTTGATCCTTTGGCGGTTTGTTCAAGAGAAGGGATTCCAGCTGAAACCGATACTTGGATTCGTAGCGCTTGGATGGCTGCCTTTGGGAATGTGGATAGCCAGGAACATCGCTTTGTCTGGCAAACCCATGCCCACCGCTTTGGATCACTTAGTGTTTGAGTCTTCCACCAACTACAGCCTGGTAGAGTTCTTTCGCGTGTATCCATTCTTTACGCACAGCTTTCGTTCTTTCTGGGGAATCTGGGGTTGGCATGGTTCTGGGCAGGACTTGGTTTTAGAGACCTTACATTTGCCGGCATCGCATCAATTTTTGTATGCGACCATACTTGCGGTATTGGCCATCCTGAGCCTGCACTTATTGTATGCACATTTTCGAAAGGAGAAAATTGATTGGCTGCCTCAGACCTTCATCGCAGCTTCTTTTGTTACAGTATGTGTTTATTTCGGGTCTCTATTTCCTCACGAAGCGTTTTATGTCACCTGGCTTTTATACTTAATCGTCTTCTCGCTGGTCTTCATTCTTGTCATGGGTGTGCCCGGCCTTTGGTTGACCCGCCAACCCATTGCTGATGGTCGTCATCGCATTCAAATGGAAGCGATCCTGGTAGCTGCCTTTTTTCTTATGATGGTCATTCGCCAAATGCACGCTTACAGCAACGAGGGTGGTGCGCTTCGAGGTACGCATGGCCGATACTATTTTGCTGCCATAGGCATTTTGCTGATGGCCTGGGTGCTCCCTGCGCTTCAACGGTTCCGCCATCGAAGTTACGTTCTCATTTTAATCGCCACCTTAATGGTGCTTGCCGAATTCTGGCTCATGTTGGATGAAATAGTTCCCTTCTTGAATCGAGATGTTTGATACAAAGAAATTGATTCCCGCTTCGCTCCTGGCCTTTGCACTCTTGCTTGTATGCCTGGGCCTCCTACTCATTGGGTCCAAGCTAGACATTTTAGGTAAACAAGTTAAGGAAGGTGTCGGAGTCGTGGCTGGCCCTTTGTCGGATGGAGTGACTATCGAACAAGTGGTTGATATCCCAGAAGGTGCAGGGGGTGACGCTTTACATCTGGGATTTCAGTTTGCGACTTACTCAAGGAAGAACCTGGGCCAAATTCGCATCCAAATGGTGCAGGGGGATGTTGTCGGTGAACATACCCTCCATTCCCGTGAATTGGGTGACAATGAGATCGTCTATTTTTCCTTTCCCGGTCTTCGCCCAGGGAAGGCAAACTTAACGATAGAAGGTCAGCTGGGTCCTCGCCATAACAGTGCAACACTGTGGTGTCGTTATAGTTCTGAACTACCTCCCATGTTCTTGAACGGGGAACTGAGTGATCGTCGGGTCGATGTCTGGTTCGCCAACAAAACAATTAATCGGGAAGAGGTGTTGAGCCGTGTGGGAGTTGGAGGTTTGATTTTCCTGTCTTTGGTATTCTTTGCCATTTTGGTGATAGTGATTTATCGAGGATTGGTGGAGCGGGAATCCTTCAGTCTGCTAAAGTCCGTCCTGGATTCGCTGATTGCGGCCATTAATGCCAGACGATTGTTGATCTCCGTACCGGCCAGCCTTCTCGTAGGTGGTTTAATGGTTCTGTTCTTTTCTCTGCCGTCCGACGTTCCGATGAATTTCCTCCCGCTCAACGATGAGTATTCTGAAAATCGCGTTCCGATTGCTCCATTGAGTAAAGGGGTTGTTGTTGAGCAGGCTTTCGAAATCACTTCTGAGATGGCTGGCAGCGATCTCGGCCTTGGCCTCATGTTTGGAACTTTTCTTAGAGAGAACAAAGCAAAGATCGAGTTGGAGGTTTCACAGAGTGACAAAAGGGATCGAGTTGTTTTCAACAGCGAATCCATTGAAGATGGAACGGAGCGGATTTTTGTCTTTTCTCCATTCGATCTCGGTGAAGCGACTTTAACCATCTCCGGCGTCAACGGAAAGGGATCGAATTCTCCCACTATTTGGTTCGAGCCTGGTGAGGCTGAACCGCAAGCCATTGTAAACGGTGAGAAAGTGCCGCAGCATTTGGTGCTCTTTCGTTACATTGCCGTCCCTGAAATCAGTGAGGGAGAAAACAAACTTCCGACCAAATGGATAGGCGCTGTGATGGTTGTGGTGTTCGCTGTTCTACAGCTTCGATGTAGAGCCAAGAAATAAACGGAACTTCCTATCGAATGGCTCGGATATCCTCTTTGGTCCGCAGGTAAACTGTATTGCCAGAGAAAAGCGGAGTTATTCGAAACTCTGCGACTTCACTGCGAGCGACTTCCACATACTCACGTCCTGGTTGGATAAAAGTAACCTGGCCGTTTTCAGATCCGGCGAAAATCTTTTTACCTGCCAATACCAGGCTCGGGTAGGCTACACCTTTCATGTGCTCGAGTCGTTTTCATAAATGAGTTCGCCTGATGTTTTATCTAATACCATGAACCAGCGGGTATCGGTGAACAGGTAGAGCAGGTCGTTCACGATGATGGGAGAAGCGTAATAGCGACTTTTTCTGATCTCCTTGTGCCATACTTGTTTTAACCCCTCTTGCTCTAGTTCACTCACCGTTTCGGGGATGCGGAATTGGTAGACGTCGCCTTCCGTTCCGTTTTGACCTCGAACTGTGTATAGTCGGTCTCCGTCGAGTATGGGTGAGTTGAAGGTTGCCCAATCCCTGTCTTTGGAACGGAACTTCACAAGCTCTTCACCGAACTTCTTGCCGTCTTTGGCTCGAATGACCTCTCCACGAGCAGTGAAGAGATAGCCTTGTTCCTCTACTTCAAAAGCGATTGGAGTGCCGAATATGGTTTTACTGGGGGTGCGCCAAAGTTCTGCTCCCGACTTTGGATCCAGAGCCACGTAGTCAGAAAAACGAACAATCAGTTTTCCATCAGCCAGAATAGGAGAAACAGATCCGCCGAAGATGTGGTCAGGATCATCAGCACCTTATGCCAGACGCGATTGCCTTCCAGGTCATAGGCAACGACTGCTCCGGTTCCGAGGCAGCTAAATACAAATTCTCCATCCGAAACGGGTGTATAGGAAGTGTATCCATTACTCGGATGCGCGGCCGGCGTGACCGTATTTCCATAAGGATCATTCTTGCTCAGCTCTTCTTTCACCTCACCCAACTCCATGTACGCTCCCAAGATCTCATCATTGCGCTTTTGAAAATCCTCCGTACTCATGTTCTTGCGTGAGCGCATTAGGCGATCCATTTCGTACAGCTTCCTGGCAATTTCACGGTCCAGTCGTTCCGACTCTTCCATGGTTGCCTTTGCGGCTTCCACCTCTTCATCACTGAGGCCCAGGAGGCTTAAAAACTCGTTGCTGCGTTTCCAGAGTAGCTCTCCTGTCGCACTGTCGACACAAACCAGTGACGAAGGCTCTTCGTGGAAAATCACTTTTCCATCGATCAGGATCGGGCTCGCATTACTTTCTTCAAAGGACCTTGACGAGAGTGTTGCTGATTCTGCTTCCCAATCGAGGGGTGGATTTACATCGGCATAGATGCCTTGGCCATCATTCCGCCATGACAGGACATCCGCTTGAGCAAAGTGCGGAAGGATTAAAAGGAGAGTGAGTGTTAGAGGAGCTAGGGCTTTCATTGTTGATGGAGAAGATCTTCCTCAGACCAGGGGTGTCAGTGTATGTTGCTTACTATTCTTCAATTTTCCTACCCTTGGCACTTCTGCCACTGGTTCGGCGGGCGGTACTTTTGAATTTCTTGGTGACGACCGAAGCATCTAAAAAGGCATTCGCATAGCGTTGGCCAAATATTCGAAGCGACTTGGAATCGAAGTGAGTATTGTCCTCCATCGGTGTGAGACCGTCGGAGCTTACGAAGTCCATTTGCGGAAAATACTGAACGACTGACTGCTGCGCGCGATCGACTCGCTTGCGGTTTTCGTCCCATGGCTTTTGCGGGAACTGACCCAGTTGACCAATCACAATGGGCAATTGAGGATCGTTAAACTCCTTGCGAAATCGCAACACCAATGCCCGCAGTCTTTTCTCATACTGTTTCGAACGCACCTCGCGGCTGTCCGACTCACCCTGGTGCCACAGGATGCCCTTGAGGACGCCGTTCTTCAACGCTGTCCTTGTTCGGCTGATTGCGTCATCATAGGGAGGGCTTTGCGTCTGTGTGTGAAAGCCACCCGGCTCCCAGCTCTCAATGGGAGAACCTCCGCAGGCTGCTGGGATAAGGCCGATGGTGATGTCTGGATCCGCCTCGACCATTGCCAGGGCGAAGGACTTACCCAAACCCACACCAGCTTGTTTCTTGTCGAAGTGAATCGGAGCCACGGCGGGGACCCATTCACGGTCTGCCGACAATGCCAGGATGCGAGGGTGGGCCACCTTATCTTGTTCTTCAATGTGGCCGCGACCTGCCATGTTGGATTGTCCGGCCAGGATGAAGAGGTGAAAGTTCTTTTTGGAGGGTAGCTTTACGGAGCTGTCTTGGGCTGTCAGGCAGGTTGATATGGAAATCAATGCAATTACCAGTGTGCCAAGGAATTGAGTTCGGTTGTTCATCACCTGTTTTTAGCACAGATGGATTTCGAATGTGAAGTGGTTACTGTCGAAAAATTTCGAGGTGGCTACCGCTATGCGGAAAGAAGATTGGATATACTGCCTCAGCCCTCATAGCGGGTCTAAAGGTCAGCGATTAATCTTCGATAACCTTTTTCTTTCAAGAACTCCACCTGTTGCTGGTCTCTTTGATGTCTGCTAAGTCCGGTGCTGAACTGTTTGTCCTCGTAAACTTCAGGGATCAGCATCTCCCAATATCCGGTGGCAACATCGATCACCGCAGCTTTGAGACGAATGCGCATTTCCTGATCTTCGTCGGGTATGAATGAGCCTACAATGGGAACCCAGGAAACGCTCTTCGTCGCGAACCCTTTTCGCGAACTTTCTAAAATGCCCCAATAAACGATCACGGTGCTCGCGCCAGCACGGGCCGCCGTAAGCCTGAGGGCTTTATCCAACGGGGGATCGGTATCAACTTCATTGGATCTATTCCCAAACGGACTTTCAGTCCTGTTATTTGGAATACCAGATAACGGTATGACCTGATAGAGCGCTTCGATTTCTTCTAAAAAGGCATCATCGGGAAATCGTGCACCCGACTGAATTAATACAATCTTATCCCTTCTACTAAGCTTGATTTGACCCTGCTTTTGGATGGCCAGCTGAATGTCGCTTTCACTGATGGAGTCGTTAGCGTCTATTCCTAATATAGCTAATTCATTTAGTTCTCCTCGGAAGAGAGGATTGCTGTCGTAGCCTGAGTTGGAAATGGGCCGGTGTTTACATCCTGTCAGGGTGATTAGGAATACCATGCATAGTGAGAGAAGGGTGTGCTTCATGAGGGGGGTGAGTTGAGGGTTCTAGTGAATCGTTCTATTGTTACTACGCACAGAACCCCGTCACTGGATGAGGACAAACGCTCTATTGTTTTCTAAGATCGTAACAAATGAAACGAGTCGAGCTGCCGTCCAGTCCTTCATCGTTTTGTCCTACAAACAAAAGTCCTTTGCTGAGCGCTGGCATGGCCCAGGTTTGGCGGGCCAGAAAAAGATGAGTAAGCTCCAGCTCCTTGTAACCTTCATGATTCAGGTCGAGCCAGGCGAGGTGTCCATACTGTCCAAGAACCAACGTGCGTCCGTCGACTTCCATGAACGAAGCTAAAGCTGGCATGAGGTTGTAGCTTTGGGGGCCGCTGGGCGATTCAGTGGAGGCCATCCATTCGGGTTCGTGTTTCCACATCAACTCACCTGTTTCCATCTTTATGCAAACGATGGGTGCATTTCTGGGACCGTGGCCATCGACGCCATAGAGGTAGCCGTCTTTGTGAATGGCGGTCATGAAGTGTGTATTGAGAATCTCGTTACGCCATAGTTCCTTGCAGCTTCCATCTTTCTTGATTTCAAGACAAACGCCTCCTGCGCCGTAGCACTCAGAAATGTATACCTTGTTATCAACGACTACCGGAGAAGATGCATTCACCGATTCATAGCGGCCTCCTCGCCAGGGAAAACTGCCGCTGACTTCTCCGGTCTCAGGGTCAATCACAAGAAGGCCGCCTGTAGCAGGTCGACTTTCTCCTCCGGCAAATACAAACAGCTTTCGGCCGGCTCGTGTGTCGGCTGGGATTGGGGAGGAGTAACTCGGTCCCCATTCATTGCCTGCTCCCCAGACCATCTTCCCCGTTCGCTTATCGAATGCAGCCACGCAGGGGCCTTCGGGTGCACCTACATTGACGATTACATTGTCTCCCTCCAAGAGCGGTGCTCCACCAACCCCAAAGAAATCGAGCGTCAGATCGAACTCCGACTTCAAGTCACGTTCCCACAGCACGCGGCCAGTGCTTAATTCCAGGCAATGCAGCTGTGCTTCGACCCCCATTGTGTAGACAAGCTCCCCATCGGATATCGGGCGGCATCGCGGACCATTTCCAAAACCATAGCGGTCCTTGTAGTTGGAACGGTAGGCGTGCATCCAGATGCGTTTCCCTGTTTCTGATTCCAGGCATTCGATGACTTCATTGTCCCCACTGCGGTGAAAGATAACTACCTTATCGTCGATGGCCGCGGCCGCCGCATAGCCTTCACCACGCGACACCTCCCAGACTTTGGCAGGTCCTGTCTCCCCGAATGAGGTGACCAGATGGGTTTCTGGCGAATAGCCATTGTGAGTGGGGCCAAGGAAATCGCGCCAGTCGCTCGTCACGGCTTCAGGAGATAGGGGCTTGGGCGCCTGGTAAAAGTTCAGTTCGGGCTGAACCACAGGTGTCGGAGGAATGATGGCGTCCAGTTTCTGAGGAACGGGTGGGGCAGGGTCTTCAAAACCTGCCAGGGGAACCGAGGCAGCAATTAGTAGGGCAACAATGGGGCGGAAGGCGTGCATTCAGTATCTACTATAGGTTGCTGTAGATTACCAATGCTAGTCTTTTTCCGTCTTTCCTATAAAAGGTGTACCATTGACAGGTACAGGGCAGATCAAAGAATCTTTCTTCCATACTGAGGATATGTTTCCCGGTATTCACAAACGAATGGACGACAACTTTTCACATAATCGCGTCAGCCTGGCTTCAGCCAAGTTTGGTGCCGAGGTTATCTACGCTACCGACGATTTTTTCGCCGACAAATCGCGTTTAATTGCAGACAGCGATCCGATCTTTGTTGAGGGCAAGTATGACGACAATGGCAAATGGATGGATGGCTGGGAGAGCAGACGTAAACGCATTCCGGGTCATGATCACTGTATCGTCAAACTAGCTTTCCCTGGTTGCATTTATGGCCTTGTCATCGATACGAGTCACTTCACAGGGAACTTTCCGCCTTTTGCTTCGGTAGACGCCTGTTATTGCGAAACGGGGGATCCCGATGAATCGACTCAGTGGACAGAAGTCCTTGCGAAAACAACTTTGGAAGGTGATAGCCTCGACCGACATCGTATCCTCAATGACGATATCTTTACTCACGTACGCTTACATATCTATCCAGATGGTGGTGTGGCGCGTCTTCGCGTCTATGGGAAAGTACATTGCAATTGGGAGCTACATGACCCCAGCGAAAGCTGTGATTTACTTTGCCTGGATAATGGGGGCAGAGCGGTCGCATGGAACGATGCGCACTTTGGTCACCCTGTAAATATGCTCGGCAAGGGACGCGGTGTAAACATGGGGGACGGCTGGGAAACGCGTCGCAGAAGAGAGCCTGGAAATGATTGGTGTGTGCTCCAATTGGGACATGTCGGTATCATCGAGCGCATCGAACTGGATACCGCTCATTTCAAAGGCAATTATCCAAACACGTTTTCCATCCAAGCCATTTCCGATGATCAATTGTCAGAGTCGGATCTGGTAGCCCAGAGTGCTGGGTGGCCCGTTCTTCTTCCTGAGCAAAAGCTAAGCGCCGATAATATCCATGAGTATCTGGAAGTTATTTCATCGCATGAAGCGATCACCCATATTCGACTAAACATTTTTCCAGATGGAGGAGTCAGCCGCCTTCGTCTCTTTGGGAAGATCCATGTGTCTTAAATCCGTTTCAATCTCCTGATGCCCATCACTATCCAGATCGAGCCGCTGACAGCAGAAGCCTTTGCGCCTTATGGTGACGTCATCGAGACGGAAGGCCGCTCCAGCTTCCCTATCAATGAGGGTCGTGCAGATCGGTACGATGCCTTGGGTGTGGTGGATTGCGAAGGTGAGGATCAACTCCCCCAGCTTAGTTTGGTTGAAGCTCGTCAATACGACCTGCCGCAGACTGTCACCTTCCTTGAACGACACCCTCATGGCAGTCAGGCATTCATTCCTACTTCCGATGTTCGTTTTATGGTCGTGGTTGCCGCGCCCGGCGAAGAGGTCGACGAATCAACACTCAAAGCCTTCGTTAGCAATGGTAAACAAGGTATCAACTATCATCGCAATACCTGGCACCATGTAATCCTTACCCCGTTCGACGATGTCAGCTTTATCGTTGTCGACCGCAGCGACCCCGGCAGTAACTGTCTTGAGCACTGGTATTCCGAAGATGATCAACCTCAGATCGATCCGTCTGGATTAGATGTTAATTAACTTGAGGGCATTGAGCTGCTCTTGAATGCCCTGTGAACAGCGACGGATAAAGTCCTGTTTAAATAGGTTTATGTTGCTCTCTTCGGCAGGCAAAGGGCGCCGATGTTCACTAGAGGGAGGGCATCTTATTGAGGGTCCCTGTTTGTTCGAAGCTTAGCGTTTTACGTGTTCGATAATTCCGCCGCTGAAGACGGTCATTTCATTATCGGTACCGTATCTCAAGATAGCCGATGAATACATTACGTTTTGTTCAAAATTGAATATGAGGGTAACAAAGTCAGGTTTGTGTTTTTCGTGGAAATTGACGATATAGGTGTCCACGCCGATTTTCCTAGATTTGTATGAAATGTCTTTTCCTGAGTTTCCTTTGCGAGGGCCAACAATCCATTCGTAATTAAATTTCCCATTTTGGAAAGCAACGGTGAGGCCTGCTCCATTTTGATAATAGTAGTTGAAGCTCATGCCGTCCAGTAGATGCTCCGACTCATCGCTTTGAGCAAGCGAGTATGTGCTTCCCATGAGCAACACAAGGACGGTTTGAATGATGAGTTTTGTGAGTGGTGGTTTTGTCATTTCTCCTGAGATGGTTTGAATTAAGAATGGATTTCGATGCTTCGTCGAGTTGGGTTCTAAGTTTGATTGCTCGTAGGTAGTATTACTTGCTATCTTGATTAATTCTCTTCCATAGATACCAGAGAGCCAGCAGCGCAGGAATGATTAGTATAATTACTACCATGGGCACGCTTGATTTTACGACCTCTAAATTAAAGGCGTATACGGTAATAACATCGGACACGTCCGTCAGCAACCTGACAACGAGTATTACAAAAAGTGATTTGTGACTCCTGAGGAATAAGGCTACAGCCAATCCAATAACTACGGTTATATTCCTTGTGACGTACAATTGGGTCACGTAATCCAACTCAGAAACTCCGGGTATAAAGTTTCCCGGATTCATAGCCGTTCCAACGGCAAAAAAGAGAACTAAAAATAATTGAATAAGGGCGATTGCCCATACCCAAATCGGTAAGAAGTTATTGCTTTTGATGATGGTTATATTGAATGGGTTTATCTAACTTCATTGGGCTCTCCTTGTGATTTAGGGATCCTGGCAATCCAAGGTGCAACCCTGGGGTCTTGTTCCATGGCATTCATCCCTTATGTCTCATGATCAATATTGCTGGTTGGGAATAGGCCAGGAGTCGACAGATAGCGCTCTCCCGTGTCGTACATAAAACAGACGATGGTTTTGTCTTTAAAGTCTGGTCGTTCTGCCAATTGACCTGCCACCCAGGCCGAGGCTCCTGAGGTTGGCCCGACCAAGATGCCTTCTCGCTTAGCGATCTGACGGGCGGCCTCAAATGCGGCATCATCCTCTACCAGGATGAGCTCGTCCAAGTTGTGCTGCGACCGTTTGAAATTATCGGTTATGAAGCCAGGGCCCACTCCTGTTATTTTGTGTTTACCCTGTTTCTTTCCTGAATAAACGGGACTACCCGCAGGCTCGAAGCCCACAATGCGGATATCCGGATTCTTCTGTTTGAAGAAACGTGACAGGCCGTCAAAAGTCCCGGACGTCCCCAGGCCAATCACAACCGCATCGATGTTTCCACCGGTCTGCTCCCACAGTTCAGGGCCCGTCGTTAATTCGTGAGCCATACCATTGCCCGCGTTGCCGTGCTGGTTTAGGAAAAACGTCTTCTCCGGATGAGCCTTGCAGTAAGCGATCGCTCTTTCCCTTGCTCCTCTTGTATGCTCCACAGCTGGGGTTAAAATGACTTTGGCTCCATAAGCGCAGATCACTTGCTGTCTTTCGATACTGCACGATTCACTCATGTAGATGCGCGTCTTGTATCCCAATATAGCTCCGAGGCTTGCAATCGCGATCGCCGTGTTCCCGCTGCTGGCTTCCACGACTTCTGTTTCCTCGGTGATCTTACCCGCCTGCATGGCGCCACGAATCATCTGCAACACCGCCCTGTCTTTTATGGACGTTGGATTGCAGCATTCCATCTTAGCCAGGATGCGAGCGGATGGATGCTCAGAATAGTTCTTCAGCTCGAGTAGGGGTGTATTGCCAATCAACTGACAAACATCATCGGTAACATTCATAGATTAAGGATGGGTCTTGTGCGTATCATCCATTGTGGGCTCATCGTTGGCAACTTCAGTTCCGCTGTTGCGGTCGAGCTTCTTGTTCGAATTGATTCTTTGAAAATTAGATAAGCTGAAGAACCGAATCCGATCCTGTTCTATCTTCTCTAAGTATTTTTCTGTGATTTCGAATGAAATCAATTCGCCGGATTCTAATTCGAGCAGCTTTCCTTTGTCTGCCTTAATAATTGTTAGTATAGATCCTGAATGGCGCTCGGGGTTCAATACCTCCACTACAATTCGTTCTGTTGGTTCAGTTATAATCGATCGCCTTACCCAGCCAGGCAACGAAACGGTCTTTCAAATCGGCGTAGATCTCTGGGTGCTTGTCTTTGAGGTCGGTGGTTTCGCCGAGATCGTTTTCGAGATTCACGAGCATGTAGTCGGCAGCTTTGGCGGCCGAGACGGCCTTGTCGAATTTGCCATTGTGGTTACCAGTATCGGCAACGATTTTCCAGGGGCCCTGGATGGCGGCTTGCTTGCCCCAGAGGTCGAAGAAGAGAGTTCGATTGGGGAGAGCGCTTTTCCCTCCAGACTTAAGATGTTCGAGCAAGCTGATGCCATCGACTGAGAGTCGGCCATTTTTATCGGGATTGTCGGTACGAGCTACTTCAAGGATGGTTGCAAAAAGATCAAAGTGTACGCCGCTGGCTTTTGAAACAGAACCGGCTGGAATGGTGCCGGGCCATTGCATGACGGCGGGAACACGCAGGCCGCCTTCCCAGCCTTCCCCTTTTCCACCCCGGAGTGGTCCATTGTTGCTTGGGTAGGTGTGGGTCATGCCACCATTGTCGGAGAGGTAGATGATCAGGGTATCTTCGCTAAGGCCAAGCTCGTCCAAGTTATCCAGTATATCGCCCACGCGATCATCGGCATGAGTCATGACGGCATTGTAATCACGACGAGGTTGAGGCACTCCGAGTTTTTCATAATGCTCAAGCCAGTCTGGCCGGGCAGAGTCGTTCGGCCGTTTGTCTGTTCTTAGCGGACCATGCACCGCATTGAATGCGAGGTAGCAAAAGAAAGGTTGGTCTTTGTTCTCCTGAATAAAGCGAATGGCTTCATCGGCAAACAGGTCAGTGAAGTGCTTGTCGGTTTTCAACGGCTTACCGTTGCGCTCGATCTTGGAGTTCTTGGTCCAGCGATAGGGATGCGCGCCGCCGGGGAAACCGACGAACTCATCAAAGCCCCGGGCGTTGGGAACGTTGTCCTCGTCGTAGCCCAAGTGCCACTTGCCGAAGAGTCCTGTGGCGTAACCCGCCTTCTTCAGAAACTCGGGAAGCATCCTCACATCGTCGTGCACGACCCGGGTATCGGGCTTGATGATTTTCCCGTCTTTGCCCGTTTTGGGGCCTCCGGGTCCACGCCACATACCGTTGTAGATACTGTGGGTGCCCGTCATGATACTGGAGCGGGTGGGCGCACAGAGCGGGTTGACGCGAAACTGGGTAAAGCGAATGCCGTTTTCCGCGATGCGATCCATAACCGGAGTTTGCAGGTCGGTATCCGGCCAATTGAAGGAGGCGTCGCCGTAGCCTTGGTCGTCGGTGAGAACCAAAACGATATTCGTTTTGGACTGAGCTAGGAGCTGAGAGCTAAGAGCAAAGAGTGCTAGATAAAGAAGGAAACGTTTCATTGGGCAGGGATAGATTATTGGTAAACAGTGTTCAGTGAAATGGAGTTAATGGGCGAGAACTTTTCGTGCTTGTTGCGATTTCGTCTAACTGGCACTCCTTTCAATTGTTACTTTATGAGAAACTTTTGGCAGAGGAGAAATGTATGGAGCGTTCCATTGATCTGTGTAGTTGCTGGTCTTCAGAGTGCGTCCTATGCGGCAGACTACTATCTGGATGCTGATGGTGGGAGTAATTCCAATTCCGGTACGTCCATGGACCAAGCCTGGGCCACGTTGGACAAAGCTTCGGGCGGCACCTATGGACCGGGGGATCGGATTCTACTCCAACGAGGAGACAGCTTTATTGGGAAGTTTCTGATCTCTGGACAGAGTGGGGCAGTAGGGAATCCGATCGTGGTAGCCAGTTATGGGGATGGGGATAAGCCCTACATTAATGCAGCGGGTTACCTGGCTGGTGTGCAAATCAACAATGCTCACTATATCGAAGTCCGGGATCTAGAAATCAGTGCGGATGGGGGTGCGACAGTGGATGGATCGTCTTCGGGAGAACGATACGGTGTATTGGTCCGAGCATTTGGCAGTGGCTCGATTAGCCACGTGGCCATTCGAAACCTGACCATTCGTGATATTTATCCTGAGGTCGCTACTGAACACGAAGGAACTAATCCCACTACTTACCTGGGCACTGGTGTTAACATTTCGGGCATTGAAGACACCAGCTCGTCCCACTTCATTGTGGAAGACTGCGACATCCGCAATGTGGGTTTTAAGATGATTGAGATGCGGCGAATCACTCACGTTCAGCTTCTGAATAACTACGGTGAAAAGATCGGCGGCCCAGCACTGCAACCGAGTCGCGTGGATGATCTCCTGGTGCGTGGAAACACAGTGAACGGATCGGGTGATTACTCTGATCCGAGGATGCATGGTCGTGGGAGTGGCATCTGGCCCTGGAGTAGCAACCGGGTGTTGATTGAGAAGAATGCCTTTATGCATGCCCGTGGACGGGCCGATTCGTGTGGCGCTCACATCGACTTCAACTGCAGCGACGTAATCGTGCAGTACAACCTGAGCTACGATAATGAAGGGGGCTTTGTAGAGATCCTTGGAAACAACAACAACTGTGCTTACCGTTACAACATCAGCATCAATGATGGAGCCCGGATTGCGGGTGTGGACGGCGCGAACGGCCATGGCAATATTCTCTGGACCAGTGGTTTTGTAGGAAATGGAAATCCTCTGAATGGTCCGTACAATAGCTACATTTATAATAATACGATTTTTGTGAGCGAAGAATTGCGGGCCGGGTTTCGATTGGAGAACACCACTGAGGGTGTTCTCATCGCCAACAACATTTTCTTCCTGTCGGGCCCCACCGCCAATCACAGTCAGGGTGTTTGGTCCCAACCCAATATCGATAAAGCGGTTTTTAAGAACAACCTCTTTCAAAAGACGGACTTGCTGCCGCCGAGTCTCCAGATATCGGATACCGCGCCTTTGCTCGGTGATCCTGGGTTTGCCAATGAAGGCGGCATCGAGGCGGAGGACTATGTAGCCTACTTCTTTGAGCACATCAAAGATCTCGGGGTTGTCATAGAGAAGATTCCTGGAGATTCCGTCGGATTGGACCTGCAAATTGAACTCGAGGGTGAGTCGATACAATTGGGGCTTGAAGTAACAGAAGACTTTTTCGGAAACCCGATTGTGGGGTTGCCTGACATGGGTGCGGTAGAGGCAGGAGACACGCGGCTGGCATTACCAGATCAAGCCAGTTTTGATAGTCCTCCTTCTACGGAAGGCGACTCGCTGGTGGCGATGGAGGGCATCCGAACCTTTGAGCCGGTGGAATACCGATTCACTGAATTATCCGGCAATGTCGGTGCGAGTAATTCGGAGTGGCAGAGCAGTCGTTTTTATCAGGACGACTCGCTGGTGCCTAACACGCCCTATCAATATCGCCTTTCCATGCGAAATGGAGAAGGCGAGCTGCTCAACGATAGCGAAGTGATGGAGGTAACGACCTCGACCGTTGATTTGTTTGCGGATGAAGTTCTCATGTCCGAAGACTTTCGTTACACGACTTATCTTGGAAACCAGACTGCGCCTTTTTTCGCAAATACCTGGCACTTGGAGGATGGGTTTGCCTGGCAGAAGGATAACTCCGGAACCTCCGTCGCGATTGAAAATACGGGAGGTCCTAAACTACGTCTGGGCTGGGGATTCGATGAGGTGGAAATCCGATACTTTGTTGAGGAACCGTTTGGAGTGAGCCGCGGCTATCAGTTTACTGGAACGTGGACGATTAAGAGTCTGCTGGAAAATACTCTAGGATTCATAGCCGGTATCGGGGAATTTGATCGAGAGACAGGTCAACTGGTTCGGCGATTGAAGGAAGCCGTATTAGGTGAGCTGAGTCAGCCTGAAGTCGGGCAAACTGATACCTTCGAACTGGACGTGTCGGTAGAGGAGTTGGCCGCGGCTGGCGTGAATCCATCCAACTATCTCGGCGTCTTTTTTCATCATGACGACAATGGCGTCCTCTTTCAGGAGGGACCGGACGGCAATGGGAATCGGAACGATGTTTATTTGGTGAGTGATCTTGCGTTGCTTCGATTGGCCCAGGAGGCCGATTCGGATTTTGATGGGATGCCCGATTCCTTTGAAACGCTATACGGTTTGAATCCAAACGACCCCGATGATTCTGAGGAAGACCTTGACCAGGATGGTTTGGAAAACGGGGTGGAGTTTCTTTTCGGATCTCGCCCGGACGTAGCATCCGTTGCATTTCTACCTGGTGTAGAGGCCGGTGCTTCCAGCACTCGAATCTCAGTCCCAGCAGCGGATACAATCGGAGGTCGTGTGTACATCCTCGAATGGTCGCCAGACCTGGGAGTCAGTGAGCCGTGGAAGATATTGGATGCCCGTTCTATTAGTATCGGTGAAGCGGGTACGGAGGTATCGTTTGATCAGTCGGGCACCGGGTTCTACCGTATTCGGGTGGAACTGGCTAGGTGATCTTTTCTTTCTTCCTTTTCAGAATAAGCGGAATGGCAAACAGAACAAACGCCATAATGATACCGGCGATGATAATTCCCAATTCGATGGTTTTATCGCGAGTGGAATCTACCAGCCCCCAGGGCGAGAGAACTACATAGGTAACAACCATGGCTACTGTTGCGAGAATAGCGACAGACTTGAAATATTTCCAGGGTGTGGTGTCGACACCTTCGATGTCCCGCTCTTCGATGTCATCCTTCTGGTGTCCGGACAGTTTTCCGATGATCAATGCCAGCCCCAGGAAGCAAGTAAAGAGAATGGCCATGTAGTGAAGGTAGTGAAGCTCGGGTTGGATGACCAGCATGAGCGATGCGTAGACGACCAGGAATAAGATGACGCAGCTGTTGGCCACTTTGGCCGAAACGGTTTTGGAGAAATAGGCCAGGATCATCGTCATTAAGATGGGGGCGCCGAACAAGCTATCCACCTTGACCATGAACGTGAAAATGCCCTCCGGGAAGTGCATGATGAACGGAGCGATGATCATCGTAAGCACAGCCATGCCTACTCCGAATCGTTTGCTACGTTTAATGATCTCGTTGTCACTGAGGCCTGGGCCAAACAACGGCTTATAAATATCCAGTGCGAAGATGGTGACTGAGGAATTGAGGACTGAATTAAAAGTGCTCAACACCGCGCCGAATAGAACGGCCGCGAAAAAGCCGACAAAGACCTGCGGCATGATATCGCGGATCAGAGTGGGGTAGACCCAATCCGGATTGGCAAAGTTGTTCGGTCCATAGAGGTGATAAGCGATCACTCCCGGAAAGGCGATGTAGCACACATTGAGGATCTTGAAGAAGGCGGCGAGCATGACGCCCTTTTGCCCTTCTTTGAGGCTCTTGGCTCCCAGAGTGCGCTGCACAATAAACTGATTGGTGCTCCAGAAAAACAAGTTGTGGATGAGCATCCCGGTAAACAGCACGGAGAAGGGAATCCCATCGGTGACGTCACCCACCGCATCGAGGATCTGTGTGTTCTTGGTCAGAATGGTCTGGAAGCCGTCAACGAGGTTGTCTTGCCCGACTTTGTAGACGCCGATGAAGAAAACCATGGCTCCACCAATCAGAAGGCCGACGCCGTTTAAGGTATCAGAAATGGCAACACCCTTCAGGCCTCCAAATAGGGCATAAATACTGCCGATGGTTCCTAGCGACCATACCAGGATCCAGATGACGTTTTGCTGCTGGAGGTTGAACGCCTTACTGACTTCGAATAGCTCGTTCAAAGCGATCGATCCACCATACAGCGCCACGGGCATCGCGCTGATGATATAGGAAAACAAAAACATGACCGCCACCAATCGTCGGGTGGATTTGCCAAAGCGATTTTCCAGGAACTCCGGGATGGTGGTGAACCCGCCTTTCAGGAAAGTGGGCAGCAGAATCGCACTGAAGTAAATGAGCACCGGAATCACCGTGACCGTCCAGGCGATAGGGGAGAGGTTGCCCTTGTAGACGTTGGCCGTCATCCCGGTAAAGTTGGCCGCACTGAGATTGGTCAGCATGAGCGAACCTGCGATGACCCAGCCATTCAGGCTATTGCCAGCGAGAAAGTAACCCTTGGTCGAATGCAGGTTGTCGTTGTGCGTGCGGAGGTAGGTGATGAGACCTACAAGACTGGTGAAGAAGAGAAAGGAAAGAAGCGTGCCCATAAAAAAGGCAAAAGAATGGAGGCGGAGCGCTGAGGGGGGAAGGGAAAAGTAATGGAACTGTTGCTTTGTTGAAAATGTGAAAGCAGGGTTCCTTGTCGCTTCCTCGTGTTTCGGCGATTAAAAGTATTACAGGTAGGGCGTGATCGCCGTTTCGAGGAGTGATACGACGACACCAACACGCGCCGAGGTTGGAGTCGGAGGAAGGCTGAGAGAAAGAGGAAGAGGAAGAATTGGTTGCCTTCGCTAACGACCAACCCTTGAAGACACCCAGGGCAAGATCGCTTCAGTCCAGCGTCGATAGCCTTCATCTGATAAATGGAGAAAGTCGGGCATGACTTCTTTGGAAAGGGTGCCGTCGCTTTCCAGTAGCTGGTCTGTAATATCCAGATAGGTAACATGGGAACGTGTTCCGAGTTGAGAGATCAAGTTATTGATACGGTTGATCTTATTTCGCGCTGGATTGTCTTGGTCTTCACTACGCGGAAATACACCCATGAGGAGGATATCGGCGTTGGGGAAGGATTCAGTAAGTTCGTCGACCACAGCAGTTACTCCTGCGCCGATGGTTTCGGGTTCGTCTTTGTTGAAAGACAAATTGTTCGTGCCAATGAGCAGCATGACGGCTTTCGGATCCAGGTTTTCAGTAGCCCCGTACTTGAGGCGCCAAAGCAGGTTCTGTGTCATGTCGCCACCAATGCCAAAATTAACGGCACCCAGCGGAGCGAAATGAGTATCCCAATGGGCTTTGCCTGCATTGTGCCAACCTTGAGTGATGGAGTCGCCTATGAAAACCAAAGGGGCTTTCCCGTCGGTGGCTTGCGCGGTATCCGCCGCATGCATTTCATACCAGGTTGAGAGGGTCATCCATCGGTAAGTGACGAGCCGAGGTTCGGGAGTGATGGACGGTGCCGGGTCAGCAGCGAGCGGCAATTGGAGAAGGAGGGTGAGGGCAAATATACTCAGGGTAATGGTTGGTTTTGTCATAGCTTTAAAAGAGTAGCACGGGCATCTTGCCTGTTTGTTTTTTGAGTCGATGGAAAGTCGAAGCGCATACACAGGCAAGATGCCTGTGCTACTTTAATTCAGTGATCAGAAATCCGTGTCGGCGTCCTCGAAGTTCATTTCCTTGATCCACACCTTGCGGTAGCGGACATCATGTCCTTCTGCCTGGAGTTTCAATCCTCCTGGGCGATCGGTAATTCCGAAGCCGTTGTCGTTGCCGCCATCGAGCCCTGAGTTGGGGCCGCCCCACACTTTGTTGATCTGCACATTGGTGTGAACCTTTTCGCCGTTGAAGTAGACAGTGACGATGGGTTTTTCAACCAGCTCACCCTCTTTGAAACGAGCTGCACGAAATTGGATATCGTAGGCGTTCCATTGTCCGATGCCGTTGTAGGCGTGGTAGGGAGAATCGGATTCGTTGATGACGGCTGCCATGCCATGTTTGGTCTTGTCACCATCGAGGATTTGAATCTCGTACCGGTTTTGTAAATACACGCCGCTGTTACCGCCTTCGGTGGTAATGAGGAATTCTACATGCACACGTTTGTCGCCGTATTTGTTTTTCGTCGTAATATCGGCTGCGCCATATTTTCCGCCTGCTGCAGCTGCATCGTTAGCGCTGATGGCTGGGCCACCATCCACCGGGTCTTCGGCATCGAGCCACTTGATAGGCATCTTGGAGTTGAACCGTGGTCCCTCCCAGTATTCCCAGTTGGCATCCAGTGAAGCGCGTGTGCCATCAAGCAGGACTGCAGCGCCATCGATGGGTTCAGCTCCAACACCGATGTGGCTGTTGGAAGCACTCGACGATGAGTGCTCTGCCTTTTCTGACTGAGAGCAAGCGGCAAGGAATAAAGACGATAGAAGGAAGAGTGATCTAATTGGAGTCATAGTGATTGGGCTAGAAGCTTTCTAAATTGAACGTTGAAGCTAGTTGTAATTGAAGGCAAATCAAAGCTCCAATGAGATTCCTGAGGTAGTGCTTCGTATAAACATATGACCATCACTGATAGCAGGAGTGGCCCAGCATTTTCCTTCGATTACGTCGGCCTCTGCTATCTCTTTATATCTAGTCGGAGTTGGTTCTACGACGCTCATTCGACCAAAGTCACTTAATACAAAGAGCTTGTTGTCGGCCATGATCAACTGGCCTTGGCCAAATCCTTTTTTCTCCCACTCAATCTCTCCGGTCAGCATGTTGAGGCATTTTAAATCGCCTTCCCCATACTCCTTGTAGCTATACAATCCATACAAATATCCTTCGTGAGCTACGGGAGTGCTCCAGTGGCTGGCGACTGAGCCATTACCTCTTATGCGCCAGTGTTCTGTGACGTCCCAGGCTTTATCTTTTTGAGTTACCTCTATTCCAGTCGCACCAGTCCCATAGCCTGCAGTAACATGAATCAGATTTCCGGATACAACAGGTGAAGCCGCTATTGATCCTCCGATCTTGAAGGGATAGGTCCAAAGCTGTTTCCCTGTCTCGGGGTCCACAGAAACCACTTCATTTTTTAGGACGAAGAGGGCTTGTTCGATGCCATCAATAGTAGCCAGAACAGGAGTTGCATGGCTTACCATATCGTTAGCTGTTTTCCAGAGCAGAGATACATCGCTCACGCTAAATGCCAGTATGGCTTGTCCCTTGCCACCACCTGAAACCAACACACGGTTTCCGTGGATCAGAGGGGACATCGCATTTTGCCAGCGAATCATTTTGCCGCCGAAATCGTTTAGGATGTCCTGTTTCCAAAGGAGCTTTCCATCGCTGCTATCCAGGCAGTAAAGGTCGAACTGGCTTCCGTAGACGAAGACCCGTCCTTTGCTGACGACTGCGGTTGCTCTGTGGCCGTCTCCACCCTTGTTTTCGGGGGTGCCTCGGTTGCCTCCTGAGTCGTAGCTAGCTTTTCCCAGTCCTGTGTTCCAGAGTAGTTTTCCTGTCGATGAGTCGAGCGCCACTACGATTTCACGTAGGTCTCCTTCGATTTTATTAAGTAACACGGTGAAAGCTTTTCCTTCTGCCACTACAAAAGAACTGAATCCACCATTGCACTTTACTTGCCAGTTCGTGGTTGGTGCCCACGTGTCTTCGCCGATCTCTATGCTCTCAGTTGATATGCGATCGTGGTTAGGGCCGTTAACCTGCGGCCAGTCCTCGCCGAAACTTATGTTTCCGCAGAGAATAGCGAAGGCTATCGAACTCAGAATCCTGGGTTTCATAACACGGAAATTAGAAAATGAGATCAGCTCTTCTCGCCGATGCAGTATAGCGTACTTGCAGTGCGTATAAAGAGCTTGTCGTTGTACGGCACAGGAGTGGCGATCACGGGTTCGCCCATGTGATTCTCGGAAAGTATTTCCATGCCGTCTTTATTCAGGCCGCAGATGAATACGGTTCCATCATCCCGACAGCAGATCAGGCGATCTCCAGCTATGATAGGAGATGCAAAGTATTTGTCTTTGGTCCGGGGTAGGGCGCTTTCCCAGATGATATTACCGGAATCAATGTCGATGGCATTAATGATGCCTCGGTCATTAAGAACGATGGTTGATTCTCCATACACAGTCGGGGTGGGTACGTCCGGACCAATGCGTTGAATCTCCCACTTGCGTGACGTGCTGGTGATATCTCCCATGCCTCCCATTTTGATGGCGGTGACGGCATAGCCACGACCGTAGGGCACGATGGCGGTGTCGCCCACGATAGTGTGGGAAGCAATGGTTCGCCAGTTTTTGTGATTGGTGGGGTTAAAGTCTCCACAGGTCCAGATGGCTTTCCCAGTTTTTATGGAGTGCCCGCTGAGCTGGTCTGCTCCCCAAACGATCAATTGCTGTTGGCCATCGACGGTAGCGATGAGGGGCGTGGTGTAGGCATCCATCGATTCGGTGTTGGCTCCGGTATTACGATCGATCTTCCAGATCTCTTTTCCAGAATCTTTATCCAAAGCGAGGACATAGGTCTCCGCCTTCTCGCCGCTACGGCGGGAGAGTTGCTGCATAACCGCTACGAATACCTTACCATCGGCCACGACCGGGGAAGTGCCGAGGTCCCACCATTGGCTGGTAATGCTGTATTCCTTTTGCAGGTCTTTTCGCCAGAGTTCTTTCCCCGCATGGTTGAATTTGGCGAGAATGGCGGATTTGAAGTAAACATAGACGCCGCTACTGTCCACAACCGGGCTGGGATTGGCGCCGGTGCCCTGACGATGGCTGCCGCCTTCACCTTTGCCTACCTGGGCTTCCCACTTCTTTTTACCAGACTGGTTGTAGGCGAAGAGCATATTCGTGCCTCTGTCCATACTGGTAATATATAAACTATTTTTCCAAATAGCGGGGGTGGAAGCTCCTTCTCCGGGAAGATCCGCGGACCAAAAGACATTCTGGCTATCCGAAAATTCGTTGGGGAAATCTTGATTTCCCGACGTCAGGTTGAAATTGGGGCCGCGCCAGTTGTTCCATTCAGCAGAGAGTGGAGATAAAGCGAAACAAAGAAGAATCAGGGTGTGTCTTAGAGTCATGGTGGAATAAATGCCGTATTGTAGCTTCATGAAAATATTGTGCATTTTGCGTTATTTCAATCTTGGAGTGCCGACAAAATCCTACTTTATCTGTAACCTTCATTTTTAAACAGCCCTAGAAAATTACTTTTTAACTAGAATCTCGTTACTTTTTTGGAGGACGGGACGTTACTTAAAGCTACACCACCAAAATATGTTACAAAAGCGCCTTCCTTATGGCTTATCCCTCCTGTTTATTTCGGGGCTGAGTTCGCTCTTCGCACAGGATTCCTTCGATAGCTCGGAGATTGTTGATCTGGATCTCATGGAGATTCAGTCGGAATTCCAATTTAACGACCTGGAGGTCGAGCTTTCTCGTTCCGATCTGAATGAGAATCTGCTCGGCATCTATGGCTCGAATCAGCTGCAGGACCTATCAGGCCTGGCTCCCAACCTGTTTACTAGTCACAGTGACACCCGGGGATTCGGCGATGTGATCAGCATGCGTGGTAGCGCCAATTCATTGTTTTTTAGCCCACCTTCAATAGCACTCTATGTAGATGATGTGCCGCAAGGTTCTGTGGCATCTTATCCCGGGGAACTGCTGAATATAGGGTATGTGAGCATCCTATCCGGCCCACAGTCGACCAGCTTTGGACGGAATGCTACAGCCGGCATCATTAATATTCATACGCGCGTTCCCGGAAATGAGCAGCGAGGAGCCCTCCAATTGGAGTATGGTTCATTTGATTCAAGAATCGCCCGAGTCCTTTTCGATGGCCCTATGAGCAACGGTGCCGCTTACAGTGCCAGTTTTGGATATTCTGCACGAGACGGTTATATTGATAATATTGTTTCTGGAAAAACCGAGGATGACCGTGAGTCATTCCAGGGAAGGGTAAACTTCTACATGAATCCAAGCGAGGATACTCAGATTCGTTTCGGTGTATTCGCGGAGTCCGTCAACGATGGGTCTACTCGCCTAAGCTCATTGTGGAGCCCAGATCCATTTGAAGTATCTTCCAATATAGAAGGCGTTACTAAGCTTGATCGCCGCCAGCTCAACTTTCAGCTGAAAAAGCTGATGGAGACCGGCCTGCTGATTGCAACGACCTCCCATCAGGATTGGGACTTGGATCCTTCTTTGACCGACCTTGACCTGAGTGCATTGGATTTTGGATTCTCCCAAGTGATTCAAGATGAAGAACTTTGGACCCAGGAAATTCGCTTTGAGTCCGAGCCAGTTGCCAATGGGGTTGTTTGGACCACAGGCTTGTTTTTCCTCGATTCAACCACCAATGGAGATGCCACCCGTGAGTTTCCTGTTCCCCCCGGCGGCTTTGTTCCTCCCGGATTCGTTCAGACTGAGCGGACGCAGTTCGAAACCAAACACACCAATATTGCTGGCTACCTGAATGGCGACATGCCCCTTTCCGAGACCGTCGTTTTCAATATGGGAGCACGTATCGATAGCAACGACTCTTCGATCTACCGAATTAAAGAAGCTTCCAACAACTATGGATTCCCAAGCCCGCCGGAACCCATAGTCAATGAAGACCAATCTGAGACTGAATGGTCTGCCACGGCCGGTTTCACTGTCGAAGTGAACGAGAATGTTGATTTGATTGCCCGCGGTTCAATTTCGACCAAGCCAGAAGGCTACAGTGGTTATACGGCCAATCCCAATTTCCTCAGCTTCAACTCTGAGCACATGACCTCGTTGGAGGCTGGAATCAACTTTGAGACTTCGGATGGCCTGGTGAGCGGCTCGCTCGTGGCATTTGCCAATGACACCGATGATTACCAGTTTGAGCGCACGGTACCCTTTTCCACTGACTTTGTGGTCGTCAATGCGGACGAAGTCTCAGCGACTGGTTTGGAGGGCAAATTGGTGTTCAACCCGGTTGAAGGTCTATTTTTCGATTTTCAAGGTGGGTTCTCAAATGCCGAATTCGATCGGCACCGCGATTCCCTCGGGATGGATGTTTCCGGCAATCATGTGCCATTTATCCCTGAATACACGGTTCGTTCGGGCATACGCTACGAATCAGGTAGCGGATTCTTTGGCAGTACCTCCTATACGGCCTTCGGAGAAACCTACTACAATGAGCAGAATGATAGCACCTTTGCCCAATCGGCTTTTGGTGTGTGGGACTTACAGCTTGGATACCGGAAGAATAATTTCACCATTTCGGTGTTTGGGCGCAATCTGACAGACGAGTCTTTCTATCAATTCATCAACCCTGAAATCCAGGCTGGAAGCCCTGGCGCGCCTGGGAGATTTGGCTTGCGCATCGACTTTATCTATTAGTTCTTTAAAAAGCGGTAAGCGGATGGTGCCTTACCAAATTTACCCTTCTGGTAAGGAGGCGGTAAGGTGCAGTCTGTTATTATCCTTCATGAATCTTAAATTGCCCGTGTAACTCTGTTACGCATCCCCAAGTTATGAAATCGATCCGATTCCTTTCACTTCTTCTGGTAGTCTTCTTCAGTGTGGCTGAGTTGTCTGCTGCCAGTGGCTGGCTCAACTGGCGTGGTCCCGACCAAAACGGGAATTCACCGGCCAAGGTTTCTCTTCCTGATTCTTTGAATCTGGAAGGCAGCGAGCACCGTTGGACTTATCCGGTGCGCGGAGCTGGAACTCCGGTTGCCGCCGACGGACGCATCTACGCCTTTGGCTTCTACGGCGAAACGGGCTTAGTAGAAGAAACTCTCCTCTGTCTCGATGCCGAGTCTGGCGAAAAGATCTGGGAGCATCGATTTGCTGATTACATTTCTGATATTGTTTATAACCGTTATGCGGTAGGGGCCCCAGCAGTTGATGCTGAGACAGGGAATGTCTACGTCGAATCGACAAACGGACACGTCATGGCTTTCTCTCCTGACGGAGAAATGCTCTGGGAGCATTCCATGATGGAAGAATTTGGTCGCCTGACTTTTCCTAATGGTCGGACAGGTGCTCCAGGAATCGATGGCGATGTCGTGGTCATTCACTGCATCACTGCCAACTGGTCAACCAACGGACCGGCTAGGAATCGTTTCTACGGCTTCGACAAGATCACCGGTGAGCTTCTCTGGCACAGCACTCCAGGTGTTGGACCGATTGACAGCTCTTTTTCTACCCCGGTCTTTGCTGACCTGGGTAATCAACGCGTTTTCTACGCCGGCACAGGTTGTGGAAATGTAGTTTGCGTGAATGCCCGCACGGGTGAATCTGTCTGGCGCTTCCAGCTCGCAACGGGTGGAGTTAACTCCGGTGTAGTTCTAGTCGGTAAGGATGGGCTCATCGCGGTTCATGGTAAGGAAAATATCGATACTACCGACAAGGGTCGCCTGGTTCGCTTAAAGATTCCTTCCAAGTATCCTGACAATCTACCTCTTATTTTAGGCGCTGAATCAGAAGTCTGGCGCAACGACGAACACGTCGCATTTACCAGTTCACCCACATTGGTCGGTGATCGTGTTTATACCACCATCGCTACTGGAAGTCTTCTTGCCGTAGATATCAAAACCGGTGAAACGCTTTGGTCGCAAAAACTGGCTCCTGACCAATTGCATGCATCACCTACCTACGCCGATGGGAAATTCTACGTGCCAATGCTCGATGGAATCACTCACATCCTCAAGGATGGTGGCGACGCTGCAGAGATGCTTCACTCAGATGAGATGGGAGCGAACTGCATGGGAGCACCTGCTATTTATAATAACCGCGTGTATGTATTCACCAAAGAAGGACTTCACTGCTTCGGCGACAAGAAGCTCAAAAAGGTGAAATACAAAAATGCGTCCTCCAAGAAAGCTGGAAAGATTGCCCAGATTCAATTGGTCCCTGCGGAGTTCGCTCTGGGATCTGACGATGAAGTAGAGTTTAAGGTATACGGACTGGATGCTGGTGGACGTCGTGTGAAAGACATCACCGACCAAGCAAGCTTCGCCAAATGGAATCCACCCAGCGCTCCCAGACCTTCTGAGGTCGACGCAGCTCTTTCTGGCAATCGCCTCAGCCGTTCCGGTCAGGGCAATTTGACTGGAGGCTACATCCAAGCCACTGTCGATGGCATGACCAGTGTGAGTCGTGGACGAGTCGTTGCGGGCAATGGTTACACTTCGGATTTCGAAGAAACCAAACTCTTTCTAAAGGACAAAACGGGTGCTGCGGTATCTCCTCCTCCTGGCACTTGGCTCGGAGCAGGACCTAAATGGCACATCCTCGAGCGTGATGGCAACAAGGTAGCCGCCTACCGATTGGAGAACCTCCTATGGCAGCGCAGTATGAACTTCATCGGTAAGACCGATATGAAGAGCTACACCATTGAGGCCGATGTGATGACTGACGGCAATCGCCGGATCATGTCCACGGTTGGATTGGTCAATCAGCGTTACCTGATCGCGCTGTCCGGAAACCAACGCTTACTCGAAATTTCCAGTAACCACGAACGTGTGAAAGACTCCGTTAAATTTCCTATCAAGGCCAATGCCTGGTATCATCTGAAAACTCGGGTAGACACCAACGCAGATGGCAGTGGAGTTGTTCGCGCCAAGGTCTGGGAAAAAGGGCAACCAGAACCGGATGCCTGGACCATCGAGTCCAAACAAGATAAAGTACATAAACAAGGCGCGCCTGGTCTCTTTGCATTTGCACCGCAAAGTCAGAAGCGCGTCTTCATCGATAACATTTCCATTTCTTCTAATAACTAAGAAACCCAGTCATGAATCTTAAGAAATCTATTTTACTTATTACTTCTCTCTGTGCCGCATGGTCGGTTCAAGCGGCCGACTGGCCGACTTGGGGCGGATCCGCGGATCGCAACATGGTTGGTGAAGCCAGCGGCATTCCAACTGAAATCGAGAGCGGGGACTACCTGCCCAAGAGTGAGGAGATCAACATGGAAACAACCAAGGGCGTCAAGTGGGTTGCCAAGCTTGGTTCACAAACCTACGGCACGCCTGTGGCTGCTGGAGGCAGAATCTATGTTGGAACCAATAACGAGTCTCCTCGTAACGAAGCCGAAAAGGGTGACCGTGGAGTGCTGATGTGCTTTGACGAAAAAACCGGCGAATTTCTGTGGCAGCTTTTGATTCCAAAACTCGGTGCTGGTAAGGTCAGTGACTGGGAGTTTGTTGGACTTTGTTCTTCCCCAGCGATCGAAGGTGATCGTGGCTGGATCATTACGAATCGTGGAGAAGCACTTTGCTTCGACGTCGAAGGCATGGCCAACGGCAACGATGGTGAATTCCAGGATGAAGCTACTTACTTCTCATCCAAGCCCGGTGAAACGGTTGAGGTAACAGAAACGGATGGAGACATCCTTTGGGTGGTCGATGCCCGTGAAGAGCTCGGTGTATTTCCTCACAACGTTTCCAGTTGTTCTCCGCTCATCTACGGTGACAAAATTTATGCTGCTACTTCGAATGGAGTAGACTGGTCACACAAAAATATCCCTTCTCCATATTCACCAGCCTTGGTCGTTATGGACAAGAATACCGGCGAGCTTCTTGGTGAAGAAGTTTCTGGAGTATCCGAAAGAGTATTACACGCAAGTTGGAGTACGCCTGCTATCGGAGACATCAATGGAAAACCCATGGTTGTTTGGGGTGGTGGAGATGGTTGGGCCTACGGCTATGACCTCGATCCGGTGATGCACGAAGATGGATTTCCTATTCTAAAAGAAACCTTCCGTTATGACGCTAATCTTCGCGAATATCGCGAGAAAGATGGCGAGCCGATCAAGTATGCTACCTATGAAGGTGCCAGTGAGATTATCGCAACTACTATCATTGCCAACAACAAGGCTTATGCGATTATAGGACAGGACCCTGAGCACGGTGATGGCGTAGGTCGTCTTAGCTGTATCGATCCCAGCATGACGGGTGATATCTCTGGGAAAGCGATTTGGACCTACGAGGGCATCGGTCGTTCTATCTCAACCGCCAGCGTGGCTGACGGACTCATCTTCCAAGCGGAATACGATGGCGATATCCATTGCCTCGATGCTGAAACCGGCGAGCACCTCTGGGTTCACGAAACGAACAGTCGTATCTGGTCTTCTACCTTGGTTACAGATGGCATGGTTGTTATCGGTAACGAAGATGGTGAGCTAGTTATGCTGAAAGCAAGTCGTGAAAAAGAAGAGATCGCTTTGGCTGACTTTTACACACCCATTTACTGCAGCCCGATTGTGGCAAACGATACGCTCTTTGTGACGACTCAAACTCACATGTATGCGATCGGCCAGTAAGGTGATTTCTCTCCGTCTCTAACCGTCACCCCAGTTACTCCATGTCCAAGAAAACGCTCGTATTCGGCTACTTGGTCTTGCTTGCCATATTGCATCAAGACTTCTGGCTGAAAGATAACGCCTCCCTCGTATTCGGCTTTTTGCCCGCAACCTTAGCTTACCATATGGGCTTCGTTTGTGCAGCGGCCATTGGTTGGCTCATGGTGATCAAGTTTGCCTGGCCCAAAGGCCTGGAAGGCGAACCTGATTCTGACAGCGCGAGTGAAGGAGGGGCAGAGTAATGACTCAGGTTGTAATCATTTGTATCTACCTCGCCATGCTCATTGGGCTAGGCGTTGTTTCCAGGAAATTTTTTAGAGGAGGCTCGGCTGACTTCTTTGTCGCCAGTCGTTCGATTGGGCCTTTCGTCCTCTTCATGTCCGTTTTCGGAACCACCATGACGGCATTCGCCATGGTCGGAAGCACGGGGGAATCTTACCGCGTTGGCGTTGCTACCTTTGGTAAAATCGCATCGTCCTCAGCTCTGGTTCACTCCGCTGTGTTTTTCCTGATTGGTCTAAGGCTGTGGTCACTCGGAAAACGGAATGGCTACATGACACAGATCGAGCTTTTCCGTGATCGTTTCGAAAGTAAGGGGATCGGTTATCTATTATTTCCCATCCTGGTCGGACTCATCATTCCATATCTCTTGGTCGGACTACTGGGCGCCGGATCTTTTATTGGCGGTGTAACTCGTGGAGCATTTCCTGATGTCTTTGCATCGACCGGTGGAGCGATTCCACCTTGGTTAACATCCTTGGTCATTTGTGGCGTTGTGCTTTCCTACATCTTCATGGGCGGAGTTCGTTCCGCTGCCTGGGCCAATACATTCCAGACTATCGTCTTTATGATCATGGGGGTACTAGCCTTCACATTGATCTCGAGTAAACTGGGTGGATTTGCAGCCGCATCTGAAATGGCTAACGAAGCGAAAGCGGTTCGCTCCGGCAATATCACAGAACTTCAATTTCTGTCTTACATGTTTATTCCACTTTCGGTGGGCATGTTTCCGCACTTGTTTCAAAATTTCCTGACCTCCAAAAATTCTAAGAACTTTAAGTTCATGCTGATTGCTCACCCTATCAGTATCATGGTTACTTGGATTCCATGTATTCTGATCGGTTATTGGGCAACAGGAGCTCTGATGCCTGGCACCGATACACCGATTGTTCCTGGTGCAGCTTCTTCCAATGCGGTTCTGGGAATCATGGTTGGTAAACTATCGACACCAATCATTGGTGGTCTGGTGGGTGCCGGAGTTTTGGCCGCCATCATGTCGTCCCTGGATTCTCAATTTGTATCCGTTGGAACCATGTTTACCCGCGACATCGTCGCGCACGGTTTTGGTAAAGATCGTTTCTCCGATGGACAGATGGTCTGGTTGGCACGTGGATTCATTACCGCCATCGTAATTATCACTTTCTTGTTCACCCTGGCCGAACCACGGTCGGTATTCACACTCGGGGTGTGGTGCTTCAGTGGATACGCCAGTCTGTTCCCCATTGTGTTTGCGACCATTTACTGGAAGCGGGTAACCAAGGCCGGTGCTTATGCCGCAATTATTGCTACCGCAATTTGCTGGTTCATGCTTTTCAAGGCCTCCGGTTACGGTGCAAATGGTTCCTACCTCTTCGGAGGAATGATGCCGGTAGCTGCTATGTTCGCTGCATGTGCCATCACGTTGGTGGTCGTTTCGCTGGTGACCAAAGCTCCTTCTGATGAAACCCTACAAAAATTCTTTCCTACAAAATAATTCATGAGTTCAACGCTAACCATTGAAGAGGCGAATGAGGCACGGGATGCTCGCGTTCGCGAAATTATAAAATGGCACTTCTCGCCTGAAACCGGTTGTGACTACTGGCTCGATTGGGCAAGCAAGGCCGATTGGAATCCTTTGGAGGAAGTCCAGTCGTTTGCGGACATCCTGAAGTTTGATCACTTCGACGATGAAACGCTGCGCAAAGAAATGCCCGAGCGTTTTATTCCTAAAGCGTATGAAGGACGTCCCTACAATGTATTTGAAACCGGTGGAACGACTGGCATGCCCAAGCAACGAATTGGGTGGGATGACTACAAACACGATTACGAAGAATTTAGTAATCACTATGGTGATGACTTTTTCCCTAAGGGAACGAACTGGTTGATGGTTGGCCCAACGGGTCCTCGCCGTCTTCGTTTGGCCATCGAGCACTTGGCTGCTCACCGTGGTGGCTCTTGTTACTTTATCGATCTCGATCCTCGTTGGGTAAAACGCCTGATCAAAATGGGTGAGATTCCTATGGCGAAGGCCTACCAGGAGCACGTGATCGACCAGGCTTCAGCGATTCTACGTCACCGGAATATAAGCTGTATGTTTACAACGCCGAAGTTGCTCGAAAGCTTGGCAGAGCGTATGTCTCTCGTGAAGGCTGGACTGAAAGGTGTATTTGCCGGTGGAACGACTATGACTCCACAATACGTCCGCTTCATTAACGAAGAGGTATTGGAAGGTCAGATCAACTTCGCCCCGACCTATGGCAACACGCTCATGGGATTGGCCATCAGTAAGAAGCTGGTTCCTGAAGACAATTACAGTCTGACGTATTACGCTCCAGAGCCGCGTGCCGTGCTTCGGGTTGTTAATCCGGACAACGCTGACGAACTTGTGGATTACGATGAGTACGGAAGAGTTGAACTTACGACTCTCACTAAGGAATTTTTTGTGCCACGGTTTCTCGAAAGAGATGAAGCAATTCGTCGCCGTCCTTGCGATGAATTCTCTTGGGATGGAGTAGGGGATGTTCGCCCATTCCA
Organism: uncultured Opitutales bacterium; assembly: GCA_938075565.1. GTDB lineage: Bacteria > Verrucomicrobiota > Verrucomicrobiia > Opitutales > UBA2995 > UBA2995. Next base: position 10,393 of record CALJGU010000060.1, on the reverse strand, counting down.
GTCCGGTTCGAAAACAGTTATTGAAGGAGTATATTAATTTAAGAGGCATACCGTCATGAGTGATCAAATTCACATTCCAGTTCTTCGCCTTGGGCAGACTTATAAAAGCTTAGATACGACCGAACTCGACAGCGACGGTAAGCCAATCCAAGTGAGCGTTGCCAATCCGGGCATTATCCGGAGAGACCTACTCGATATCGAAAGATCGGTTGCTGCACTGCAAGCGATCCCCTGCGAGACCTTGGCTGACTACTGTGAAAAAGCCGCTGATCTTTTCCTCAATGGTGATTTACCATGGGGAGCTGGTGATGAAATGCAGAGTCCTGAGGACTACGCCGCTGCGCTATCCCTTTCAACGGGCTTACCGCACAGCCTTTGTCGTTTGAACATGGGTAAGGTCTATGAGGCCATGGCTAATATTCGGGCCATCCTTTCAGGACTTACTCGAAGCATGCCGCTTTCCCTGTTCGATGATGGTTTTGTTAACCAGAACGGACTGGATGTAAATTTCTTCCCGCAAACCAAGAGCCTCGGCGTTTTACTGCCAAGCAACTCACCCGGAGTAAATTCTCTTTGGTTGCCTGCACCGGTCTTGAAAATTCCGGTGATACTGAAACCTGGCCGTGAAGATCCTTTTACGCCCTTCAGAATTATTCAGGCGATGATCACTGCTGGCTTCCCTGCTGAAGCCTTTGGGTTTTATCCAACGACTCACGAAGGAGGTAATACCTTACTCTTTGAAACAGGTCGTGGTGTAGCTTTTGGTTCTGATAAAACAGTGAAGCAGTATGCACCTTACCGCAGCATTCAGGTGCACGGTTCAGGACGTAGTAAAGTGCTGATCGGTGACGACTTTGCCGACAATTGGGAAGCGGATGTAGACACGATTGTTCAGTCCATCTCTGCCAATGGTGGGCGCAGCTGTATCAACGCTTCCGGTGTGCTTGTGCCGAAAAACCGCGATGAAATCGCCCATGCGATTGCCAAGAAGCTGGCTGCCATCGTGCCACTGGAACGTACCGATCCTGACGCAACCGTTTGTGGATTTTCGAATCCTGATTTCGCCAAGGCGATCGATGAGATGATCGAAGACCATTTGAAAACGCCGGGTGCGATTGATCTTACCGCGCAGTATCGCGAAGGACCACGTTTGGTTGAGAAGTGGGGACAGACATTCCTGAGCCCAACCTTGATTCTTTGCGATGATAAGGATCATCCTCTCGCGAACACCGAGTTTATGTTCCCGTTTGCCAGCATTGTTGAAGTTCCTCAGAACGAGATGCTCGACACTATTGGCGAGACCTTGGTTGTTTCAGCCTTCACCTCCAATCAGGAGTGGGCGGTCGACTTGATGACCAGCACGAACATTGAGCGTCTGAATATCGGACCTTATCCGACGAACCGTGTTCAATGGGAGCAACCTCACGAAGGTAATATTTTTGAATTCCTCTATCGAAGACGAGCGTTACAAGGAGACTTGGTGACGTTGGAAAAATAACATGGTCGATCCTTTCGAGTCCAGACCCTCGCCCAAACTCGTTTTTGGAAATGGAGTCATGAAGGAATTGCCGAACTCAATCAAAGAGTTGGGTATTACTTCTGTTTTGCTGGTGACGGACAAAGGCATTGTGAAGGCCGGCCATGTTGAGTCCACCCGAGCCTTGCTTGAAGGGGAAGGTATTCCGGTTCATGTCTACGATGATGTGAGCGAAAATCCGACCGAGAATGATGCGGCTGCCTGTTGCGCATTTGCCAAGGAAATCGAGTTTGATGGTTTCCTTGCACTGGGAGGCGGCAGCAGTATCGATACTGCCAAGGCGTGTAATTTTCTACTAACCAATGGTGGGCGCATGAGCGATTACCACGGTTATGGAAAGGCGTCGAAAAAGATGTTGCCCTTTATTGCTATTCCTACCACGGCTGGCACCGGAAGTGAGTGTCAGTCCTACGCTTTGGTGAGTCGCGAAGAGAGCCATGAAAAGATGGCCTGTGGAGATCCCAAGGCACTGGCTCGAGTAGCCATTCTTGATCCTGACATTACAGATAGCCAACCGCGATCAGTTGCGGTGCAAACCGGCATTGATGCCTTGGCTCATGCTTTGGAAGCGGCAGTTTCTACCAAGCGGACCGAACTATCATCCATGTATTCCGAAGCTGCTTTTCGGCATATTGTTCGGGCGATCGATGATATTGTAGACCATAGTGTGCAAGGTGACGACCGGGGGCATATACTTTTGGGAGCTGCATTGAGTGGCCTCGCGATTGAAAACAGCATGTTGGGAGGGGCCCATGCTTCGGCCAATCCACTAACCGCTCGCCACGATATTATTCATGGTCGTGCTGTAGCGATGATGTTGCCACATGTAATGCGGTTTAACGATCAAGATCCGGACGCCTCGTGTATTTATAGTCGCTACACTTCTATTTTGAGTGAGCTGGATGTGAGTGACAAATCTCTCATAGACTGGGTTACCGATCTAACGGGACGTATGGAGCAAATAGCATTCAGCGCCGATGAGGAAGAGATCCAGCAATTGGCCACCGAAGCCAAACAGCAGTGGACAGGAAACTTTAACCCCCGGCCACTTGAGCTGAGTGATTTTGTTGAATTGTACCGGGCAGCTCTGGCGTTGCCAGAACCGGCATAAAAAAAGGACGAGCTGATGAAGGTTCATCTTTCCAAATATGTTATCAGTCTTTCACTTGTCTCAGCGATAATTTGGACAGCAGGTTGTTCCAAGTCATCTGAGACGACTGTAGAAGAAACGGTAGTCGAGGAAGTCGCACCTCCTATTCCGCAAACCTCCTGGTCGATGACTCGCGGAGGACCCCATCTTTCAGGACAGATTCCAGCAAGTCTACCCGGGCAGATGGAAATCGCATGGACTTTTTCCGCAGGCCAAATGATCTCAGCCGAAGCTGCCATTCTGGGCGAACATGTTTTTGTCGGCACCGAGGATGGACTATTTTTTAAACTCGATTTGGAAACGGGAGAAGAACTTTGGAAGTTCGAAACCGAAGACGCTGTCACCGCTGCACCGGCGATTAGTGGCGATCTGGTTTTTCTTCCCTCTAACGATGGACAGCTCTACGCCTTGAGCCTGGAGACGGGTGAAGAAGTGTGGAAGTTTGGAGCAGACGACAAAATCAGTGCTGCACCTGTTGTGGTTGATAACCCCGAAGGGGAAGGACAGTGGGTATTGATGAATGGCTATGATGGCACGACCCGTTGTCTGAGCACGGAAGATGGCTCGCTCATATGGTCCTACGAAACGGAAGATTACATCAACGGCTCGCCTGCGGTCGTAGATAACCAGTGGGTGGTGTTTGGTGGCTGTGATGCACAATTGCACGTGATCGGTTTAGCAGACGGTAGCCTGGTTCATAAGATCCCGAATGATTCCCAGATCGTGAGTTCCATCGCGACTTATAAGCACATGGCTTACTCAGGAAACTACGCAAACCAGGTCGTGGCATTCGATGTCGACCTTGGCATGATTGCCTGGGTCTATGAGGACCGAAACTTACCTTTCAACAATGCGCCCGGTGTGAGCGATGACATGCTATTTATCGGCTCCAATGATAAGCATTTGCATGCGATCAATCAGGAAAGCGGCGAATCTGTCTGGAAATTTAGAACCGGAGCACGAATAGAGAGTGCTCCTATTGTCTTTGATGATGGACTTATCTTTGGATCAGGAGACGGTCGCCTCTATGCCTTAAATCTCGACAGTGGAGAGGAAATCTGGAGGCTCGACCTCGGTGAAGGGTTCATTGCCAGTCCGGCCTACGGATACGGCGCACTCATCATCGGAGGTGAAGATGGAACCGTCTTTGCCTTAAAAGAGTCCTGACTTTCAGCGGTTATAATAACCCAACCCTAAGCAATTTAATTATGGATACCAACCCTTCCGATAAACCTTTGAGCGCCAAAAATTCAACGCGCGCCGGTAATTACTTTATCTCGAATTATCCTCCTTTTTCTTTCTGGTCCGAGGATCAGGCTGTGGAGGTGGAGATTGCCTTGAACTCCGAGCCAGATCCTAATACAAAGCTCGGTGTTTATCATCACATCCCATTCTGTCGAAAGCGCTGTCACTTTTGTTACTTCCGCGTTTACACGGACAAGAATGCCAACCAGATCCAGAATTACTTGGATGGCACAATGGTTGAAATGAAAGCCATTGCTCAACGTCCGCTTTTCCAGGGTCGCAAACCACACTTCATTTATTTCGGAGGTGGTACGCCATCCTACCTTTCTTCCAAGCAGCTACATAGCCTGACTGACCAAATGAAGGCGATACTCCCATGGGATGAAGCCGAGGAAGTCGCTTTCGAAGGTGAGCCAGGTACCTTGAACGAGATGAAGCTGGCTGCGATTAAAGACGTCGGTGTAACTCGCCTGAGTCTGGGGATTGAGAACTTTAATGATCACCTGTTGGAGATCAATGGTCGTGCCCACCGAGCACCTGAGGTTTACAAAGCCTACGAGCGCGCACGGGAATTGAATTTTGATCAGCTCAATATCGATCTGATTGCCGGTATGCTCGAAGAGACCGAAGAAAACTGGCAGTTCAACATTGAAGAAACGATCAAGTTGATGCCGGACAGTGTGACCATCTACCAAATGGAGATCCCCTACAACACGGCCATCTATAAGGAGATGAAAAGTGGTGGTCAGTTGGTCGCTCCGGTTGCTGACTGGGAAACCAAGCGTCGCTGGGTGAAGGAAGCTTTTGCTGCGTTGGAAAGTGCCGGTTATACTATCTCGAGTGGTTACACTGCTGTGAAGGATCCGGATCGTACCAAATTTATCTATCGCGATGAATTGTGGAGTGGGGCAGATCTGCTTGGCCTAGGTGTTGCATCGTTTTCACACGCTGCAGGTGTCCACTATCAGAATACAACCGAGATCGACCCTTATCTTGAAAAAGTAGAAGCGGGTGAGCTTCCAATCAAACGAGCCTTCCGAACATCCGAAGAAGAACGCATGATTCGTGAGTTTATCCTTCAGATGAAGCTGGGCCATGTGAAGTTGGGTTACTTCTCTGAAAAATTTGGAGTCAATATGGAGGAGCGATTTGCAGAGCAGCTTGCTGGCCTGACCGAAGAAGGACTCCTCGAAGTTAAAAATAGTGAAGTGCTACTCAATCGTGATGGCCTTCTCTGTTTAGACAATCTCTTGCACGACTTCTTTCTGAAAGAGCATCGGACTAGCAAAATCGTTTAAGCATCCTTTCTTTCCCTAGCTTTAATCACCCCCGCCCCTATGGAAGAAGTGATTGTGAATGGCATGCCGGAATCTTTGCGCCGGTATATTGTAGAAGACTGCTCGATTCCGGCTGCTTCATTCCGGATTTTACCCGGGGAGGAATTGCCCGAGCCTGCTAGGCAGCTGATGTTTCATGATGAGGATATGACCTCTACCCTGGCGCGCTACTACAAGAGCGATATCTACATCGACAAGATTCAGAGTCTCGAGCGTGGAGATGTGTACCTGCGTGAAGTATTTCTTCAGACTAAAAAAGCGGACACAGTCTTAGAGTATGGTGTGATTGCCATCGTCTTAGATAGCTCCGATCAGGAACACCGTGAAGAGATCGAAGCCGACCAAGAACCGTTTGGAGGACTTTTGCATAAGTTCAAAGTCGAATTTCAGAGTGCTCCGGTTTGCTTTTTTGCCATCTCTGCTGGATATATAGCTCCTACTCTCTCCAAAGACTTGGAAAAATATACCTTTTATGGAAGGTTCAACCAACTTTCGAAAACCAATGGACAGACTCTAGCTTGGATAATGGAAATCCTGCCGGAGGAAAATTACATTTAATTTTCCCATATAACAATTTCTCAAAATGACTTACCAAAAGCAATATGACGCCGTCATCGTCGGAGGCGGTCCAGCTGGATCGACTGCCGGAGCCTTATTGGCCGAGAAGGGCTGGGATGTGCTCATCCTGGAAAAGGAAAAATTCCCACGCTACCATGTGGGAGAATCGCTGATGCCCTTCTGCTACTTCACCTTCGAACGATTGGGTTTGGTGGATAAGATCAAGGAAATGGCCTGGACGGAAAAACACAGCGTTCAGTTTGTGGGCCGTAACGGCAAGGTCTCTACACCGTTTTACTTCTTTCAGCATAACGATCACCCTTCGTCGACTACCTGGCAGGTGAAACGAGCCGATTTCGACCTGATGCTCTTGGACAATGCCCGCGAAAAGGGAGCCACCGTACTTGAAGAAACAGCAGTGACCGAGTTCACCAAGGACGACTCTGGAGCGATCGTAGGTGTGCAAGCTGAGTCCAAAGGAGGAGAGGCGTTAGAGTTTAATGCTCGAGTGGTACTGGATGGTTCGGGGCGAGACGCCTTGTATTTGAGAAAGACCAGTTCGCGCAAGCGTGATCCAGAGCTGAACAAGATTGCCATCTGGACATTGTTCAAAGGTGCCAAACGAGATCCAGGCCTGGACGAAGGTTCCACCACCGTTGCCTACTTGGATGGTAAGGGTTGGTTCTGGAATATTCCTATGGCCGACGATATTGTGAGCTCCGGCATCGTTGCTGAGCGGGATTACCTCTATCGAGATACACGCGACCCAAAAGAAATTTACGAGCGCGAGATCAAAAACAACCCATGGATCGAAGATCACCTGGCCTCAGGAGAGCAATTTGGTGAGTATTGGGTGACGGGTGAATACTCTTACCGTGGGGAGCATTGTGCGACCGATGGCTGTGTGCTGATTGGCGATGCCTTTGCGTTTTTGGATCCTGTCTTTTCTTCCGGTGTATTTCTCGCACTCAAATCAGCTGAACTGGCTGCAGACGCCACCGACATCGCCTTGAAGAAAGACGGACCCATCACGGCTACCGACTACGAAGCTTATGGTGACACGCTTTGTTCATCCATTGAGGTTATGCGTCAGGTGGTTTACGCTTTCTACGATGAGAGATTCAGCTTTGCCGACCTGATCAAGGCCAATATGCACCTTCGAGGCACACTGACTGATTGCTTAATTGGTGATCTGGTTGACCGCGATTACGGAGAATTATTAGAGGCGATGAAAGATTTTGCAAAATTGCCCGAACCTTTATCTCATGGGCGGGCAAATTTAAAGCCGACTGCCCCGTGAGTTCTTTCGCGGGTTACCTGATCTAATCCTACCCGTGAAACTTACTTTTCTGACTCCCGGCACCGGAAGCTACTATTGCGGTGCTTGCATGCGAGACAATGCCTTAGCTATTGAGCTACATAAGGCAGGTGAAGATGTGGCAATCCTTCCGATGTATTTGCCTCTCATGCTCGATGAAGAGCCGTTGGAGGGATTAAAGGAAACGCCTATATTCTTTGGTGGGATCAATATGTATCTTCAGCAGAAGTTGGCCCTGTTTCGGAAAACACCTGCCTTTATCGACCGTTTGTTGAATCGAACGAGTCTGCTCCGTTGGGCTGCCCGGCATAGCCATATGACCTCGGCACGTGAGCATGGAAAAATGTGCCTCGAAATGTTGGAGATTGAGGAAAGTGGATTCCGCAAGGAATTCGAGAAGCTCCTGGTTTGGCTGGAAGAAATAGGGAAGCCGGAGGTCGTGTGCTTATCAACTGCCCTCCAGGCTGGCTTGGCCGATGAGATCAAGAAACGTCTTAACGTGCCGATCATTCTCTTTTTCCAAGGAGAAGATTCCTTCTTGGACGGACTTCCAGAACCCTTTCGCAGTCAATGCTGGAATCGGATGGGGGAGCGGCTCGCGTCAGCCGATATGTTGGTTTCTCCCTGTCGGTTCTACTCTCGTTATATGGAAGAACGTCTTGGGCTTTCAGAAGGAACAATTGAGGTGATGCATAACGGCATCAAAATGGAAGGCTACGAACTTGCTGAACAGTCTCCTGAGTACCCGACGATTGGATACCTTGCTCGCATGTGTCGCGAAAAAGGATTAGAAGTTCTGGTCGATGGGTTTATTCGGTTGCGAAAGACAATCGGGCGAGAAGGCGTACGCTTGAGGATCGCCGGTGCCATGACTGCGGGTGATATACCATTGGTTAAAGAGCTTAAGGCCCGCATTCATAAAGAAGGTTTAGACGAGGATGTTGACTGGCTTCCGAATATTTCTCGAGAGGAAAAGATTTTTTTCCTGCAGTCACTTACATTGTTTTCAGTCCCAGTTACCTATCCAGAAGCCTTCGGATTGTATGTTCTCGAGGCTATTGCTTGTGGTGTTCCTGTTGTGCAACCCGAGATGGCATCCTTTCCTGAAATCATTGAATCAACCGGTGGAGGCACCTGCGTTCCTCGCAATAATCCGAAGGATTTTGCTGAAGCTTGGGACTCCTTGTTGAATGATCCGGAGCGCTTGGAAGCTATGCGAAAGCAAGGGCGCGAGAAAGTGGAAGAACACTTCTCTTCGCCCCAAATGAGTAAACAATTTCTTCAGCTCACCCGAGCTTACCAACCCACCAACTGATTCACTGATGGATATTCCGGACTCTTTTCACTTCTCTCATCAACGCCGTGTTGAGTTTTCGGATACCGACATGGCTGGTATCGTTCATTTTGCCAATTATCTACGTTACGTGGAATCCGCCGAGCATGCGCTTTGGCGGCACCTTGGTGGTAGCGTACACACGTCATCCGACGAAGGGCAGCATGGTTGGCCGAGATTAAATATCTCTTGTAGCTATTTTAAGCCCTCCCGGTTTGAAGACGTTTTGGATATTCGTCTCAACATCGAGGAAGTGAAGAATACGACTATCCGCTATCGCTTTTATGTGTTCAATGGAGAGCCTGAGCAATTAGTAGCTTCAGGCGAGGTAACCATCATTCATGTGGAACTCGACTCGAATTCAGGACGCATGCAGAAGGCCCCGGTTCCAGATGCGCTGAGGAGTAAACTGGCTGAACTGTAGGAAGGGGTTAATCCCATGATCTCTCGGTGGCTGCCAATGATATTGGAAGATAATTCCATTTCTACAGCTCAAAAAATAGAAAAGTTGGACAGCCCTTGGCTTTGCTACTACTGTCACCTTTCTTATAAATCTTACCTTAAGATCCTATGAATTCTCAGTTATCCCGTAGAAACTTTATTAAAGCCTCATCGGCCTTTGCCGGAATATCTATTCTTCCGAGCGGTGTCTGGGCAGCCTCACCAAACTCCAAGCTCCAGATCGCCCAGGTGGGTGTCTGGAACCGTGGACGAGGGAACCTCGAATCTTTACTCCGCCTGCCTAACATTGAAATGGTGGGCCTCTGCGATGTGGATGCTAAGTATTTGGACAGCGCCTCAGAGCTTGCTCCCGATGCCAAGAAATTTACCGACTACCGGGAGATGTTCGATAAGCTGGATTCAGATATCGATGCTGTTTTGGTTGCAACGCCCGATCACATGCATTCGCCCGTCTCAATGGCTGCGATGGAGAGAGGGAAGCATGTTTACTGTGAAAAGCCTTTGGCCCACAACGTGGTTGAAAATCGCCGACTCCGTGAAGTGTCCGAAGAAAAGGGACTGGTAACTCAGTTGGGTATCCAGGTGAGCTCCAGTATTGGGCAACGCATGACCGTTGAATACATTCGCTCCGGCTTGATCGGAAAAGTGAGTGAAGTGCACGTATGGTCGAATAAGAAATGGGGTCGTGATGAAGCAGCTATTCCTCTTGGAGAGAATCCGATTCCAGAGAGCTTAGATTGGAACCTATGGCTGGGAGTCGCTGATGAAAGACGCTTTCTCAGTTCCTACTATCATCCTGGACAGTGGCGAAAACTCCTTGATTTTGGAACAGGCACACTTGGTGACATGGGCGTACATATTTTTGATACTCCGTATCGGGCTCTCAAGTTGACGGATCCGGTTTCTGCAAAAGCAAGCTGCAGAGAGCCCAACAGTTTCGCTCACCCCGCGAGCAATCGAGTTGAGTATGTGTTTGGATCGACCGACTACACCACTAAGCGTCTCAAATGGACCTGGTATGATGGCGATTATGCACCACCGGTGATTCCTGGATTTGAACTTCCAGAAAACTACACCATGCCCAGCCAAGGCTGTGTTTATATCGGTGAGAAGGGAAATTTGATGATGCCTCATATGAGTGGCCCTCGCACCTATCCGCAGGAATTGATTCGCAGCGTTCCGAAACCACAGCTCGATCCCATTGATCACCATGGCGAATGGGTGGATGCCTGCCTAGGAAACGGAAAAACCCGTTCCCCATTTACCTATGGAGGCCCACTCACTGAAACGCTCCAGCTCGGAGTTGTTGCCAGCAAGTATCCTGAGAAGACTCTGAAGTGGAATGCCAAGGCGATGAAGATTACCAATCTCGCTTCGGCCAACCAGTATGTGGATCGTGAATACCGAGCATTTTAGTTGGATGACGAATAAACTGATATTTATTTTCTCCCTT
>CALJGU010000059.1 GCA_938075565.1 uncultured Opitutales bacterium | reverse complement strand
TCTGGTCATTCGTGCTGTTGATCTTAAATGCCAACTTGTTTCTGGCCGGATTGATTGGTTTGCTCAGTAAGCTCATTTACCTCCTGACCTTGCCTGTTGCATTTAGCCTTGGTCGTTTTCTCATCGAAGGGCCCACCCAAGGTCTCTTCAGTTCCTTGCACAATGGTCCGATTACCGCCTACTTCGGACTCGATTACTATGTGGTTCCTGGAGGGCAATTATTGGCCCTGATCGTGGGGCTGCTGTTCGGCTATTTGTTTTCACGAGGACTCAAGGGATACCGCAATAAGATGGCAAAGCGGGACAGTGAGCGCGATGGCGATGTCGAAAAGAAGGCGTGGCTGAAAACTGTAGAGTTTATTTTTGTCGGCAAGAAAAGCACCAAGAGTTATGACGATCTATTGGCGCGTAAGGTAGGAAATCCAATTCGTATACTGGGGCTCATTATCGTAGTTGTTTTCGGAAGCGTTCTTTACGGCGCGACCATACTCTTTCCCGATGCGGTTATCGCGTCCATGGCCCGGGACGGATTATCTAATGCCAACGGCGCTACTGTAGACTTGGAGAGTGTTGACCTGAACCTCGATGAAGGAAAACTCGAGCTCGTAGGCATTGCATTTGCCGATCCCAACAATCTGGAAACAGATATCATGCGGGCAAAACGCATCGTGGCCGATGTCAGCGCGGCTGATATTCTGCGTAAGCGCTTTTCGATTGATAAACTGGTCTTGGATACTGCGACCTCAGGAGAGTCACGATCATCACCTGGAAAAGATGTAGGCCCGCGCTACGACAGTGATCAAAAGCCTGTATTGGAAATGCCAGATTTCAAGGATCTGGATAGTGTAATTGAGAATGGCAAAGTGTGGAAAGAGCGCTTGGCTCAAGTCCGTCGTTGGCTGGATCGTATTTCTTCGGCAAAGCCAGACATATTGAAAACACCTGGCAGATGGGAAGAGGAGCTGGCTGGGAGGATCCGTGCTGTCCTATGCCAACGTGAAAGCCGATATGCTCACGCAAGACAGCCCCTTGGTGCTCATTCGCAATTTAGAAGCATTCGGTGTGGAAGCTAAACAACTCGAAGGCCGCCTCATCGATATCGAAGGTAACAATCTGTCTTCGCATCCGCATTTGGTTCAGGATAGCCCGTCTATTTCTATTAAGTCGCAGGACGGCATCATAAAGGCTGCCCTGTCACTGGGCTTGGCTGCAGGGCGCGACAAAAACGACCTCGATTTCGCCTATAAAGATATTCCTACCAGTGCGCTGGCTGAAACGGTGCAAGCCGATGGTAAGGCGCTTTTGGAAGGTGGATCGATTGATTTCAAAATCACCGGAGATCTCAATGCGGTTGATTCCGACTTGCTCGGGGAAGCGACTTTCAAAGATGTAAATCTGATGGTCGCCGGTTCTCAGGTAAATCTCAATGGCATGGAATTGCCCATCAATATTCGTGGTCGGATTGATTCACCGAGTATCAAGAAGGATACCGATTTCCTACAAAACGCCCTCAAGCAAGCAGGTAAGAAGAAGCTGCTTGAAAAAGCAGGCGAAGAGCTAGGCATTGATCTAGGCGATGATACCAGCAGCGAAGGACTCAAAAAAGCCGCAGGGGATTTACTGGGTGGTTTCCTCAATAAGAAGAAAGAAGAGTAGCTTTTGGCTTTTTAATGTAGCATCGGTGGTGACACCGATGAAGATACCTCGGCTTTAGTCCATGATCTTGAACTGTGATTAAAAGATTAAGATTAAGAGAAAGAGGAAGAGTAGGAAGATATATGTATAAATACATCCTATGGGATCACGACGGCGTTCTTGTCGACACAGAGAAATATTACTTCGAGGCAACTCGGCTGATTTTTCAGGATCATGGAGTGGAACTGACTCAAGCGATTTACCTAGATTATATGGCCCGAGGTGAAACGACATGGAACTTTGTCCGTGAAACCGGTGTATCGGATGAGGGGATACGTGCAGAAAAAGATAGGCGAAACGAAATCTACCGCGAGTTTATTCGGACGGGTGAGATCGAAGTTGAAGGTGTCCTTGAAACATTGGAGGTATTAAGTCGTACTTACCGAATGGCCATTGTTACCACTTCCCGTCGTCGCGACTTTCAATTGATCCATGAGAAACGAAAAATCATTTCTTATATTGAATTCGTTCTCGATCGAGAAGATTACGAAATGGCGAAGCCACATCCGGAGCCTTACCTTACCGCATTGGAACGGTTTGGCGCAGAACCGTCCGAAGCGGTAGTCGTCGAAGATACCAGTAGAGGTATGGCGTCTGCCATAGCTGCGGGCATCGATTGTATAGTTATTAATCATCCCTTCACCGTCACGCAGGATTTCACCGGAGCCAAAGGCTCGATCGATGCGATTACGGATTTGCCTGGGTATTTGGGGGTAGGATAGCGGAGCTATCCTTTATCGTCCTCTTCCTCCTACTCGTCGTCCTACTTAAAGTAGAACAGGCGTCTCGCCTGTTTATGCTCCGTTGAGTTTCCTTATCGATTACGATTGGATGTCTTGGAAGAGCATGAGCTTCATCGAATAAACACAGGCAGGATGCCTGTGCTACTTTAGGAGACTGAATTTTAAGTAGGAGTATAAGTAATAGGACGAGGAGAACTTAACCTATCCCCAATGCCCGATTCATGCGCTCAACGACCTGCGTTAGTCGCTCAAGTCCGCCACCGGATACCTCCGCTGTTGCCCAGCCGGTAAAGTTGATTCGCTGGATTTCCTCTCGAACCTTATCCCACGGTACATTGCCATCGAACAAGTCGCAGTTCTTCTGTCTTTCTGTGGAGTGACCTTTTACGTCGAGCTTCACAATGCGATGGCCTGTTGCTCGTAGCCACTCTGCGGCTCCGCCGCGGCTGTGGTGGTTTCCAATATCGTAGAACGCACCGACCCAGGGGCTTTCGAATTGATCGATGTATTTATTCCACAGATCAGGTTTGTAACAGAAATCGTTTCCTACGTTCTCAAAAAGAATGCGCACGCCCAATCGGGAGGCTAGAGGTAGTGAATCTGTGATCGCTTCGGTGGATCGCTCCCACACCTGATCATGGCTTTCGTTTACGGGATCGGTTACCTTGCCGACAACCAACAGGATTGAGTCTGCGCCGACATCGTTGGCAAATTTCATCGTGTCCTGCATGTCTTGCTTGGCTTTTTTGCGGACACTTGGATCGGGATCGGACAAGCGAACCTTCCAGTGGTAGGCATCATTGACGTTATGCACGGGGAGTCCCGTTTTGTCCTGAGCTTTTAAGACCTCCTTCACCGTGACCCAATCATGGCCCATCAGTGACATGCCGTCGAAGCCAGCATCTTTAGTCATCTGGAATTTTTCCAGGACAGGCATGTCGCCTTTGATCATGGTCCACTTCACCGCGTTGTAGATGCGCTTCTCCTTTGAGTCAGCCGAGAATCCTGACAATGGGTTTATTGCGCTTGCTGCTAGTCCTATACTACTTGCTTTGAGAAATTGTCGCCTATCCATATCACCGAATCTGACACGGACTAGATGACTTGTCACTTCTCAAGTATGGGAGAGTGAGGTTCGAGTGGTAGAACTATTCAGGTCGGATAAATCGCCCTCTAAACTCTTCCTTAAAACGACCTTGGTCGTATGCCAATTGTCCTCTAACCAGAGTCTGCTTCACCTGCATGGGAAAGGTCATTCCGAGGTAGGGCGAGTGCGGATTTTTGTAGTGAAGATTATCTTTGCTGATGGCTAGGTCATTGTTGAAATCAATAATCGCCAGGTCAGCATCTTTACCCAGGGCGATGCTCCCTTTGTTGGGAAGGTTAAATCGTGCGGCTGGATTTGCGCTTAGAAGTTTGGATATGTCACTCAGTCTGAGATTCA
>CALJGU010000058.1 GCA_938075565.1 uncultured Opitutales bacterium | reverse complement strand
ACCGCGATTTGCACAGTTTGACGATTCTTCCATCTATCAATGCACTCGTATCTATTAATATAAGGGATGAATCCATCGATTCAGGAGTGAACCGGATATATGGGATAACCAAATTGAACTCATCTTTACCTCGCAACGCTACGACCGTGCCAAGGTACATAAATATTACATAGAGAGCCAAACGCACCAGGAAGAGGATAGCCGGATCCCCATTTTCGAATAGAGGAGAGATATCGATCAGGAACGCAATTAAGGCTCCCATACCTAGGCCAAAGGACAACGCAGTCAGCCCAAGAAGAGAAAAGCCCTTCAAGAATATATCTACTAGAATAACTAAACCACCGAGCAATACTCCTATTCCGATAGCTAGGAGCTGGTATTAATCCCATTCCTTTACACTAAAACATACCAGCCAGCTGCCTAGGACGCAGATTGAGAAAAAGAATAATCGGACTGTAAAGATAGTTTTGTTCATCAGTACACAAAATTAGTTGGGCGAATTTAGGGTGGTATCGAGAATGCAAAATCTAAATCCAGTCCAACGCGATCGAAAATTTGCAGCAACTTGGTTGATGGGATCGTTTCGCAACTTTGATGGGGAATCCGCCCCGCACCCACCAAATAAGCCTACCACTTCCTCGCCAGATGCATCCACGATCCATTCCTCTAAATTTCCAAAGAGATCATATAATCCCATAATTGGTTCGGAATTTCCAATGGGCTTACTGCGAAACCCGCTGTTGTGGGAAAACCAAAAGACATTCCCTTCTAAGTCTACTTCCGAGAGGAAACCGAACCAATCCACCTGTGATATATGTACATCTCTTCCCAGTAACCACCCAAGGCGCTTACAAAAAAGCTGAGCATCAAAGAAGCTGACCGAATCGACTGGAAGATTAGGGTCTACCCATCGGCTTGGGTTAGTTCCCATGATATGTTCATAAAGAGCCTGATCCACTTCGGTCGAAAGAATACGCATCGATAATTTCGGAGGCCTTACCAATCTACCTTCGACAGAAGTTGAAATCATTTCCAGCTTTGGCTCGATGCTTATCAACCAATCCACGCGTTCCTTTACTTCCGGCTCCGGGAGCAAACTGAGGGAGAAGGCGTCAACAAATCGGTCAACTGAGTCCTCAAGCTCAAGGAGTGTTTTGTGAACCAAACCCCAATCCCGATCCTGCAAGTGCCGATTCAATTCTATCTTCAGTTGCTGAAGTAATGTTCCTGAAGCTCTACTACTATCTGAGGCTATAGCCTCTCTCAACCGCTCAACTCGATCCTGGTCAGCAAATTCGCTAGATCCATATTTGTTATTCAGTAGATCCTGAAGATTCATTGCCATTCGCAATCTATCCGTTTCTGTCCCCTCTCCGGAGGAGGAAAGTAACTCCTCTATTCGCTGATTCATCCGTCCTGCCTCAATCATAAGTTTGTAGTCCTTGAGTTCCTGGACCAACCGCCACCGAACGTGTGGACTCTCAGGCATATTCAAATTGATCGACTCCTGAATACTTAACGCACGGTCAAATAAACTTTCAGCTTCATTCCAATCTCTAATCGAGTAGGCCTCCTTAGCAGAAAGAATCACTTCCTCCACTTCGGCCACTGCATCGATCGTTTGCAAACTAGCCAACCATTGTTTCAACAGCGCCACCTCACCTACATCGACATAGGGGCTTTCTCTCAAGTTGTTGTTTATCCACTGCTAATACTCCAAAGACTCTTCTAGTAAAGGCATAGCAGAAATGGCATCTCCTCGAGCAACTAGGTCTGCAGCCCGATTCCCATTTCTTTTAACAATAGAATAGAGGGTATTCCCTTTTGTGTCCTCCAACAACTGAAGCAGCATTGCTAACCGAGATACCGACCCAAAAGCATCGTCCATATCCAAGGCTTTGAGTTTTCGTTGATACCCAATAGCGGACTCCAGGTTATTATATACCTGCGGGTGATCGGGGGATAAGGCATACTCTCGCCTAAATGCCTCCTCAGTCTCCGAGCTTTTCGCCATCCATTCGATAACCGAGGCTTCATCCACTTCCCAGGATTTGGCCCTAGAGATATCGCTCGGTCCTGAAAATGAAACATAAACCAGCAAAACTAAAAAACAGCCAGCAATCAGAAATACCAAACTCGCCAACCAAAAAAGTCCCTGGGGCGAGGATGAATACCTAGAATTGCCAAATGCCATGTCCTATTTCTGCCTGATAATTCCATTGCGGAAAAGCAAAACCTTGCTCCCCGATTTCTCTCTTTTTTATTTGATCCAAGTCAAACGACCTTCCACCTTAGTCCCCCTTTTTAATCCTACTCATAGGATCTATGGATTTTGAATCGGATAACGAGCCTTACCAGCCTTTCGAAAAGCTGTGCGTTCTTGCGCCCGGATTGCTTGGAGCATCCGTCGCTATGGCATGCCGCCAAAACCGTACCGCTAAGCAAATCCATATTTGGTCCCGCCGAGCCAACTCGAGGGCAAAGCTAGTTGGGCAATCATGGTGCGATCAAGTATGCGAGACTCCGGAAGAAGCAGCCGCGGGAGCTGACATGGTAGTTATATGCTCACCGGTCGATTTTATCGTCCCCCTATATAATGATATACAGAGTGCGCTTTCTGAAGGAGCGATCGTTACCGATGTCGGAAGCACCAAAAGTCTCATTTGTCGTCAGGCAAACGCTCTAGAGAATAGAACATCTCATTTTGTAGGATCCCACCCAATGGCTGGTTCCGAGAAATCGGGTATGGACTTCGCTGATGCCGATTTGTTCGTCAATCGACCCTGTATTGTAACTCCAACTGAGAACGTAGCCGACCAACCCGTTCATAAGACGATCCAGTTCTGGAAATCACTAGGAGCAGTTACGTTTGTAGAAACACCTGAAGCGCATGACGAGATCGTGGCCCATATAAGCCACCTTCCACATCTGATCGCAGCGGCTCTGTGCAACTTTGTAAGCGATAAGCATAAGAACTGGGAACAACTAGCAGGTGGCGGTTTTAAAGACACAACACGCGTCGCCGCAGGAGACCCCAGTCTTTGGAAAGCGATTATTGAGTCCAACCGAGAAGAGATTAATCGAGCACTTTCCGATTACCAGGAGGAGCTCCACCGCATCCAATCAGCTCTGACAAACAACAACATGGTCCAAATTGTTTCGCTTCTAGAACAGGGAAAACAATTCCGGGACCAGCTTAGCTGATTAAAGAAGATGGCAGAAGCGTATTCAGATCCTTTGGCCGTTAAGCCGTACACAAGACCTGTATTGGGCACGGTCGAAGTGCCAGGCTCAAAGAGTATCACCAATCGTATGCTTATTCTAGCATGCATGGCTGACCATCCGGTTACATTGACAGGAGCCTTATTCAGCGACGATTCGCACCATATGGTGGACTGTTTGAAAAAGCTTGGATTCGAAGTGCACGCAGATGAAGAGGCACGAAGTATCCGAGTAGAAGGTACAACTGGAGTTATCCCAGCTGAGCAGGCATCACTGTTTGTAGGAGTCGCAGGAACCGCTGCCAGGTTCCTAACCGCATTCTGTGCGACTAGCAATGGAGGCGAATTTACACTCGATGGTACTGAACAAATGCGGAAGCGGCCGATGAAGGGATTGCTAGACGCACTCGAGAGTCAGGGCACACAAATCGTATCCAACAATAGTTTCTTCCCTGCCACCCTTTCCCCTATCGGCCTGCAAGGCGGCAATGTTCAACTCGAAGCTTCGGCGAGCACACAATTATTGTCAGCTCTACTCATGGTAGCGCCCCTCGCTAAGGAGGACCTTTCAATTGAAGTATCAGGGGGAGCAGAAAAGAAACCCTTCGTTCGACTGACTCAGGAGCTCATGTATCGATTCGGGCAACCTAAACAGGAAGTCGAAGATCTGGGTGCCGGTCGCGTATTATTAAAAGTAAAAGCAGGCGTCACCTACTCCATCCCCAGAACAGTCGCTATTGAACCTGATGCATCAGCCGCTTCCTATTTTCTGAGCCTTCCGCTCGTAGTGGGAGGCACTGTTACCGTAAAAGGATTACACTCCAACTCTCTTCAAGGTGACTACGCTTACACGGAAGTGCTGAAAGATCTCGGAGCAACAATTGAGGAAACTGCAGAAGGAACAAGCTCTTCGATGTCAGTCAAAGATCTGCCTGGGAGTGGAACACACGGCGACTTTTGGCCTATATCAGACACCTTCCTCACCCTCGCAGCGATCGCGCCTCTATTAAAAGGGCCCACGCGCATAGATGGGATTGGCCACACTCGGCACCAGGAAAGTGACCGAATAGCAGCCATGGCAAGCGAGCTTATCAAACTAGGACAGTGGGTTGAGGATGGGAAAGACCACCTCGAAATTCAGCCTAGCTTGATCGTTCCCTCTGAGGTTCTTACTTACGAGGACCATCGGGTAGCAATGAGCTTCGGCATTCTAGGCTGTTTCAATCTTTATGGAGATGGCTCGCCATGGCTAACCATTCGCGACCCAGGTTGCTGCGCCAAAACATTTCCTGATTTCTTTCATACACTCGAACAATTGAGAACCGCATAATGGGAAAATCATTTATTCTAGTCGCCGTTGATGGAGGCGCAGCTTCAGGGAAGTCCTCCACTTCCAAAATACTGAGCGAGCGATTGAAGCTTTTGTACGTAAACACGGGCTCACATTACCGCTCGCTAACATGGGCCGTCTTGCAAGCTGGAATCCAGCCAGACGATGACGCTTCGGTCAGTTCCTACCTCGAAACTATACCTATAGGTACTATAGTAGAGGGGAGAGAGGCCAGAATCACCTTAGAATCGAAGGTGCTTGGAGACGAAATTCGTTCAGAAGCTGTCAACAATGCGGTCTCAATTGTTGCTGCAATCCCTGAGGTTCGCCAATTTCTGCTGAAGCACCAACGCGGCTATGCTGATCTGGCAAAGGAAAGTGGCTTCGAAGGGCTCATCATGGAGGGCCGCGACATTGGTTCCATTATCTTCCCCGATGCAAATTTTCGCTTTTTCATGTTTGCCGATGAAGCTGAGCGGGCACGTCGGAGGGAATTAGAAGGCCAAGTCGACAGTATTCAAAAGCGCGATCAGTTAGATAAACAGCGCAAAACGGCACCTCTCACCTGCCCTGACGGGGCCATAAAAATAGACACGACTCACCTGACTTTGGAGAAAGTAGCCCAAAAAATGCAGGATATAGTCCAATCGGGGAATAACATGGCGAATGAGCCCCATAAAAGTTGAAGTAAAAACCCTAAATATATTGCCAAGATCGCAATACTCTTTCCTCATCCTGCGATTTAGTTTTTTAAAGGAGTGACCGCTGCCAGAAAGTTTTTTTATAAATCTGCTATCTACCAACGTCTCTGGCACGCATACTGCAACAAATACGAAATAATTAGAACTACTGGAAACTAGTATACACAAACATTATGAATATAGAATCCTACTGGAAAAAATGCCTCGCCGTCTTCCTAGGCATGATCGTGCCCTTGGGGACGGTCTTCGCTCAAGAGAATAACGATGAGAACCTAGACACCTACGATCTCGCAGAACTGTCGATTAGTGAAATTCCTATTGAGGAGAACATCATGCCGACCTCGCGTCCGTTCAACTCAGTATACGGATCCAATCGCAGCATTCTCGATACTCCCCGGAATGTGACGATTATTTCACGTGAGCAACTCGATGCGATCGCCATTAAAGATGTGCGTGACTTCTCAAAGTTGACCTCAAGTTCATACACTAAGAGCAACTTCGGAGCTCCAACGACACCAAACCTTCGTGGACAAGAAGCAGATATGTTCGTGAACGGCATGCGTCGTGGCGGATCTGTGAATGGTAATGGTTTGCCAGTTAACTTCAATGCAGTTGAGTCGGTTAACATTGTTAAGGGCCCAGCTGGTGTTGTTTATGGAACAACCAATTACCTCGGTGGATATGCCGACTTAATTACCAAGAAACCATACTTCGACGGTCCTCATGGTGAAGTTCAATTCAGCCTTGGAGATTACGATCAATACACATGGAGTGTCGACTACGGAGCACCTTTCAATGACGGAAAGACCGCTTGGCGTATGTCCTACGAGGGTAAAGATTGGGATGGCTACTGGCAGTTTTGGAAGCAAAACACTCACGCTTTATACTTGGCGCTGACACATAAGCCGAGTGACACCTACACCATCGAAGCCAATATCGAGTTCTTCTTTGCTGATTACACAGAAAACTGGGGAATCAATCGTGTTTCACAGGACTTGGTCGATCACGGTCTTTATGTCCCAAATCGTCAAACAGACGAAGAATACGCCAACTATGTTTCCTTGCTCGGAAATGGAGATAATATGTTCGGCGACGGTCGCCCAGGAATTGAATACGCCAGCCGCTTCGGTGGTGCTGGTTTCTCAACCATCATTCCTGTGGCAAATAATACAGTACAAGTGGACCGTCGTTGGAAGCTTGCTGCACCAGGAGATGACTCAAGAGGTGTTTCGATCTTCGGTGGAGTCGACCAAATCTGGGAACTGAATAATGACGTAGTTGTAGTGAACAAAACTTCATTCGGTTATAAAGACCGCGATACTTTCAGTTCTTACCACTACTCTGAGTATTTGAAGGACAACAAATTGTTTGAAAACCGCACCGAAGTTCGCTTCGGCATGGACGTAGCAGAAGGCGGTCGGATTGACTTCAATATGGGTGCCCGATTCCGATATGATGACATCTGGTCTGTAAATCACTTCTTCAATGAGCCCGTAAATTTCTGGGACATGACGCGTGACCCAAATCTAAGGCGAGTCCCCGACCAAGGCTTTATTAACGACGGAAGCGCCTGGGTTCCCGGAAAGGAACCTCACGGTATTTTGAGCAAATGGTGGATCGGAGGAGATCCAAACTCGCCAACAGGTGGAGACTCGACCATGTTTAACTTCGGTCCTTACGTTCAAGCTGATATTAAGTTTGACGAAAAGTTCAGTATCCTCGTCGGATACACCCGAGACATGCTCGACGCTGAAGTGGCTCACCCAGTGTTAGGAAAACGCGGCACGTTTGATTTCGATGGCGACGGTGTTGATGAGAGAGGATTCTTCCTCGAGGATAACCTCGACCTCGACAACTACAATGTGAGTCCCGTGTATAAGGTGAACGACAACACCACGGTCTACTTCACTTATAACTACAGTGAAACTTACCCAGCTGATACTGGAGGACGCCCCGATGTTGGTGGCTTCGGAGATGGACAAGACAGTAAGCTGCTCGAATGGGGAGCGAAGTTCTCGTTCCTCGAGGATACTTTCTTCATGGGAATGGCCTATGTGGATCGTGAATTCACCGAACGGAATCAGGACATGTCAACCGACGATGTCTACATCAAGGCATTTGAAATCGAGTTCAACTACCAGCCAAACCGCAACTTCTTTGCAACCTTTGGTTACAGCAACCTCGATGCGACAAGAACCGGTGGCTTCTATGCTAGCCCCTACACAATTGACCGTGCTTGGGCAGAAACCGGAGGATTGTATATCTCTCCAACTTTCCAAGGAGCTCCTGGAATCGTAGAATCACCCGGTGTCCCAGAACACTTGGTTAATGCACTTGTTCAATACAAGTGGGATAACGGTTTTGGAATCCACGCTGGATTTATGGGCTATGGTGAAATGAATTCAGGCTACGCTGGATACCCTATCACCATCCCAAATCTGTATGGTGGAGACGACTACGAGTTGATTTCAAATACAGCCCGCCTCCCTTTCCAACACGAAGTGGATGTAAGTCTCTTCTACGAAAGAGACAACTGGATGTATAAGCTCGCTCTCTTCAACGTTACCGATGAAGACAACTGGGATGTAAACAATTCTGGTTACGGAAACGGCTCCCTGGTTTCAAGAATGCCATTCCGTATGGAAGCCACCGTGCGGAAGCGCTTCTAAGATATAGCTAATTTCTAAACAAAAGGACGGTCCTTAACGGGACCGTCCTTTTTCTTTGTAAAATTGACTTGAAGTCGAATCAGTCTTCCGGGAACTCAGAAGCGAGGACCTTCGTCGCCTGATCCTTGCCGAACTGAAGAAGAGCTTCCTTCACAGCTGGATCGTTCAGGGCCAAAATAGAGGAAGCAGATAATCCAGCATTCGTAGAACCTGCTTTACCAATCCCCATAGTTGGGACGGGAATTCCTCCAGAAATTTGAACCATAGAGAGCAAGCGAGCCCTTGTAGATTTGATTCCATAGGAACAGCTAGAACAGGCAGGATCGTGAGTGAAGCAACCACACCAGCCAGGAGAACACCATCAGCAGCAGTGGCGATGAATACTTGAACCCTGCTTCTTCAAATTCCTTGGACCAGACCTCGAGCTCTTTACTAGTCAAATGGGCACTCTCCCCACAAAAAAGCCCTTTCTAACGAAAGGGCTTTTGAAAAATCCTATTGATCAAGCAACTTATGCGTCGCCGTCTTCTCCAATGGCTTCTACCGGACAGCCTTCTAGGGCCTCCATACACTGATCGATTCCTTCTTGCTCCGAAGGCTGTGCGTGGACGTAGGAGTAACCTCCATCTTCGTCGCGCGTGAAGAAATCCGGTGCGGTCTCGCGACAAAGGTCGCAGTCGATGCACTGGTCATCCACGTAAAATTTACCTGATGCGTTTTCGGGCCACTTTGCGTCTATGTCTGCCATAATGGGAAAACACTTGATAATCTGTTTACCCTGTCAAGGTTAAGCGTGGCAGGGCTCCATGCAAAAAATAGCCGAAAGGGTTGCACTTTCTTGAGGAGAAGGGAAAGGTGCTCTTTCTACCCAAAGAACGGGGAACCCTTTCTCCAAGCCCAACACTTTCAATAAATAGATGTCCCTTTATGACCGCCCATACATGCGGGCGCAGCCAAACCAGCCTTCCGCACTAAAACCCCTCTACTGGCTACTGGGAAGTATCGTAGGTGTTTTTATTGTACAAATTTTGATTGGAAATTTGGCAGGCAAGGATGCTTATCATTCATTTCTAGCACTATTCTCTTTGTCCTCTTATGGGGTCGAACATGGCTACATCTGGAATTTTCTAACGTATAGTTTTCTTCATTCCACCGATGGGGCCTTTTTCCTGTTTCATATATTGTTTAATGGATTGATGATTTTCTGGCTGGGCCGGGTCCTCATTCAACTACTTGGAACCACTCGATTTTTTACCCTCTACGGACTTGCTGTCCTTTTAGGAGGAATCGCTTGGTTTCTCATTATTTCGTGGAAAGTCCCTGGCGCGAACGTGATAGGTGCGTCCGGGGGCGTGATGGGTTTATTCGTGGCTTTTGCCAAACACCTGCCTAATCAGCCTATCAGAGTACTCCTCTTTTTGGTAATCCCGTTTAATACGACGCCAAGAGACCTACTTAAAATAATGCTGATTTTCGAGCTGGTAGGATTCGTAATAAATGACTTGGCGATCTTCGGCAGCCCACTCATACCGATCGCACACTCAGCTCACCTGGGTGGCATGCTCGGCGGGTGGGTCTTCGTAAAATACATTCTCAACAAAGACTTTTCTTTTAGCGGACCCGACATTAAGCCACCCAAATGGTTTACCAGCAAAAAGACGGACAAGGCCCAAACCGGGCGTTTTCGGATAAACTTTACTAATCGAGGCGAACTCCAGAAAGAGGTCGACCGCATCTTGGATAAAATAAATACACAAGGTTTTGGTTCCTTGACCG
The DNA here is from genome assembly GCA_938075565.1 of uncultured Opitutales bacterium. Classification (GTDB taxonomy): domain Bacteria; phylum Verrucomicrobiota; class Verrucomicrobiia; order Opitutales; family UBA2995; genus UBA2995. The sequence goes on along the minus strand of CALJGU010000058.1, from coordinate 48,096 downwards.
AGAAGGAACGCGAAACACTGGACAAAGCCAAGGAGCTCTTGAACAAGTAACTAACTTCCCCTTTTCGCTTGGTCGGCCGAAACAAATGGCCTCTAAGGGGTCCCTTAAGACGGCTGCTCAGTTGCGAATACCAAGTAAATATACCATCGGAACTTTGCCTTCCCATTCTCACTACCCCAACAATATTAGAACCATATTTGGAACTTGATTAAATCGGTTCGAAAAATTGATGAGTGACAGACACGCACGTCAAACTCTACATTACAGATAATGCTAAAGCACATTGCCCGATCTACCTTTGGAATCCTCCTCTTATTCGGAGGTTCTTCTTTCTTAGAGGCCCGTGATTTTGAATACACTCAGGCCATGAAAAAAGAGACCCAGACCGTGGTCTTTCTTATGGAGAATTTCCATTACTCGCAAAAGTTCATCAATCAGTCTCAGGCGGAGGAACTTTTGGAGGGCTTCATGGAAGACCTCGACTACAATCATGTGTTTTTGCTCAAGAGTGACCGGGATGAGATGGTCCAGAAACATGCCTCTCGTCTTGAAAGAAGTTTGAGACGCGGTGATCTCGATGCAGCTTACGAAATTTACCAGCGCTATGAGGAGAGAGTCCTTGCCCGTATTGATTGGGTGCTAGACCGGCTGCCTCTGGAATTCGATTTTACCACGGAAGCAGAGTATGTAGTAGACCGCGAAGAATTTCCTTGGATCGAAGGCATAGAAGCATCGGATGAACTCTGGGAGAACAGACTCAAATACGAACTTCTCTTCGATCTATTAAACGACGAAGAAGCAGAAAATGCAGTCGATACCGTTACAAAACGCTACGAACGACTTCAGAAAAATCTAAACGATCTCGAAGCCGCGGATGTGCAGGAAATATTCCTCACAACGATGACTCAGATGTTTGATCCTCACTCCACCTTCCTATCATCAGATACTCTGGAAGATTTCTCCATATCCATGAGCCTGTCTCTCGTCGGTATTGGGGCCATACTGGTCCAGGAGGAAGGCTATTGCACCATCCGCGAATTGATTCCTGGTGGACCAGCCGAACTGGATGGTCGCATGCGTGCCGGTGACAAGATTGTATTTGTAGCCCAAGAGGGAGGTGAGCCCGTAGATGTAATCGACATGAAGCTTCGTAAGATTGTGAAGATGATCCGCGGAGAAAAATCAACAACGGTATATTTGACCGTGATTCCTTCCGATGCAGCAGACCCATCCGTTAGGGAGGTCATAGACATTGTTCGTGACGAAGTAAAAATCACAGCCAGCCGCGCGAGTGCCAGCCTTGTTGAAGTACCGCTCATGCCCGACACCACGCTTCCGGTTGGTGTGATCCAACTCCCTTCGTTTTATGGTGACTTGAGTATCAACGAAAATGATACGCCTACCAGCACAACTAAAGATGTAGAGGAGCTGATTGAAAAACTCCAAGCTGAGGGCATACATGGACTCATTCTTGACCTTCGCTACAACGGCGGTGGACTTCTCACAGAAGCGATCGATCTTACCGGCCTTTTTATTAAGACCGGCCCTGTCGTGCAGGTTAGAAACAACCGAGGGTTTATTAGAAGAGATTGGGACCGTAATGATAAGATCTCTTATAAAGGCCCGCTCATTGTTTTGGTTAACCGGAACAGTGCTTCCGCATCGGAGATCGTAGCTGGTGCACTTCAGTACTATGACCGAGCATTAATTGTAGGAGACAAATCCACTCACGGGAAAGGCACAGTTCAAGCCGTGTTCGAAATCGACCGATTAGCCTCCCCTTCTTTCTTCAACGATCAACCCACGGGCGCAGCCAAGTTGACCATTCAGAAATTTTATCTGCCGAACGGCCAATCCACACAGAACAAAGGTGTGATCTCGGATATTGCCCTCCCCTCCGTCAATGAGTTCTTACCCATCGGGGAAGCAGATCTTGATCACGCAATGCCTTGGGATGAAATCAAGGCCGTTAATTGGAACCAGAAAGGTAATGCCAGCGAATTGTTATTTGATCCGATCGACGAACCTCTGAAGCAACACCTCACCTCCTTAAGTGAAGCCCGCCAAAGTTCTTTGGAGGAATTTTCATTCCTCAACGAGAGCATCGATTTCTTTAAAGAGAAACAGGAAATCAAATCCTACTCGTTGAATCTGGAGAAAAGAAAACAGCAGAAGGAAGAAGATAAAACTTTCAGAGATGAACTGGAAGCACGACAGGAAGAATTAGAAAAGCTGACATTTGAAAGCCGTGAAATTACTTTAAACGTTGTGGAAGAAGGAACTCCGATGGAAGACCTCATGAACAACAACGAGGTCGAAGCCAGCCTAGACAACCCTACTGCTGAAAACGAAGACGTGGTTGATGATGTAGATGAATCCAGACTCGATATTCATCTACAGGAGAGTCTGAGAATATTGACTGACTGGATCATTACAAAGGACGCGAGCATCGCGGAGACCGCCAGTGTGCAAACCACTCCTTCCGGTTTCAGAAAGCTGACCGATCCAGCTATCGCAGGCCAATCAAATAGCGCGGCAACCGAGCCAAGTCCTTAATCGATTCCATCGAAGTAAAACCTCGGCTCTTAGCTTGAGTAATCAAGTTATCGTGTTGAGCGATTCCGGTCTCCAATGCCAATACACCGCCATTAACTAGGTAGCCCAGGCTTTCGTCGACAATCTGACTTAAGTCATTCAGCCCATCTTTGCCGGCATGGAGTGCTTTCGTTGGCTCGTACTGAGAAACTTCAGGCTCTGCACTCTGCATATCTTCATCCGTCAAATAAGGCGGATTAGAAATGATCACCTCAAATTCTCCAGTCACATTTTCGAACCAATTTGACTGAATCAAGCTCAGGCGATCAGACACTCCAACTGCGTCCGCATTTTCCGAAGCAAGTTGAAGCGCCTCTTCTGAACGGTCAACCGCCACAGCCTCGGCATTTGGAAAGGTGTGCAGCATTGCAATCGCTATCGCCCCAGTCCCAGTACCCAAGTCAAGAATACGAGATGGTTCGCGATTGAGATACTTTGTATGAAGGAGCTCTATCAAATATTCTGTTTCCGGCCGCGGTATTAAGGCCCTGGCATCTGTTTTCAGGGTTACTCCATAAAAATCTACATCCCCCAGAATATACTGCAAAGGCTCCCGTTTTGACCTGCGGCGAATGCCTTCCCTAATGCCTCCGAGCTCCTCTTCTGTCAGTGGTCGCTCAAATTGAAGGTATAAGTCCAATCGCTTAACACCGAGTGACTCAGCCATAATCCACTCAGCGCTAAGCCGAGCGTCTTTGACACCTTTCTGCTCAAGAAAATCCGTACTCTTTTCCAGGACTTCCAGCAGGGTAATCATTTAAAATCCAATAAATTGAGGATCAACTCAGGTTGCCCTCAAGGAGTGCATCCAATTTGCCTTTATACTCAGCTCGTTGCAAAGCATCAACAACTGGCTCAAGCTCGCCTTCCATTACCTGTGGCAGCGTGTGGAGTGTGAGGCCGATACGGTGATCAGTTAAACGACCTTGCGGAAAATTATATGTACGGATCCGTTCACTACGATCACCTGTGCCCACTTGGCTTTTGCGCTGCGCAGCATACTTCGCCTGCTCTTCACGTTGTTTCTTCTCCAGCAAACGCGAGTATAGTACCTTCAATGCCTTATCCCGGTTTTTGAGCTGCGAGCGCTCATCGGCACAATAAACCATTTCACCGGTGGGAACATGGACAATTCGTACGGCAGAATCGGTTGTATTCACATGCTGCCCACCCGCACCTGACGCGCGCATGGTTGTGATTTCAAGGTCTCCTTGATCAATATCCAGATCAACATCCTCAGCTTCAGGCATCATGGCTACAGTAACTGTCGACGTATGAATACGGCCCCCAGATTCTGTGACTGGAATGCGTTGGACTCGGTGCACACCAGATTCATAGCGGAGCTTCCGATACACTTCTTCACCTGTTACGAGAAAGATGTTCTCCTTATAACCGCCCACTTCAGAGGGGCTGCTACTCATTGGCTCAATCTTCCAGGAATTTAATTCCGCGAAACGCTGATACAAGCGACTTAAGTCACCGGCAAATAGACTGGCTTCGTCTCCACCCGCACCCGCTCGTATTTCCACAATCGTGTTACGAGAGTCGGTCGGATCCGGTGGGATCATTGAAATGAGAATTTCCTGTTTCAGCGTTTCAAATTTCTCCTCCAGCTCAGGAAGTTCAACTTCGGCTAACTCCTTAAGCTCCTCATCGGTATCCTCGCCACTCACTAATTCACGGGTATCTGAAATTTCACCTTCCAAACGAACCAGCTCGTCATATTGCTCAATCAATACACCTAACTTCTGATGTTCGCGGGACAAGGTAGCCGCTCGGCGTTGATCCTGGAAGAAATCCGGGTCCGAGATTTCGCCATCCAGCTCTTTATGCCGGGCGATGTATGGCTCGATATGTGGTATTCCTTCCATGAGGTGGGGGTTAATTTCGTGCTGATTAAATAAGTGGAGTTTTGTTAGGCAATCCGTATAAATGGGTGCTCTTTTAAATGGAAACAAGCCTATACACGCAAAACGTTGTCGCATGCATCTGGGATTTCGACAAAACCCTTATCCCGGGCTACATGCAACAGCCCCTCTTCAAAAAATTTGGCATCAACGAAAAACGCTTTTGGGAGGAGGTTAATGAACTCCCGAACGCCTATAAAAAACGTGGGCTCACCGTTTCTCCCGACACTATTTATCTCAACCACCTGCTGTCCTATGTGCGAAGTGGAGTTATTAAGGGATTAACCAATGGGGTTCTGGAAGAGCTTGGGAAGGAGCTCGTATTTAACCCAGGCCTGCCAAAGTTCTTCAAATCCCTGCAAAACCTGGTCACCCTAAAGGAAGAGTATAAGAAGCAGGACATACGTTTGGAGCACTATATTATCAGCACGGGCCTGGCATCCATGATTCGTGGAAGTATCATAGCTCCTTTCGTGGAAAACATTTACGGTTGTGAGTTTATCGAAGAGCCCTTCCTTCCGCACTACTTGGATCAACAGGATCTGAGCCTCCATCACGACCCCGATATTTCCCAAATCGGTGTGGTCATCGATAACACGATCAAAACGCGTTACATATTTGAGATCAATAAGGGGTGTAACAAGAACCCGGAAATCAACGTCAACTCCAACATTAAGCACTCAGATCGGCGGGTACCATTTCGCAACATGATATATGTGGCTGATGGACCCAGCGATATCCCCGTCTTCTCCGTTGTGAAAAACAATGGCGGCAAGACCTTCGCGGTCTACGATCAAGGTTCGCAGGAGGAATTTGCGCAAAATGATCGCCTGCTTCAAAATAACCGGATCCATGCCTACGGCCCCACCAATTTCGAAGAAACCAGTAACACAGGGATGTGGATGAAGATGCATGTCTGTGCCATATGCGATCAAATCGTCGAAGATCGCGAACACGCTCTGTCTAGGAAAGTAGGAAAGCCTCCACGGCACATTCACAAAAACGAAGCCCCAAATCTTGAGCCACAATTAGAGCAGGATACCATGTTTGAAGAAAAGAATGAGAAGGAACAGTAATTACTTCGTAGATAACTGAAAATTTTGCTTTTCTTCTCGGAACATTTTTCTAGAAACTAATTTCTTAACTACCCTTAAGAAGCCCTTAGACAACTATGATTGAAGTCCAATCCCTTCACAAGAGTTACGGATCCATCAACGCAGTCAATGGAGTCAATTTTGACGTCAACCGAGGCGAAATCCTAGGATTTCTAGGACCCAACGGTGCCGGTAAGTCTACCACCATGAAAATGATCACTGGCTTTGTCCGGCCCACTTCGGGCATCGTCCTGGTTGATGGGCTCAATGTGCAGGATCACCCGGTAGCTGTAAAAGAACGGATCGGCTACATGCCCGAGAACGGTCCGGTCTACGGCGAAATGACAGTTGAGGAGTTTCTTATATTTATTGCTGAAATACGCGGCTACGATGACCCGACTATTCGGGAAGACAAAATAGACCATGCCTGCGACCTCTGCCGCCTGAACAAAGTAAGGCACCAATCCATTGAAACCTTAAGCAAAGGTTTCAAGCAGCGTGTCGGTTTTGCTCAGGCAATCCTTCACGATCCTCCTGTCCTCATTCTTGATGAGCCGACAGACGGTCTGGACCCGAATCAGAAAAAGGAAGTCCGCAAAATCATTCGGACTATGGCCAAAGATAAAGCCATCATCCTATCCACTCACATTCTAGAAGAAGTTCACGCCCTTTGCTCACGCGTAATCATCATTGCCAAAGGTGAAGTCATTGCGGATGAGACCCCCGAATCCCTGCTTAAGCGCAATCCAAAGTACAATGCACTCAAGCTGGAAGTCAAAGACATCGATTTGGAAGTTGTTCGTGAAACTCTCAAAGAGCTGCCTGAAGTTTCCAGTGCGGAAATCAATGAGGGGGCCGTTGAAATTTATCCCAAAAACAAACAGTCAATCGAATCACTTGTACTGAAAGTCTGCCGGGACAAGGAATGGAACATCTCCCATTTTGAAAAAACACCGGTTGGCTTGGACGAAGTCTTCTGGGAACTAACTAAATAGATTCTCCACAACTTTTTTAGTTCATAGAGCTTGATATGAAACAAATTCTACCTGTCTTCAAACGCGAGTTTTACGGCTACTTCCGATCTCCGGTGGCTTATGTATTTCTCATAGTCTTCCTGTTCGTGTCGTCAGGGCTTACATTCTACCTAGGCCGCTTTTTCGATTCGCGCGTGGCATCGCTCGATGTCTTCTTCAGCATGCAACCCTGGATCTACACCTTCTTTATTTCAGCAGTAGGTATGCGACTATGGGCAGAGGAAAAACGCTCAGGTACTTGGGAGCTTCTTTTTACACTGCCCGTTCTCATCCAGGAGGGAGTCATTGGCAAGTTCCTCGCAGGATGGGCGTTTATTTCGGTGGGCATATTTCTGACCTTCCCACTCATGTTCACGGTCGGCTACCTGGGAGATCCCGATTGGGGGCCCATCTTTACCGGTTATCTGGGTTGCTTCCTCATGGCCGGTAGCTTTCTCGCGGTTTGCTCCTTCACATCAGCCCTTACTAAGAACCAGGTCATAAGCTTCGTGATTAGCGTCGTTATCAACCTTTGCCTGGTATTTCTGGGGTGGTCGGTCTTTACCAACTTCCTGTCTTTCCTCCCTCTTTCGTGGGTAGATGCATTGAGTAATTTCAGCTATACCACTCACTTCAACGGTTTCACCCGTGGACTGATAGTCTTCAAGGACCTGGTGTTCTTCCTGTCACTTTCCTTCATCTCTCTACTCATGACCGTCGTGGTCTTGGAACGTTAATACTAAGCGATTCACACATGAATACATCACAGAAGTTTATCGCTGGATTCCTCCTCATACTCATCCTCATTTTCACCAACATGTTTGCTGGACTGTTTAGCTGGAAGCTGGACTTTACCGACGGCAAACTCTTCACCCTTTCAAAAGGAAGCCAGGTCCTGGTCGAAAAGTTGGAAGAACGCGTCGATTTCGATTTCTACTTCAGTCGCTCGGTAGACGGACTCCCTATCTCCTTTAAGAATTACGGGACTCGAGTGGAAGAAATGCTTCGGCAGTTCGAGGCGGCATCCAATGGCATGATTCGCTTGAACATCATAAACCCCGAGCCGGACACCGAAGAAGAAGAGGCAGCCACCACTGCTGGGATTACTCCCAACCCAGTGGGCAATGGTCAGAATCTCTTTTTTGGTTTGGTTCTGACCCAAGCGGATAATCAGGAGACAGTACCGTTCTTCGCTTACCAAAAAGAAAACTCACTCGAGTACGACATCGCTAAGGCACTATACACCGTCCAGCAATGGGATAAGCCAACAGTCGGAATCATCACTGGACTCCCTGTTGTGGGAACACCTCAAATGTTTCCCGGGCAACCTCCCGGTGGGCAAGACTGGGTATTCGTTCAGCAACTACGCCAGAACTTTGAGATCACCCAGATCAATACTCCAGCGGATTGGCCCTCGATCGTGGATGTTCTTATGGTCGTGCATCCGCAAAATCTGGATGAGCAAATGCTGTTTGCCATCGACCAACATGTCCTGGCTGGGAAACCCACCTTCATAGCGCTGGATCCATCCAGCTACTTCATGAAGGCTCAGCAGAACCAGCAGCAAATGATGATGGGGCAACCTCCTCAGGGAGTGACCAGCAACCTTCGACAGCTCTTCACAGCTTATGGCATCGATTTCAACGACATGGAAATTCTGGTCGACGCGGACAATGGGGCTCAAGTCAGCACGCAAGCCGGTCCCATGCAAATGCCAACCTGGTTGAATCTAGACGAAGCGGCCTTGAACTCCAATGAGTTTATCCTCTCGCAACTAGACTCTTTGCTCATGGTTGAGCCCGGTTCATTTGGCAAAGCAGAAGGCGCTGACATCGAGATCATCCCACTTGTTCAATCATCTGACCAAGCAGGAAAGCTCTTCGCCATGCTGGCCAACCAGATCCGCAATCCCGTTCAACTTACTCAAAACATGACCGCTTCAGAAGGTCAGGAGACCATTGCAGGATTTGTTCGCGGGAATCTTAAATCTGCCTTTCCCGAAGGAAAACCGACACCTCCGACACCAGAAGGAGCAGAGGCAGCACCAGAAGAGGCCGATTCAAACCACCTCACAGAATCCGCAGCTCCAAGTAGCCTATTTGTCGTTGCCGATTCGGATTGGCTGCAGGACCAATTTTCAGTTCAACGGATTTTCGGTTCCTTGTTCCAACCGTTGAACGACAACCTCAATTTGCTTACCAACACCATAGAGTTCATGTCTGGAAGTCAGGACCTGATCTCCATCCGTCCTCGGGGAAATACCATTCGGCCGTTCAAGGTGGTTGAAGAAATTGAGCAAGATGCTCAGGTCGAGTACCAACAAAAACTCGATGAACTCAACAATGAGGTCCAGGTATTCGAGAATAGGATCCGAGAACTGCAAACACAACAGGGAGGAGGCAACTCCTTGATTTTAACGCCAGAGTTGCGCGCCGAAATCCAGGAACTCCAAGCCAATGCCGCCGCAAAACGCGGTGAACGCCGCGAGGTTAGAAAGAAACTACGCGAGAAAGTAGAGAGTCTCGGATTCAATTTAGCATTAGCCAATTTAACTGTGATTCCGGGCATCGTCTTTGCCGCTGGCATCCTCTTCTTTATCCGTCGTCATAACCGAAAGTAAATTTGCTTCACCTATGAAACTAAGAACATTAGTTATCGTTGCCGCCAGTCTGGCAGTTGCCACATCGGTGGGTTATTACATTCGTAATGCATCCCTCACTACACCGGAAGATGATCCGCTCATAGGCACCAAAGTCTTCGATCAGGACATTCTCAAAGACGTCAAACGCGTAGAAATCGCTAAAGATGGAGAACAAGTGGTAGTCGAGCTTGAAGGCTCTAACAATTGGGTGGTCCGCTCGCTTTACGATCTGCCCGCCGACTTTGCGAAGCTCAATACTTTGATTCGCGATCTGGTTGAATCAGACATTAGTAGAAAGATCACAGCTCGTGAAGACCGTCTCGGACGGCTCGACCTGACCCAGGGAACGCTCAAGCTAATGTCGGGGCCAGAAGACAGTCTTTTCGAAATCACTTACGGAAAATCCATCAATAGTGGAAAAGCGTTTGTGTTTGGTCATGAAAAGACGGCCTATCTTTCTTCTGAAAGCCCTTACATTGATGCGAGCTCTTCCAATTGGGCCACCAAAACACTCTATGAATTCCAAGCTGACGAAGTAGCAGGCATTCAATTCTCTTTAGAAGATGGAGACTGGGGCGTGCGTCGCGATGACAAGGACAAAGACTTTGTGAGCACCCTTCCGGTAGACGTACGGATCCCTAAGCAAACCGAGATCACTTCATTGATCGGACGCTTTACGAATCTGAGATTTACCGAAGTTACAGAACGAGCGGTCGAAGAAGAAAATCAAACTTGGAAGGATGCCCAAAAGAACACCCGTTCTTTGAAGCTCACACTCTTTTCTGGAGAAACCATCACGATAGAAATGAGTCAGCAGCTACCACCAGAACCTGCTGAAGGGGAGGAAGCTCCTACCAGCCCTACACCCTCAGTCACTTATCTCAATCTTTCCAGCAGCCAGGCAGATCATGCTATCAACGGCATAATGGGTCGATTGGCTTTTCAGGCTTCATCTTATACATTCACAGGGATCCCTCTGGAGATATCCGAGGTGGCCGATCTTCCGGCTGAAGATGTTGCAGCGGAAACTGAAAACGCCGCGCAAGTCGCACCGGCACCTGGAAACGTCTCAGCACCATCCATTGAAGAGGTCGTCGAAGCAGTTGTAGAAGCTGAGCCTAAAGATCCCAATCAAACTGAGATCAAACAGCACATCGATGGCAATTCAGTCATCTTTGAAGTGATACCTCCGAAGAAGGAAGGTGAAGAAGAGGAAACTCCTGCTGAGGATCCAGAAGAGAATTAAGCTAGTTCAAGTCTGCTAGTTATTAGGTTTCCAATCGAGCAGCTCCATTTGAAGTGACCGACGACCATTGTAGACGTTCCACGCTACTTTTATAGCCAGGTCTAGATGTCGATCCGAGGGAGGGAGATTGTCGGCCTTTTTCCAGGCCACACCCGATAGGTAAGCTCCTTTGCTTGAACGCAGACAAAATCGATAGTGCCCGGTGCCAAAGATTTCAGGACATTGAGCAAGCTGTACTCTTCGCAAACCAAATACGGGCTCGGGGTTACCTTCGCCAAACGGGTACATCATGGACAGGTTATCCATAAAATCCCGGCATAGGTCATCGGGCGAAATGAAAGCGGCAATTTCAATTTCAGGTTCAAAGTAGTCCCCTTCCAAAGCACGCTTAACTCCAGCATCGAACGCTGCTTGAAATACCTCTACGTTTTCGAGGGGTAGCGAAACTCCAGTCGCCATCGGATGACCACCCCAACTTTCAAGGAGCTCTGAACATTCACCAAGCACCTCTACTAGATTAACGCCAGGAACACTTCTACCGGATCCTTTCGCAAGCGCCCCTTCTTTTCCCAACACGATGGTAGGAACACTGTGCATACGAGAGATACGCCCTGCAACAATCCCAACGACACCTGGATGCCAATTAGGATTGTGAAGCACATAGCCATGCGCTCCTTGCAAATGGTTTTCAATATACTCATCTGCCTCCTCAACGATCGCTCTCTCAATCCCTTGGCGCTCTTTGTTCATGCCGTCCAGTTGCTTGGCCATATCGAGACATTGGGGCAAATTTTGACTGAGCAACATTTTGACCGTCATCTCGGCATTCGCCAATCGACCACTTGCGTTGATCCGCGGCCCAAGCTTGAAGGAAATATCGGTAGACATGATGGTTCGCCCGATCTCCATTCCTGATACATGAAACAGCGCATGCAGCCCTTCTCGCCGTGTGCACTCCAGTGCTTTTAATCCACGGTGAGCCAGTATCCGATTCTCTCCAACGAGAGGAACCAGATCAGCGATGGTCCCCATGGCCACCAAGTCGAGATACTCTTTGAGTTCGATTTTAAATGCTGTGGGATCTCCATCTTGGCGAAGGGCTTTCACAATGCCATGAACCAATTTAAAAACCAACCCGACAGAACACAGATTCTTCCATGGTTCGTCGGCCCCATCATTCACATGCGGGTTTACAAGTATGGCAGGATTGGGCTCTTCAGCGGTACTGCGATGATGGTCGATAATGATAACATCCGTACCTTGGGCCTTGGCATGATGAACCTCTTCAATTGAATTCGTGCCGCAATCCACCGCGATCAGCAACCCAGCTGGTTTACCGTCCAAAGCTCGATCGATAACGGCTCGGGAAAGCCCATAGCCCTCCTCTTGTCGTTGTGGAACGGTATACTCGGGGAATACTCCAAAACGATTAAGTGAATGAACTAGCAATGCGGTGCTGGTCACACCATCGACATCGTAATCGCCAACGATAACGATCCGCTCGTTGGCAGCCATGGCTTTGCGCACCCGATCAACAGCCTCTTCTAGATGAGACATCCGGAAGGGGTCATCCAAGTGCTTTAGTCGCGGATGCAAAAACGCATGCGCGTCCTCAGGCTCTTCGATATCCAACCGCGCCAGAAGCTGGGCGATTAGCTTGGGTACACCGAGTGATTTAGCGAAATGGTTTACTTTCCGTTCTGGAACGGATGCATTTCGCCACTCCACTTTCCTCAACTCTTGGGCTTGCTACCGGCCTCCCACTCATACTTGGGCAGAACGTCAGCATGAGATTCAACATGGCGACGATCACCCTTGTGCCACCAATAGAAGACGGGACTAGCAATGAAGATGGAAGAAAAGGTTCCAGTTAGAATACCCACCACAAAGGTGAAGGCAAAATCACGGATCACTCCAGTACCGAAGACAAGCAGTGACACCGTCACCAGCAAGGTCGTTAAGGAAGTAAGAACTGTTCGAGACAAGGTACGATTGATCGCAAGATTGACGACCTGATTCAGTTTGAGCCCTGGATTCAGATCCAGCTCCTCGCGAATACGGTCAAATACTACGATCGTATCATTCAAGGAGTAACCGACGATCATCAGCAAGGCAGCGACCATCGGTGCTGAGAACTGATTGTCGAAAAGCACGAAAATACCAATCGTCATGAACAAGTCATGCACCGTAGCAACAACAGCGCCCACTCCAAAACCAACTTCGAATCGAAGACCTACGTATAAAAGAATACACACCAGCGCGATACCAATAGAAAGGAAGGCATTGAACTGAATCTCCTTACCCACGGTGGGACCGATTTGGTTGGTTCCCAAAAGATCTAAGCCACGGTCAGAAAATTTTGATTCAAGCGCTTTCCATAGGATGTCACCCTGATCAAATGCAGTAGCGATTTTCAAAACCGGATCCGTATTGGCACCTAGTGGCGTTTGGATAGTTACACCTACTTCGGTGATACCCAACTCGGCGGCTACCGCATTTATCTCAGCGACAGATAGCTCTTGTTCAAAGTGCATGGAGATCTCGTCTCCTCCCGTGAAGTCGATACCATAGATATCATTACCTTTATAAACAGCCATACCGATTCCAACTGCTACAATCAGCCAAGAGCTCACAAAAGCATACTTCCGATAGTTGAGGAATGGGATCGTTGTCTTCTCTTTGAATAGGGAAACAGTGAGCATGCGCTTCACGATCTCGGTGTTGATAAGCAGATCAAGTAATACGCGACTGATGATCAGCGCACCAAACATGGTTGCTCCGATACCGACAGCGAGTGTTACACCAAAACCTTTTACCGGTCCGGTTCCGAACTGAATCAGGATGAAGGCCGTAATCAACGTCGTAACGTTGGCATCCACAATGGTGGAGAAAGCTTTTTCAAATCCCCCCAACAATGAGTTTTTCAGCGTCTTGCCCGCTCTAAGCTCTTCGCGAATCCGTTCGTATATCAGAATATTGGCATCAACTGCCATACCGACGGTGAGGACCAAGGCCGCAACACCAGGCAGGGTGACGGTTGCCCCCAGACTCGAAAGAGTTCCGAGAACAATGATCAGGTTAAAGAGTACGGAAAGCAGAGCCACAATACCTGCAACCATGTAGTATATTAACATGAAGAGCACCACGACGGCGGCACCGATGATGAAAGCCTGTTTACCAGACTTCACAGAATCTTCGGCCATGGTAGGACCGACTTCATACATCTCTGCGATGCGTAGTTCCACATCGAGTGGATTATTCAATCCGTTCGCAATTTGTTCTGCTTCACGTTGAGTAAATTGACCTGTGATCCGTGCAGATCCTCCTGGAATGGCAGCTCTAACGCTGGGTGCGGTAAGAAGCTCTCCATCCAGAGTGATGGCTAAAAGACCTAAGGTGTTTGTCTGCTGGTTACCGTTAGCAATTTCGCGAGTAAGCTGCTCAAACTGATTTCCCCCTTCGGACGTAAAGTCCATATGGATTTCAAAACCGCCGAATTCAGCAATCGCGGCGCGAGCCGAATCGATGGCCTCTCCTTTGATATCGGGAATTCGTTTCACATAGAGGTAACTCGTTTGAATGGCACCCATGTTGTCCTCGCGATCGAGGGCCTTGACTTCGTAACCGACGGGAGCATTTCGATCATTGGGACCGCTGGGAGTCTGAGAGCGATGAACTTGGCGAAACTCGAGTCGAGCTGGCTTAACAATAAAGTCGGTGATTTCCGGATTCTCCGTGGTGGATACACCGGGGAGCTGAATTTCGATTCGATTGCTGCCAGTAGTGCGAATCACCGGTTCGGTCATACCGAGGGAGTTTACACGTTTACTCAGGATATCGATCGCCTTGGAGAGGTCACCATCCCGCTGATATTCCGGGACATCTGGATCGAGGTTGAGTTCGAAGACAAATACGACCCCACCCTTCAGATCCAAGCCGGGCTGAAGTCTTGCCTTTGACCGCTTGAGTAGCTCATCAAGCAACACTCCGTTGCGTCGCTCGATATTGCGCAAGCTGGACTCCAAGATCAAGTTAGGAAAATACTGGGACAGATCGATTTCACGCTCCAGACCGATATTTTTCAGTCCTGCGTAAATGCTGTATGCCTCGTCATTCTCGTAGGCTGTCTCAGCTTCATTCACCAAATCGATGAACGTCTGGTCCTGGTTACATTCCTCAAGAATGTAATCCTTAAAAGGCGTGTCTTCGTAAGGAATAAGATAAAGAACCGCAACGAATACTACGAGTGCGGAGAGAATAAGTTTCCAAAGGGTACTACCATTCATAGTTACCGAAAAAAAAGGTTTAGTTAAATAGGGCTACTTAGAAGTTTCAGAGTCGACCTTGCCCTGAACAAAACTTTTCTGGATCTCAACTTTAGTGCTTTCAGCGATCCGTACGACGAAACGATCATCTTTCACATTAGTGATGGTTCCGTAAATTCCAGAGGAAGTTACGACCTCATCTCCAGTTGCCAGTTCTTCGATCAATTTCGCATGTTGTTTTTGTTTCTTACGCTGAGGAGCTACTAGGAAAAACCACATCGCCCCCAAGATGAGAAACCACATGAAAATCATTTCCATTCCTGGCCCACCGGCGGCCTGGGCAAAGTGTGTAAAAGAAAAATTGTTAAGCGCTGTCTCCATAATTGAATACGTAAAATTGAAGCGCACCACTCAAGAAAAGTGTTTTTAGAAAGGCAAGTCATTAACCCGTTGATTTTACAACACCTACAAAATCCCGAAATGGCCGCCAGAAGCACATAAAATGGGATAAAATAGACCGCTTTCGCCCCCTTAAAAATCGCCAAATCGCGGCCTTGCTCCACCGATGTTGCTTCCTTTTCCGGATATTCTCCTAAATCAGCTACATTTACTCGAAAAAAATCTGTTGAGAGAGGTCAAGAATTCCGGAACTCGACCCGGAAGGATGATACTATACCTAAATCCAATGACACCCGAGATGAGGCTTCACAATCCCCCATCGATAAGTGTTATTGGGCTAAAATAAATCCCAATACCTGCACCCACTTTCCCTATATGAACAAACTCCTCGCTATATCTCTCATCATTCTCGGCAGTTCGAGCTTTGCGGCCGATTGGAACAATCCTGGCAATAAGTATGCAAACGCCTATAAAGCGTACGAAGGTGCTACTGCGCCGATAGAGGCTGATAACATAAAGCACTTCGTCTATTTCACTCGGGACAGGGAGGCTGTCCGCGAGCATCCTCTTTTGGACCACTCACGGTTTAGCGGTGCTCAGATCATGTACGCTTGGGCACAATTGGAGTCTTCAAAAGACAATTATGATTTCTCCATTATCCAAGAAGACTACGAGTATTTGAAATCGAAGGGTAAGAAACTATTTATTCAGCTGCAGGATGCGACCTTTGACATTCGATACCGGGGAGTCCCTGGCTATTTGAATGCGCCGGATTATGATGGTGGTTCGATTCCTCAGAAGAATGATGACGGAGTAGAGGAAGGTTGGACGGCAAAGCGATGGAATGGAAATGTTCGGAAACGCTTCGCATCACTCCTCGAAGCCTTGGGCAAGGATTTTGACGGGAAGATCGAAGGTATCAATCTTCAGGAAACCGCAGTGGGAGTGAGCAATGAGCAGGATCCCTCTTTTACGCCGGCGGTTTATGCAGAATCTGTAAAGCAAAACATGCTGGCACTGAAAAAGGCGTTCCCTAGATCGGCAAAATTACAGTATGCCAATTTCATGCCCGGCGAATGGCTGCCCTGGGAAGATGAAGGTTACTTGCGATCCATTTATGAGTATGGCGAATCCATCGGCGTAGGATTAGGAGCGCCTGACTTAATGGTCCGAAGAAAAGGGCAATTGAACCACGCTCTGGCCATGATGCATGAAAACGAGTTCACCGCGCCACTGGGAATTGCCATTCAAGATGGTAACTACATTGGCCAAACGGGTGCTGATTTTCCTGCAGGCTCAGAACAACCCAAGGCAGCCGATTTAGTGAAAGCCAATCGTAAGAATATCGTCCCCTTACTCCACGCCTTCGCAAATGACTTCTTGAAGGTCCAATATATGTTTTGGGTTAACCAGGAACCCTATTTTGAGGAGGACGTGTTGCCTTCTTTTAAGGAGTAGGATCGGCAAGAGCCGAACAATACAATGACGGCAAAAGGTGAGCGGTAGTTCGCTACTCTGCTGTCAGTGGCGTGTAATCTTCGGCACTCAACAAATCCGTCAGGCCCGAAGCATCGGTCACTTTGAACTTAGCCAGCCAACCATCTCCATAAGGATCCTGATTGATGAGCTCAGGCGAATCTTCCAACGGCGTGTTCACTTCCAAAACCTCACCGTCCACGGGAAGGTAAATATCAGAGGCCGCTTTAACCGACTCCACCACACTGAAACTCTCGCCTTTAGAAAAGCTGTCTCCCTCCTCAGGTAGTTCTACAAATGTCACGTCGCCCAAACTGGTTTGAGCATAATCAGTAATGCCAAGGAGCACAGTGTCTTCGTCGACTAACTTTAGCCATTCATGGTCTTTGGTGTATTTGAGATCAGCGGGGATATTACTCATGGAATGTGAAGGCGGATGTTTTAGATGTTTTTGTGGATAGGAGTTTTCACAGCCGTTAAGCCATAACGTTTTCCTCTTAAATCGACTTCCAAATTCTCTGACGAGACAAATTCTGTTTTAATTAAGGCAGAACCAATCGGTTGGTTGATAACAGGCGATTGGGTACCAGAAACGACTTCGCCTATGAGCGTGTCGCCAGCAAAGACCTGAGCCCCAGCACGAGCGATGCGACGATCATTCAAGACAAAGAAAATCGTACGACGGGGAATGCCATCCGCCTTCTGTTTGGCCAGCGCATCCTTACCTATAAAGTTAGAAGACTTTTTCATTTTCACGGTCCATCCAATACCTCCTTCGTACGGTGTGGCGGTATCACTGATCTCGTGACCATAGAGAGGAAACCCAGCTTCAAGTCTGAGACTATCCCTGGCACCTAATCCAACCGGCACTAGCCCCAAGGGCTCACCAGCATCGAGTATGGCTTGAGCGATAACTGAACCTTGATCCCACGCCGCATAGACTTCGAATCCAGCTTCACCGGTGTAACCGGTGCGGCTCAAAATAGCGGGGCCACCGCAGATGGATCCTTCTTCAAAATGGTAGTACTTGATCTCAGCCAGGTTCGTTTCGACCAAGCTCTGCAAAACAGCTTTAGCTTTAGGACCCTGAATGGCTAACTGGCAATAATCGGCAGACACGTTTTTCACCTCACAATCGAAAGGTGCCGATTGCTCCAACATCCATGCGATGTCCTTCTCTGTATTTCCCGCGTTGATGCAAAGCAGGAAGTCTGTGTCGGACTTACAATAGATGAGGAGATCATCCACCACCGTTCCAGACTCATAACACATAGGTGTGTAGAGAACACGCCCCGGGGTCATCTTGCTGACATCGTTGGTCACCAGATAATCAAGGTAGTCTAGCGCTTGGGGTCCTTTGACGGTCGCCTCGCCCATGTGACTGACATCAAAGAGTCCGGCTTCATTTCGCACCGCAAGGTGCTCAGCAAGAATGCCACTGTATTGAACCGGCATATCCCAGCCACCAAAGGGAACCATACGAGCTCCCTGCTCAACATGGAAGGCGTGAAGTGAGGTCTTTTGTAAGGCTTCGTCGGTCATAAAAGGCGCACCTTAAGCAGCAAATCCAAAAGTCAAAAGAACGAAGTTAGCATGAGCCCAATAAATTTCACATGAGCCGTATTATCCGATGCAAAGCTACTCTTGAAAATCGTGATCACTTCCCTACTGTGGGTTGCCTAATGAGAAAAGTTTTAGCCTGCAACTGGCCAATCCTTCGCCTGATCAATTCCAGAATCGGGAAATGAAACCCATGGACATTCCCGAAGCGAAGACCCTTCACAAAAAATCTGATTCCGACGACCCTTTCCCGAGAAGCCTCCTCGGTAATACGATCGAGCCACACAGAATGCATTCCCCAATGCGAGTTCCCAACTCCATTTCTACAACCTTCAAGAGTGGGTCTCCTCTGACATGACAGCCTTTGTTGTAGCAGTATTACTGACCATCGGAATCTCTGCATTCTGCTCCGTTCTCGAAGCTATGGTCCTCAGCACCACCTCGGCCGAAGTCGAGGCGATGCACAAGAGGTCTAGTAAGAAAGGTAAGATTTTCAGAGCAATCATAGATGAAATCGACGATACCCTCTCGGCTATCTTAACGCTGAACACCATCGCGAACACCGCAGGGGCATCGATGGTTGGAACCCTCGCAGCTGAGGTCCTTCAATCTATTTCCGCAGGGGCCGTTGCAGGAGCGATGACCTTCCTGATTCTGATATTCTCGGAAATCATTCCCAAGAATGTGGGGATGGCCTACCGAGTCTATATTCAGCCGGCTGCAGTCTACCCGCTGTGGTTGATTCGCTGGTCGATGAAACCGGTTACTTATTTTACCCGCGGCTTTGTTCGCCTACTGGTTAAAGAACAGGAAACTTCCAGCGAAGAAGCCGAGGAAGAAATCAAATTACTGGCGGAGAAAGGAGCCAAGGAAGGTAAACTGCGGAGTACTGAAGCGAGCTTCATCGCCAATGCGCTCACCTTGGATGACGTGGCCATCGACGACATCATGACCCCGCGGACGGTGGTGTTTGCACTCGAAGACAATCAAACCATTGGTGAGGTGTTCAAAGAGACAAACAACATCCCGTTTGCCCGAATCCCCGTTTATAATGAGACCATCGATAACGTCGTCGGCTTTGTTCGTCGCAGAGACCTCCTCAAAATAATAGCTGATGACGGTCACGATACCAAGCTAACCGAGATCTTGGAAACGGCACTCTTTGTTCCGGAGACAGCCAATGGCGCTGACACGCTCCAGAGCTTCCTCGCCAAGCAACAACAGATGGCCATTGTGGTGGACGAATTTGGATCAGTGACCGGCGTGGTAACGATGGAGGATATAATAGAACACATACTCGGTCGGGAGATATTTGAAAAAGACGATGTAGCGGTGGACATGCGTGAGCTCGCCAGAGCCAAGGAAGCTCAGAAGCGGATCAATGAACAAAACCGTTTAAAAACCACCCCTTCCGCCGACTCCCCGGAGAAGACCCCCTGATTATCCCGCATGACTGCTAGTTACGAAGGTAAGGATTATTGGCTTCACGATCTGAGTCCATTTATCATCCAGTTTTCAGAAAACTCTGGTATCCGCTGGTACGGCTTCGCCTACGTTCTGGGGTTTGTTACAGCAGCCTGGCTTCTGTCGATCTACTTCAAGAAGCAAAAGTCCCCTTTCAATAAAGACCAACAGCAGAATGTTCTTCTGATCCTCATCTTAGGTGTCATGGCAGGTGGGCGATTGGGCTACATGCTTCTGTACGATCTCGAAACATTGCTCCGGTCCCCTATCCAATTTTTCTACGTCTGGAAAGGAGGCATGGCCAGCCACGGAGGCATCGTTGGCCTGACGGCCGCGGTTGCCTACATAGCATTTCATTACAAGCAGGCCTTCTGGAAGGTAGCAGACATCATCGTCACCTTAGGGCCCACTGGAGTTTTATTTGGACGAATCGCCAACTTCATAAACGGTGAGCTGTGGGGAACTGAATCCCTCGTTAAATGGGCAGTCGTTTTTAAAGATGCAGTACCTTATGGAATTCCTCGCCACCCAAGCCAATTATACGAAGCCCTATTGGAAGGACTAGTGGTGCTGGTTTTTCTTCAGTGGAGATTTTGGAAATCAAAGGTCACGACGCTCGCGCCTGGGCAGCTTAGCGGTGAGTTCTTTACTCTCTATGCCGTCTTACGCATCTTCGGCGAGCAGTTCCGTGAACCTGACGCAGACCTCATTTTGGGATTAAGTAGAGGCGTATTTTACTCCGTGCTGATGCTAGTGGTTGGGATTGTATTTATAGTGCTCGCCCGTAAACGCGCGGCGACTGACAACCGCTAATTACCGGAACAGCATCAAAGGGATGTGACACCGGCGGATCATCTCAGTGGTTGTGCTACCGATCAATAACTGACGAATCCGGCTGTGCCCATAGGCACCCATGAGTAACATAGAAATGTCACTCTCCACGACATAACTGGAAATAGCGTCCTCGGTTAATCCGGGTAACATCTGGCAAACGGGCGCTATCCCAACTTCTGAAAGCGTATCCTCAGCTTCCCTTAAATTCTTGAGCGCATAATCTTCCCCTTTTACGTCGGGAACAGTGATGATGTGCACTTCCAGGTTCTTAAATAATCCAGAGCTCTTTATATACTCCAACGCCATTGAGCAGCTCTCTCCTCCGTCATATGCCAGCGCTACTTTAGAAACGGGATGAAACTCCCGAGAAGTCACCAAACAAGGTTTGTTACTAGCTCGAACGACACGCTCAACTGTCGAGCCGATATGCTCCTGCGCGTACTCTGAATTAAGACCGCGCTTCCCAAGTAAGATTAAATCGTAGGGTCTCTCAAATTCACGCAGGCTATCCACGAGCAAACCAGTTGAATGGTGAGTTTTAATTCGATCCTCTTGGCCAGCTTCAGTGAAAATCGCCTTTGCCGCTCCCAGCAGGGCATTCGCTTTGGTCTCCTCGATTTCTTCCAATTGGGTTATGATAGCTTGATACGGCTGCACGCCCAGGCTTCCACCCAAGTCTGCCATCAATGGAACTTCGTACTGCCTAAGGTCACTCACATAAAGGACGTCGAGTTCAGCGTCCTCCAATTGGTTCAAAACCATGATCCGTATTGGCAGCAAATTTGACTGTGAGCTGAGCCATCGGAACAAAGAAGTATTTTTTCATACTAAACTATAGTCCCATCTGGAATAATTGCACCTTTTAGGACCGTTATTACTCCATCTCGCACATAATAGCCATCTCCCTCAGTCTTATCGGCCTTCCCTTCAGGAGATAAAGTCACGTTGTTTCCGATCCGAGTGCTTTTGTCGATGATCGCATCGCGTATGTTGCAATTGGCTCCTACACCAAGAGGAGGAATACCTTTGGCTTTGTTTTCTTCAATCTCCTCGGGTGTTTCAAAATAGTCACCACCCATCATCACGACATTTTCCAGCTTGGTCCCTTCACGAATAATGGAACGGACACCAATGGAGCAGTTTTTCAAGTCAGCGTCATGGATGATACAACCGTCGGCTACAATAGCGTGATCGATAGTGCAGCGATTGACCTTGGACGCAGGTAAGTAACGAGCATGCGTGTAGACCGGGTAGTTCGCTTCAAAGAAATTGAAAGGAGGCAAGTCACTCGCCAAGGAGAGGTTCGAATCAAAGAATGCTCCTACAGTTCCGATGTCTTCCCAGTATCCGTCAAAGATGTAACTCCTGAGTTTTGATTCTCCCAAAAGACCGGGGATGATCTCTTTACCAAAGTCATCCATATCGTTGTCGAGAGACTTAAAAAGTAGATCGCGGCTAAATAGGTAGATCCCCATGGATGCCAAACAGTGCTTTTCATCACCCGCACTCGCCACTTTGGACTGCAGGGATTCACTGATTGCCAACCCATCAATAATCTCAGGGTCCGTTGGTTTTTCGACAAACTCGGTAATGGTTTGATCGTCCTCGACTCGCATAAGGCCTAATCCCTCGACCTGGCTTGTAGGCATTGCTTTCGCAGCGATGGTCACTTCCGAACCAGATTCGATGTGCTCCGCGATTAATTTATCAAACTCCATGCGATAGAGTTGGTCACCGGAAAGAATTAAGAGGTAATCGAAATCAAAGTCGTCAAAATGCACTAGGTTCTGGCGCACTGCATCCGCAGTACCCTGATACCAGTCATTGCCTGATTCGGTTTGTTGAGCAGCAAGAATATCCACAAAACCTCCACCAAATGGGTCGAATTTGTAAGACTCAGAAATGTGACGATGCAAGGAGGCCGTATTAAACTGGGTCAAGACGTAGATCCGATTGAGACCGGAATTGAGGCAATTGCTGATAGGGATATCCACCAAGCGATATTTTCCAGCTAAGGGAACGGCCGGTTTACACCGTTCTTTTGTAAGGGGATAGAGTCGCGTTCCGCGTCCGCCACCCATGATTACTGCGAGTACTTTTGGGGTCATAATTAGGTTTGTTAAAGGCTAGTCCTTCTGACTCACTATCCTCCTCAGAGTCAAAATCAGGACAATTAAAAAATGTGCGGAATTGTTGGACACTTGGGTAATCAAAACGCAGCCGGCATCCTCCTCGAAGGGTTAAAACGTCTCGAATACCGAGGCTACGACTCATCAGGCCTGGCTGTTTTACAAGATGGCAGTCTCGCTGTCACGAAACGTGTGGGTAGAGTTAAAGAGCTGATCGGTGCCATAAAGCAAGCACCGGTCGAATCTACCATTGGCATTTGCCATACTCGCTGGGCCACTCACGGCGAGGTAACAGAAGAAAATGCTCACCCTCACCTCAGCTCCGATGGCAAGATCACGCTCGTGCACAACGGGGTGATTGAGAACTACAATACCTTAAGGAGTTTTCTCACTTCGAAGGGGTTTAGCTTTTCATCAGAAACGGACACGGAGGTACTCTGTAACCTCATAGCTTACCACTACGCAAAAGAGGCCGAAACAGCAGAAGGAAGTCGTTTTGCCACGAGTGTGCGAAAGGCCCTGCTTCATGTAGAAGGTACTTACGGACTCGCCGCTCTTTGTGCCAACTGCCCCGATGAAATGGTTGGAGCCCGACATGGGTCGCCACTCATTCAAGGAGTTGGTCGAGAAGAGATTCTACTCGCCAGTGACGTAGCTGCACTCGTTAGTCGTACACCCGACGTGGTTTATATGAACGACGGCGAGCTGGTGCACATCGTTGGGAATCAGTTTTCTTTAACCACCCTGGATTCGGAAGATATCAAACCCGTCATTAACACCGTCGATTGGGATGTATCGGAGGGTGAACTGGGAGACTTTGAGCACTATATGCTCAAGGAGATTTTTGAACAACCGACTGCTCTGGAGAATGCGATGCGCGGACGATTCTCCCAAGATGGTAGCACCGCCAAATTTGGTGGTTTGAACATCACCCCACAGGACCTCCGACAAATCGACCGCATATTGCTCTGCGCTTGCGGAACGGCCTGGCACGCCTGTTTGACCATGGAGTTCCTCATCGAAAAGTACGCCCGTATTCCCGTAGAGGTAGAATACGCTTCGGAGTTTCGCTATCGAAACGCACCGCTCGATAAAAATACGTTGGTCATGGTAGTCAGCCAATCTGGTGAAACCATCGACACCCTGGCCGCATTGCGTGAATCGAAGCGAAAAGGTTATACCACATTAGCAATCACCAACGGCGTTGGATCGACTATCGCCCGCGAGTCAGATGGAGGTATCTATCAACACGCCGGGCCAGAAGTAGGTGTCGCATCTACCAAAGCATTTACATCACAGTTGATGATCGGTTCCATACTCGCCCTTTACCTCGGTCGACTACGCGACATGAGCTTCAACGACGGAGTCGAAATGGTCGAAGGATTGAAACAGATCCCTAGCCTGGTGGAAAAGATTGTTCAGCTGAGCGAAGACATACACCGCATTGCCAAAAAATATGTTCATAAACAGGATTTCCTCTTCCTGGGTCGTCAGAGCATGTTTCCCATCGCCTTGGAAGGAGCCCTTAAGCTCAAGGAGATTTCTTACATTCATGCTGAAGGTTATCCAGCAGCCGAAATGAAGCACGGGCCCATCGCGCTGATCAGTGAAGATTGCCCCTCTTTGTTTATCGCTACTGAACCCGATACCCTATCCAAAGTCGTTTCCAACATGCAGGAGGTGAAAGCTCGTAAGGGCCAGCTCATCGTCGTCCGCTCCGAGAGTTGCACCATGCCGGAAGGATTGGCGGATGACGAAATGGTGATTCCCGATTGTCACCCTGTTGCAGCACCCATCTTAGCATCCATACCTGTTCAATTATTGAGCTACCATATTGCAGTCGAACGAGGATGTGATGTGGACAAACCCAGGAATCTTGCAAAATCTGAAACGGTGGAATAACGTCCACCGCATTATTTCTCCATCCACCTATGCCCCAGAATAAAGACAACGAGAAAGATTCTTTTGAAAATACACCCGCCCCGAACATTCAGGCGGTAAGCCCCACTAGAGAAGTGCCCGATTCTACTTCTGACACCGTCGAACCGACGGCCGAAGAACGATCGGGGATAAAGCTTTATCTGAATGAGATTGGTCAAATTGACCTACTCACTCCAGAGCAGGAAGTGAAGTTGGCCAAACGTATCGCGAAGGGAGATAAGCAGGCTCGAGATATGATGATCCGGGCAAACCTTCGTCTGGTTGTAAAGATCGCCAATGATTATTCCAACTATGGGCTGCCTATTAACGATCTGATAAGCGAAGGTAACATCGGCCTCATTAAAGCGGTTGAACGTTTTGACCCAGATCGAGGCGCCAAACTAAGTACCTACGCTGCTTGGTGGATTAAACAATCAATCAAACGAGCACTGGCCAACCAGAGTAAGGCGATTCGCCTACCGGTTCACCTTGTCGACAAGATTGCCAAGATGCGTCGCGTGATTTCTCAATTGACCGATGAACTGGAGCGCGAGCCAACCGACGAAGAGGTCAGCATCGTATTGGGAATCCCGGTTAACAAAGTTGCTCATTTGAAAAGCGTGAGTGTGCGCCCTGCATCACTGGATGCTCCGGTCGGAGAAGATGATGGAACCTCTTTTGGCGACCTCATCGGTGATGAGAAAGCCCTCAACCCATTTGAGAATCTCAAAGAGAAATCATACACCAGTGATATTTCAGACATGCTCCATCAATTGGAGGAGCGTGGGGAGAAGATAATCCGTCTTCGTTTCGGTCTCGATGGAGATGCACCCAAAACCTTGGAGGAAGTTGGTAGTATTTTCGACATTACGCGCGAACGCGTGCGCCAACTCCAGAATATGGCCATCAAGAAGATGAGGAACCTGATGACCGACAAAGAAACGCAGAGAACTGCCGAAGAGGTGCGTGAAGAAAATCGTCAACGAACACGCATGCGTATTCTGAAAGACTTCTTCGATGAGAAACGTAAAGAGCAGGAAGAGGCAGAACAGAACTCATAAAGCTCTCTTCCAAATCCAACATTTTTAAAAACAAGAAAGGCACTCCGTTAATGGAGTGCCTTTCTTGGAAATTAAGAAGCGGACGTTTAGTCTTCTTTGGTCGCTTCGTCGAGAATGTCGCCGAGTGACATAAGATCGCCTCCTTCTTTGAGGGACTCGTATGCCGCAGCTTCAGCTGCAAGCTCTTCCGCATTGTAGTTGGCCGCCTTGATGCTGAGGCCGATACGGCGCTCATCACGGTCAATCTTGATAACGCGGGCAGAAACTTCTTCGCCTGTTTGGATAACATCCTTGATCTTTTCAACGCGGTCTTCGCTGATCTGGCTAATGTGAACCAGGCCATCGATTCCATCCTGCAGTTCCACAAAGGCACCGTAGGAAGTGATCTTGGTAACGCTGCCCTTAACCACATCACCGATGCGGTATAGAGTCTGGATACTTTCCCAAGGATCAGTAGCGAGTTGCTTCAGACCGAGAGAGATGCGCTGTTGATCTGGATCTACATCCAAGACTTGTGCGTCGATCTCGTCACCCTTCTTGATCATCTCAGATGGGTGGTTGATCTTGCGAGTCCAAGACATATCAGAAACGTGAACCATACCGTCGATTCCTTCTTCAAGTTCGATGAAAGCACCGTAAGTGGTGATGTTGCGTACCTTACCGCGAACACGTGCACCGATTGGGTAGTTGTGACGAACCATATCCCATGGGTTGGTATCCAACTGACGAACACCAAGAGAGATCTTTTGGTCGTCCTTTTGGATTCCGAGAACCACAGCGGCGATGCTGTCACCTACGCGCAAGACTTCGCTTGGTTTGGATATGCGTTTGGTCCAAGAGAGCTCGGTAACGTGAACGAGACCTTCAACACCTTCTTCGAGTTCGATGAAGGCACCGTAAGGCACGAGGTTAACAACCTTACCTTCGATACGGCCACCAACTGGGTAGCGTTTCTCGATGTCATCCCAAGGATTGGAAGTAGTTTGTTTGAGACCGAGAGATACGCGCTCTTTGTCGCGATCCACTTCGATAATCATCACGTCGATTTCCTCACTGATCTTCACCATTTCACTTGGGTGAGAGATACGACCCCAACTCATGTCGGTGATGTGGAGGAGACCGTCGAGGCCATCCAGGTCAATAAACGCACCGTAGTCGGTGATGTTTTTGACGGTTCCGCGGCGAACGTCTCCTGGCTTCACTTCAGCCAAGAGCTTCTGACGCTTCACGTGGCGTTGCTCTTCAATCAGCTCGCGGCGAGAAACAACGATGTTCTTTCGGTCGAGGTTGATCTTGAGTACTTTAAAGTCATAAGTCTGGCCCACATATTGGTCCAGGTTCTTAGGAGGCTGCACATCGATCTGTGAAGCAGGAAGGAACGCATCGACGCCCATGGCAACGATGAGACCACCTTTGACCTTAGCCTTAACGCGGCCAGAAACAACGGTACCTTCTTCACAACGAGAAAGAATCTTCTCCCAGTTCTTCTTTTGCTCAGCTTTGTCAAAAGAGATGACCGGGTTGCCTTCTTTGTCCTCAATTTTTTCTAGAAAGACTTCAATCGCCTGACCGATTTCTAGATCACCTAGATCTACAAATTCATGGCCAACGATGTTGCCTTCGGATTTAGCGCCAATGTCTACAACGACTTCATTTTGGCGGATTTCAATGATTGTTCCTTCTATGATGGAACCCTCTTTTAGATTCTCGAAGCTAGCATCTTCGAGAAGTTCTTCCATTACGGAGCTCATAATAAGCGATCCTTGGGTCGTTTCCGAAAACTCAGGAAACGACATAATTGGTTAATTGTTAACGATTTATGGTTCAAACCCAACGCACGCCGGAGGGCGGTTTGGGACGAAAAGAGCAATAGGATGGCACTCAAATCCTTGAATTCAAGGATTTTATTGGGATTTCTGGAGGGTGTAAAAACCACTCAATTGGCGCCTGATTCGGGTCTCTTGATTTTTGAGCTTTCAATGAATATTCGTCCAGGAAACAGATGTGAGAGTGATCGAAGCACTTCCTTTGAAATAAAGGCTTCCCCCAGAATCAGATTCAATGGTCAGACTCGTGATATGTGGAAGGCGCTCACCCGAGCGAACCTTCCATAAGTGATCGGCGCTCTTCAGGGATGGCGCGAAAAGAAAATCGCGCTCTGCAGTCACCGGATTGAACCTATGTTGGAAGGAGCTTCCGTCACTCAGTTCTGTCTTCAGATGTAAGATGGGTGGCTTATAGAAAAACGCACGCAACCGCCCGAGAATATTTAGCGATATATCAAACCTGGCCAATTGAGCGGGTGAGGATGTGGCCGGAAGCTGAAGGGATTTTCCAAGTTCCAGAGACATGACTTGGGGATTCCCATAGATTGCGGGCTCAGGGGATTCCCGTTTCGAAAGAAGCACATAGATACCACTGGTCTCTTGGTGTTGATAATGAGACAAAAGATGGAGGAGCGTTTGGCTATCGGACTGAGTGTGCATAGTGCCGTCAATTCCACCGAGGCTTTGGATTATTCGATCCGGAGTATTTCCAGCTTCCCAATAGCGCGCATTTAAATCCTGAAGGTAGGCATTGTTAGCCACATAATTTTGAAAGACGGGCCGAGGCAGATAACGAAGCCCTGTTAGGACGGCCAAGCCCTGATGATCCCCCACCACATCCACAGATTGATCGTTGATGCTGTTCAACAAGCTATACTGGTTTCTCAGAGCAGTGCCCTTCTGATCCAAAGCTACCTTCAGCTCATTCATGGAACTGCTCGGATTTAGAAACCCATTTAGCCCACTGGCCGTGTGGGTCCACGTCCGCCCTGGGACTTCAGTCAGGAACCCAGGGTAAAAAGCTGTCATCGCGGTAAGCATTGGAAGAAACTGAACGACCAGCAACGCACCCAGCATCACTTGGGAACTTTGCTTTTTTACGGCAGGGAATAAAAACCAGGCTGCGAGCGGGACATAACAGATAAATTGCCAGATGTGTCCATCCGACCGAACGACCCCCTGCTTCCACACCATAAAAAAGAATCCCCCATACAAAAGGACTAGAGGTGCCCAAGCTTGCTTGAATCGGTTATGCTTTCTTTTGCCACGTAAGTGTTCTGTTAATACAACGGCAACGATTGCGACGGAACTAAGTAGAAGAAGTAGAAAGTACTTCATCGCGCCTTCTTCCGTGGGGACCTGCATACTCATGGCATACCCCTTTGCTACTTGGTAGGATCCATAGAGATAAGCCGGAATATCTCCAAACCGTTGTCCCAGTAGCGACCACAAGGCCAGAACACCAAGCCCATAGCCGCCCAAGGCTCCGATGGCCTCCACTCGTCTGACTTGCACCCACAAGTAAGCAAACACCAACGCGAGGCAAAATATCGCAGCAATCAGCAGGGTAAATTTGACCAAAGAAGCGACCACCAGATAGGCCACTCCCACCGATAATAAAGCGAGTGGTTTTCGGTTCTTTCGGGGTCGCTCCAACAAAAGTGCAGCAGCCCAGGAAAGCATCCCGAAAAAGAAATAGGTTTCATACACATCCGGCAGAAACTGGAGAATGAAGAGGTAAAGAAAGAGACACCCCAACTTCACATACGGTCTCAAGTTAAACAGAAACCGGTATAGAAAAACGACCATGGCAAATCGCATGAAGAGTTCGAAAGCGAACTTACCGGCATGGTTGTACCCGGAATATGAAAACGAAGACAGGTTTCCCAGAGGCCCATAGGTAAATATAATGTCGTCCCCAAAATGCAGACCCTTTTGCTGCGCGTATGTCAGAACGGCCTGCCAACTCCCGTCTAAGCCCTGGTCGACTGGAACAAAAGGCCATGCCAGAAGGTTGAAAAAGAGAACTACAAGCAATCCAATCAACCCGATTTCAAATCCATACCGCCACCGGTCTTTCAAAGATGGTTTGGATTTTTTACTGCTGGCTCGAGACATCTATAGTTGAGTCTGGGGGACTTGTTGGGTCAGGCAATGCAAAGCTCCACCATCCTGAATTACTTCTTGGCAATTAATCGAGAGGACCTCCCTGTCCGGAAACGCTTCCGACACAATCTTATGCGCGTTGGCATCCGATGCTTCCTGCCCATAGGACGGCATGATCACCACTTGGTTTCCTACAAAGAAGTTTACATAGCTCATCGGCAATCGACGTTCATCCTGGGTACGTGATTCCGGAAGCGGGACCAGCCTCACCTCCACGGACTCCCCGTTGGACAATGTTAGCTCGCGGCATTGACGTTCCAGCCTGACCAATGCGTCAAAACTGGGGTCGTTCTGATCATGCCCCGAAGCGACCAGCACACCATTCGGTTTGAAGAACCTTACCAGGTTATCGATGTGCCCATCTGTATCGTCGCCTTCAATACATCCATCCAGCCAGTGAACTTTATCTACTCCCAGTCCGGATTTGAGCTGCACTTCAATCTCTTCGCGCGAACAGTCAGGATTCCGATTGGGATTCAAAAGGCAATTCGTCGTGACGAGCAAGTCGCCCTGCCCGTTGGTTTCTATCGATCCGTCTTCAAGAATCAGGGTCTGGTCAAAACAGGGTAGACCCACCTGGCTTGCGACTAAAGCCGGGACCTGGTTATCGAGCTCGAATGGATATTTGTCACCCCAACCATTGAATCTCCAATTCGTGAGCGCAACGGATCCATCGTCTTTGCTTCTTGTATAGATAGGCCCGTAGTCACGCACCCACACATGGTTCACCGGATGATCAAAAAACTGGATGTCTCCTCTCGCCAATCCTAGACTCAATCCAACCTTCTCCAAAATGGTTTCAACTTCCCACTGAAGTTCAGTTACCAGGTTGATATAAACGCTTTGATACTTGGAAAGTACCAGTGCAATTTCTGCGAACTTAGGTTGAATCGCATCCCAGCAATGAGACCAGCTTGCAGGATTCGTAGGCCAAGACAACCAAACGGCCTCCTGCGGCTCCCATTCAGAGGGCAATCGATAGCCCAAGCTTCGCGAGGATTTCATTTAATCGCTCACCTGCTGCAATCCCACATAGCAGTCGGTAGGACGGAAGTGAAAGTAGGGTCGGTTTTGAACTAGCCCACCCGTCACCTTCATGCCCGAAACTCTTAATAAACGACTTTGTTGAGTGGGTATTCGATGATGCCTTCTGCTCCCAGATCTTTCAAAGCAGGGATAATTTCGCGAACCACCGATTCTTCGATGATGGTTTCTACTGCGACCCAACACTCGTCACCCAGATTGGATATGGTTGGATTACGTAATGAAGGGAGCTTCTCCAAGATCTCATCGAGGTTAGCCCGGCGAATATTCAACTTCAGCCCCACCTTGTCGCCTGCTTCGAGAGCGGCCTGAAGCAAGAGACTGATCTGCTCGATCTTCTTGCGCTTCTCAGGATTCTCCCAGCTGGCCTTGTTTGCGATAAGCTTGGTGTTCGTTTCCAGCAAGGTATCAACGATGCGTAGTTTGTTCGCACGTAGAGAACTACCTGTTTCTGTCAGATCCACAATTGCGTCTACCAGGTCTGGCACTTTCACTTCAGTTGCACCCCAGGAAAACTCGACATTGGCCTTCACGCCTTTTTCAGCGAAATACTTTTCGACGATATTGACCACTTCAGTCGCGACATATTTGCCTTCAAGGTCTTCTGCTTTCTGCACGGATGATGCTTCAGGAACAGCCAAAACCCATCGTGACTTCTTGCGGGAAGCACGACTGTAAACCAGATCGCATACCTCAACCACATCCGCATTGTTTTCAACGACCCAGTCGTAACCGGTGAGTCCACAGTCGAAATAACCATGCTCGACATAGCGACTGATCTCCTGAGCACGGACGAAGCGACCGTCCAGCTCATCGTCGTTGATCGCGGGACGATACGAACGAGAACTCTTGGTGATTTTAAATCCAGCTTTAGCAAACAGCTTTATGGTGGATTCTTCTAGGCTGCCCTTAGGCAAGCCGAGCATAAGCAATGGCGTTTTCATAAATCGATTCACAGCACATTGGTTTCCCCTTTCCCGGTCTCAACAAAAAAACGTCAATTCAGCCAGTAAGAGCCCCATCTCAGAGCTAAAAATAACTTAATGTGGCTAAGAATGGGCGTAAAATCTGAGTAAAATCGTTTCATTTTAAACTGAAACTTACATTTACAATTGTAAAAAGGCCCCTTATTAACCCAGTTTACCACAATCCTTATTATCTCAACTTAGCTCTCAAACTCGATTTTATCGACGCGAGGGCACTCAACTAAATCCTTTTAACTAATCCTATTATGGCTGACCCAAAACCACTAATTTTGGTCGTTGAAGACCAAAAAGACCTCGCTTCTCTCATAAGCACTCAACTGGAAACTGCTGGCATGGTTTGTCAGGTGGCTTACACCGCAGACGCTGCATTTCGCTTCTTGAAGCGTAATCATGTCAACCTGATGTTACTAGACATCAACCTACCCGACCGCTCCGGCACCGACTTGCTAGACGACCTGGTAAATGACGACCTAAAAGTCCCAACCATTTTCCTCACCGCTTACGATTCTGAAAGTCAGATCGTCCAAGGCCTCACACGAGGTGGCGACGACTACATCACCAAACCTTTTAGTTTCCCTGAGCTGGTTGCTCGTATTCGCGCCGTACTTCGTCGCACGGAAACTGCAAGTGACCACCACATCACCAAGAATGCTCAAATTTCACAGGAAGCCTTCCCGTTCTGCGGAGCTGATGTTAATCCCCTGCGCTTGGAGCTTAAGTTCCCCAATAGCACAGTGGTAAAGATCGGACGCAAGGAACTGGGTATCATGGCATTCCTCGTATCCAATGAAGGAAAGGTCATTACTCGCAAAGCACTTATCCATGGTGTTTGGGGAATACATGCCGACGTCAAAAGTCGTTCTTTAGACCAGTATATCGTGAAGATTCGCGATCACTTTAACAAGAATGATCTTACTTTGACTGCCTTCCGGACCATCCACGGCGTAGGGTATATCTATGACCCCACGGCAAATGACGAAGAAGAAGCCCCAGCAGAGGCTGTAACAGCTTAATCGCTCTGATTAACTTTTCAAAGGGCTCAATCGGACGCGTTCGATTGAGTCTTTTTTGTGTACTAAATTAATAGTGTGATTTCTACCCTAACGATACTCGGGTCCAGCTGGCGAAATGACCGCAGGGTTTTGATACGTTGAAACAGTTCTATCGCCTCATCGTAACGTCCCTGAAATTGGTAAAGTAATCCGAGGTTGTTGAGCACCATTAGGAGTTCCGGATGATCATCGCCAAGCTCTAGTTCGTATGCCTGAAGCTCGTATAGGTAGCGTTCTTCAAGTTGCAGCGTACGATCACGATCGCGAAGGTTGAAGGCCAACGAATCAATCGTATTGTTCGACTCAGGATGGGTCATGGAAATGGCATTCGCTCGCATGAATAATTGTTCGGCAACTTGGCGTCTTCCTTTTTTAAGCTCCACTTGTCCCAGTTGAAACAAGCTCGCAGCAACGCTGGGATGATCAACGCCAAAGAGCCGTTCTTTTTCTTTCAAGGCTCGGTTGAAAATTGCCTCGGCCTCTTCAATCGCTCCACTCATCTGGTGAGAGGTTCCCAATTGAGACAGGCTTAGAAAGTAATACTTATCTTCTTTCCCGAATTCCTCCTCATCGAACTTCAATGCCTCTTTGCTCAGCTCAACTGAGGTCGTGTAATCCCCACTCTCACGTGCCGAAATAACGCCACTCAAAAGATACTCCCAATCGGTTAGTGTTCCCGGCCAAGGCAATGGCACTCATACCTATAAGTGTGCACAGGAGAATTCGTAACAAAATCTTCATCGAGAAAAGCAGGACCGTTTTAGAAAATCAGATCTCTAGCTCATGGGTCAAGAGGACGATAGAAATGAGCGTTTAAATCCGATGAATAGGGGGATCACACTTGAATAAATGGGGTTCTCTCAACAATTTCGAGATTGCGGAGAGAATGGCCGCTATTCATTTTCATTTTTATCTGAAAGGGACTCTTCACCTCAGCAGATACTCATCCATCCGAACCTTATCTCAACCTGTTATGAAGCACCTGATTCTTTTGCTTATGCTGATCGTTGGTCCGATGCTTTTTCTTAACGGCCAAACGGAAGACCCAGTGCTCGCAGAAAAGCTAGTCACGGCTATGTTCGATAAAAACCAGGAATCGCTGAAGCAGGAGGTGGCAGAGCTAGGTGAGTCAAATAAAGCTCTAATCAAGGCCAACCTGGCGCTTTACCAAGACCTGCAATCCGCGGAAAAATCGATCGAGTCTCTGGAATCGGAAAACGCGTTGTTGCGGGAAAAGCTCTCGGAGATTGCCGTGAGCGAACTCGAGTCAGCCCCCTTCAAACCAACCGCTTAGCCGGCAGCGTGAATTCAGCTGCAAGCGATGAATCGTTATTAGCGAGCACAGTGGCAACTTCGCCCATTCAATCCGAAAGCGCCCCGTCCGAAACTTTGCTCAACATAAACACAGCCACACCGAGAGAACTGGCAGCCCTCCCGACCATTGATGAAGCCATGGCTGAACAGATAATTTCCAACCGACCCTACGAAACGCTTGAAGACCTCATCCTCAATCAAGGTTTTGGGCCTATGAAGTTGCGACGCATCTCGCCCTTCGTCACCGTAGAATAAATTATCCGCAAAACCAAATATCCAAACAACCATCCTAACTATCCGACTCATGCGCATCCTCATTTTTTCACTCATGGCCAGCCTTCTCATGGCAACTTTCAGCTGGGCCGATACCACAGACACCGAGCTCGAAGATAAACTCAAAGGCGTGATGCTTCTTTTCGATAAAAGCCAGCAAGGGCTTCGAGAGGAAATCGCATCTCTGGAACTTCAGGTATCCTACTTGGAGCATGAGAATGCCAAGCTCAAAACCCTGCTTACTCAGGCCGACAATGAAGTCCTCGACCTCAAAACGGAGTTACTCCTCAAAGAGTCTAACATTTCAACCAGCGAACTCGCAACCGATGTGATTGCTGCAGAGGTCATTGCCTCTAATTCCAATTTCGGGAACGCAGGCCCAGGGCAAGGAGGCCGAGGTGGACGAGGACAAGGCGGCGGAGGCCGATTGGCCGAGGATTTACCACCGGTGGAAATTCCTGAAGGCGATTTGCTCGATATCAACAGCGCCTCTCGCGAGGATTTACTCGCCCTCCCCTTGGTGAACGAATTTCTCGCCGATAACATCATTGACGGCCGTCCCTGGGACGCGATCGAGGACCTGATTCAGCTGCAGGGATTCGGCCCAATGAAGCTCAGAAGGCTCCAACCATACGCGATAGCAACCCCGATTAGCGAGATTCCGGAAGCAAGCGCATCGGAGAACCCAGTAGATTAGGGTGTAAATAGTCCTATTATCCTATCCTTGATTGACGGAGGTAGTATAGGGGCCGTAAGTTTTCATTTTTACCTGAAATGCCCAGGTAGTGCTGTCTCAGCACACTATAATCAATTCTATCAACACCCTGGAGGCTATGAAACAGTACCTTTCAGTCGCTTTACTGACGACACTACTCGCACCCCTGTCCCTATTTGCTGCAGAAGCCAAGGTGGAGAAGGATTTGAAATCCGTGATGCTCCATTTGGACAAGACCCAGAAGGAATCAGCGCAGAAAATTAATGATCTGTCTGAGAAAAACCTAAAGCTTGAGAAAAGAAACAGGGATTTGGGCATCATGAATAGGGACCTCTCATCGGCCAACATTCAGCTCCTCAAGCAAATGGAGCATCTCAAGACCCAGGTCGCATCCCTCCAAGAGGACAATAAGGTCCTGCAGGAAAAATTGTCGGACGTCCCAGTGAGGGAAGTCCAAACCGCCTCTCTCTCATCCACCCCGGTCATTCAACCTACAATAACCGCTCCCTCAACAAGCCAGAGAATTACTCCGGCTACACTCGAGCAGAAGTCCAAAGCGAAACAGCAGCCGAGATTCGGCCCAAGCTTTGGCGAAGCTCAACCCAAAACTCTGGAACCGCTCACGGTATCCAATGATTCAGATACCGACCCCATTCCAGATTTTAGCCTGAGTGGGGCAAAAAAGAGTAATCCAATAGATCATTCGGAACATCTATCTGATGGAACCGTGCTCCTGGTCGATATCAACAAGGCTAATGAGCGCGAACTGCGTTTGGTTCCCGGACTCGGCCCCGCCTTGGCGAATAAGATTATCGACAATCGACCCTACGCATCGATTTGGGAACTGATGAAGATCGAAGGATTAGGCCGCCAGCGCGTGAATAGCCTGGCCCCTTACATTACTACTGAGGACTAAACCCATTCGTAGATGACGGCTACCCGATCTGCTTAAAGCGCTTTCTCGTATACCTCGCCTGCAGCGTCGGTAAAAAACAAGGTTTTAGCCTTCTTGCCCTGAAAACGTATTTTTAGGTCCAAATTGATGAGTTCGCCTGCCCGGTGGATTTGACCTCCACTCATGATGCGGGCTTTATTGCCGTCGCCCATAACCGCAGTAATTTCCAGTTGCTTGAGGGTGTAAATGATTTCGTCTTTCACTCCTTGGGCGGTTGCAGGCTTAGGTGCAGCTTCAACGGCCTGTGCTTCAGGCGGAACAGCCGGAGCTGTTGCAGCAGGCGCTGCTTCTACAACTACGGGCGCGGCTGGCTCTGGTGTCGCAGTTGGAGCAGGATTGGAAATTGGAGTAGGTGCAGGTTGTGCAGGTGCCGAAACGACGGGGGTAGAAATCTCAGCGAGTGCTGGAGCAACCTCTACCGTCTGCGCTTCAGTAGCTGAAGGAGCTTGTAGGCTTTCGGTTGCAACCGGCGTATTTGGTGCCACTGCAACAACAGGTTCAGACGGAACAGCTGCCACTTCTGGAGCTGCTTCCAAAGCCGTGGTTGGCGCTGCTGTGGCTACTTCCATTACTGCGATTGGCTCATCTGATGAACCCAGGAATAGAGATACGGCCCAAACACCGGCTGCGAGAAAGAGGGCACAGATACCTAGTTTAAGAAATGGACTCTGCTTTTGGGGACGAACGT
Organism: uncultured Opitutales bacterium; assembly: GCA_938075565.1. Lineage (GTDB taxonomy): Bacteria > Verrucomicrobiota > Verrucomicrobiia > Opitutales > UBA2995 > UBA2995. The sequence goes on along the minus strand of CALJGU010000058.1, from coordinate 11,473 downwards.
GTGCGCCAGCAAAGCTTCCAGCCATAGGATTGGGTGGAGTACCTCGGACGACATCCGTCTGAGCCTTTTTCAATGCGTCGTTTATGAGACTCATAGTAATTTTAGTAGTTTAAAGATTTACGGCCGCGTCGGACGTCCCAGTAGTTCACTTGGTCCGAACTCCGAGCATAGGCTGAAAGAAGTGCTTTATCGCAAATATTGTTAATCATACGGGGAATACCTCCGCTCCATTTGAACACACGTTTTTCCGCCACACGGGTAAACTGGGGTCTACCAGATGAACCGGCACGACTCAGACGATGCTGGATGTAATGAACGGTGTCGTCGTAATTGAGACGGGAAAGATCGTAACGCACCAAGATTCGCTGACGAAGCTGGCGTAAGCGTTTCTGGTCGAGCACATCATTGAGCTCTGGCTGCCCAATCAGAATGATTTGCATCAATTTCTGGGTATCCGTTTCCAGATTCGAAAGAAGACGCACCTGCTCGAGCACTTCAAATGACAAATTCTGAGATTCATCGATGATCATCACCACGTCTTTTCCCGCCTGGTGGCGTCGAAGAGTCAGGTCGTAAATGGCATCGATCAGCTCATTCTTACCACAAGGTGGATTTTCCACCCCAAGTTCCGTGAGTATCGCTCTGAGCAATTGGGTCTCCGTAACACGAGGGTTAAGAATAAGAGCCGTTTCATAATGCTCGGAGTCTAGCTCGTTGAGCAGACGACGGCACAAGGTAGTTTTCCCACAACCTACTTCACCAGTTAGCACGATGAAGCCCTTTTTCTCCTCAATACCGTATTTGAGGTGTTGGAGAGCTTCGTTGTGGAACTGACTCAGATACAAAAATTTTGGGTCAGGGGTGATGTTGAAGGGCATTTCGTGAAAGCCAAAGTAGTCCTGATACATGAGTCGCTTTGTTGGGTTCTATATGACGATCCTCAGAGTTGAGTTGGATAGGATAGAGGAAAGTCACGCTCCCAGTGAGCCATAGAACGGGTTGGCCCAGCACGGAAGAAAGACGATTTAACCGCTTTTGACAGAAATTTGAACGCCTATGAGTAAAATCACCTAAAAGCGGGAAATTGTCCAAGTTCGAGGAAAGATCTCTCATATTCGACTTGAGTGAATTTCTAGACCCTCCCTAGTGTAGCCCATCCTTTTAATTGAATGAAACAGTTCGTTTTAACAACGCTACTGACCTGCTTGTTAGTGATGTGCTCTCTGGTGCTGGTTATTATGGCTATTGAGCTGTACAAAACCCGCAATCAACTGGCCTACCTAAAGACCAAGGACATGGAGTACGCGGTTAAAATCAAGCAGATCGAACAGGATCTGACGGCAAAGGAGGAATACCTCGACAAGTTGCTGACAGACCCGGTCTTTCTGGAACGTGTTGTTCGCGAACGCCTCGGCTATACAAGGCCGGAAGAATGGATTTACCGTTTCCCCAATGATCCGGAGGAAACCACACCCACACCATGACTCAATCTCCTCTCATCGAACAATTTACGAATGCTGGCCAAGGCCACGTGTTTCAATTTTTTGGCACGCTCTCTACCGAGGAGCAAGAATCGCTCCTGGCCGAGGCTGCAGAAATTGACCTACAAGAAATCGCCACCCTGCACCGGACACTGGTCGCAGGCGCCGAGGCTGAACACCAGGATTTTTCCGGATTGGAACCTGCACCCTATATTGCACATCCCTCACAAGTAGGGAACTCAGCGAGCTGGGATGAAGCACGCCAAGCCGGCGAAGCGGCCCTCCGCAATGGATCCGTAGCCGCCTTTGTGGTGGCTGGAGGTCAGGGAACCCGCTTGGGCTACGATAAGCCGAAAGGCCTCTACCCCGTCACACCGATCCGTCAAAAGAGCCTGTTTCAGGTTTTTGCCGAAAAAGTTCGGGGTGCCGAAAACACCTACGAAACGACCATCCCCTGGTTCATCATGACCAGCCACGTCAATCATCAGGATACCGTGGATTTCTTTGAATCGAACCAGCATTTTGGGCTGAAGTCCGAGCAGGTGCATTTTTTCCGCCAGGGGCGTATGCCAGCCATTGATACAAGCGGTAAGATTCTACTATCCAGTAAAAGCTCAATCGCCATGAGTCCTGATGGGCACGGTGGATCATTAAGGGCACTCGTGCGCAGTGGTGCGACCCAGGTGATGGAGGAAAACAACATCGAGGTGTTGAGTTACTTCCAAGTAGACAATCCCCTCATCAAGGTCATTGACCCCGCCTTCATCGGATTCCATCTGCAAAACCAGGCAGGCATGTCTAGTAAGATGATTCCCAAAGCCTATGCAGAGGAGAAAGTGGGCGTATTCTGCACCCAAGGCAACAAGACCTTGGTCATCGAATACTCCGACCTGCCAGAAGACCTGATGCACGCGACAGATGAATTCGGGCAATTGAAGTTCCTTTCAGGCAGCATCGCTATCCATGTGCTCTCTCGCGACTTCATTATTCAAATGGGTGGTGGCGACGCATCGGCCCCTAGCCTTCCCTTGCACCGAGCTAATAAAAAGATCCCGACGATCGACGCCGATGGAAATGCTGTGAGCCCGGCCGAGCCAAACGGCATCAAGTTCGAGATGTTTGTATTCGATGCTCTTCCTTTTTCCGACCATACCGTCACTATCGAGACCCAGCGCGAATCTGATTTCAGCCCCGTCAAGAATGCCGAGGGCCTTGATTCGCCCAAGACCTGTCGCGATGACCAGATGAAAGAATTTGCATCTTGGTTGGAAAACGTTGGAGCAAAGGTCGCAACCGATAATAATGGAGTTCCTCTTAACTCCATCGAGGTGAGTCCACTTTTTGGATACGACGCGAATTCATTTGCAACTAGTTGGAGCCAATTGGCAAACAAACCAGATCTTACAGAATCTATAGACCTATAAATTTTATACCATGAGCCTTACAGCATCCATACAAGCCGCAGCAGATGCTGGCAACGTCCTGCAATCGACCGCCGACAACGTCACCCTTTGGGTAGAAGGAAACTTCCTCCCCGATTGGGCACTTCAGAGCATTGAGGAATTGATCTCGAAAGAAGCGTGGGAAGAACTGAACGATCGCTTTTATAAAAATATGGAATTCGGCACCGGCGGAATCCGAGGTCGTACGATCGGCAAAGTGACAGCTGCTGGTGAAACAGGAACACTTTCTTCACAAGGGACACCCGAGCACCCAGCCATTGGCTCGAATGTATTGAACGACTTCAACGTCATCCGCGCGACCATCGGCCTATACAACTACAATAAGCAGTACCTGGATAGTAATGAGATTTTCGATGCTCCAAAGCTGGTGATCGCTCACGACGTTCGACATTTTTCCAGATACTTCTGTAAACTGGCTGCCTCTACCTGGACTCGCCTGGGCGGTATCGCCATGATTTTCGACGGTCCACGATCAACACCACATCTCAGTTTCAGCGTTCGCAAACTGGGCGCTACTGCAGGCATCGTTATTACCGCCAGTCACAACCCACCGCATGACAATGGCTTCAAGGCCTATTTCACAGACGGTGCACAAGTTGTCGAGCCACACGCTTCTGGTATCGTGGAGCAAGTCGGTCTGGTTAATCTACCAGAGACCGCGCAGCACTTCGAACTGGATATGGAGAAGGTAATCACCCTACCCGCTTCCATTGATGAGGCTTACTACGACTCTGTCATGGATGTAGCCCTCGACAAAGAATTATTTGAAAAGAGCGACTTAAAGGTAGTGTTCAGCCCCATTCATGGGACTGGAGGCATCGCTTCGATCCCTGTCCTGCAACGCCTCGGTATCGCAGTCGACGTTGTGGAAGCTCAAAACGACTTTGACCCCCAGTTTGCCTCAGTTGTATCTCCCAATCCAGAAAACGCTGAGGCGCTTGCCATGTCCATCGAACGGGCAGAAGCAACCGGGGCCGATGTAGTTATTGCCACCGACCCGGACTGCGACCGCATGGGCGTTGCTGTTCGTGATAGTGAAGGCAAGATGCAGCTGCTCACGGGTAACCAGATTGGCTCGGTCATGGCGGAGTATCGCATAGTGCAAATGAAAGAGCGCGGCATTCTACCTCCCGGCGGAACAGAAGGAGCGGTACTTGTGAAGACCTTTGTTACTACTCCTCTTCAAGATACCATCGGAGCAGCTCATGGCCTCAAGGTCATCAACACCTTAACCGGATTTAAATGGATCGGAGAAAAAATCGGTAATTACGAACAGCAGCTTCAGGATCAACTAAAAGAAAAGCACGGTTACCAAATCGACTACGACAATACCGATTATTTAAAACGGGCTGACCTCCTTCAGGAGCATTCAACCTTCTACGTGTTTGGCGGAGAAGAGAGTTATGGCTATCTGGGAAGCGACGCCGTTCGCGATAAAGATGGTAACGCCGCAGTGGTCATGTTTTGCGAAATTGCTTCCTACCTGAAGAGCCAAGGCAAAACGTTCCTCGATTACTTGGACACTCTGTATTCTAAGTACGGGTACTTCTATGAAACGCTAGGGAACGTTTACTATGAAGGCGCTGCCGGAGCTCAGAAGATCAAGAACATCCTGGAATCCTACCGTTCCGATACTCCCAAGGACATTGGCGATATTGCGGTCACTGAAATGAAGGATTTCGGAGTCGATGTTTTAACCGATGCAGATGGCGAAACCATCCCGAAGCAGGACTTCTACTTTCTTACCTTGGCGAATGGCTATAAATATGCCGTCCGTGGTTCAGGCACAGAGCCAAAGATCAAATTCTACCTCTTCGGTCACGAAGAAGTTACTGACCCTGCTGAACTCGAAGATAAAAAGACCCTGACCATATCCACCATCGAATCGATGAAGGAGGCTATCCTTGCCGACGCAGCGGTGAGGGCGGAAGGGTAACATAAGAGTAGCACAGGCATCTTGCCTGTGTTTGTTCCGGGTGAGCTCACAGGCAAGATGCCTGTGCTACTTCATTAAAGCAGAATCAAAGCCGGCGTCTCGAGAATCTCCTTAAGCGCTTTGAGGAACATCGCACCAACAGCACCGTCCACAACACGGTGATCAAAGCTCGCTCCGATGGTCATGCGATGACCGACCACAATGTTGTCATTGGCATCGACAACCGGCTGCTTAATTGCGGTACCCACAGATAGGATCCCGGCATTTGGCTGGTTGATGATACCGAAGAAGCCATTGATAGGAAACATCCCCAAAGAGGAAACCGTGAAGGTGCTTCCGCTCATTTCATTGGGAGAGAGTTTCTTTGACTTGGCCTTACCGGCCAGCTCCTTGAGCTCCGCGCTGATCTGGCGAACACCCTTCGCATGGGAATCACGAATTACGGGAACAACCAAACCGTCATCAACAGCTACGGCTACACCCATGTGAACGGCACCATGTTGTTGAATGTGGTCGCCACCCCAGGAAGAATTCACTTGTGGAACTCGACGAAGCGCTTCGGAAGTAGCCTTTAGAATAAAGTCGGTTACGGTCAGCTTGATGCCTCCTTGTTCAGGTGGCAATTGACCCAAGTGCTCGTTCAAGTCTTTCCGCAATTGCATGAGTGGAGCTACATCGACCTCAGTCTCCAAATAGAAGTGAGGCACCTGTGTTTTTGACTCCAGCAAGCGCTGAGCAATGATCGTACGAATGTTGTTGAGTGGAAGCTTTGCGTCTTCCGCAATGGCTGACCCGGTGCTAGAGACTGGGATGTTGAGCGGTGCAGCACTCGTAGTGGCACCAGAAGTGGCGGACTCCACATCGGCCTTTACGATACGTCCTCCAGGACCGGTTCCTTGGATGGTGCCAAGGTCGATGCCTTTCTTCTCGGCTAATTTGCGAGCCAAGGGAGAAGCTTTAACCCGACCATTGCTTGAAATGGATGCCTTTACTTCCGGAGCAGCTACAGCCTCAGGTTTGCTTTCAGCTGGCGCTGCCACTTCTTCGGCAGGAGCTTCTTCTAAAGGAGCGGCCGCTCCGACACCTAAGGCATCCAGGTCGACCGTTTCATCCTTCTCGCCAATCACGGCAACAGCACCCCCGATGGGAATCTGGTCACCAGCGCCGGCTACTTGCTTTAACAAGATACCTTCGTCAAACGCCTCCAATTCCATAGTGGCCTTGTCGGTTTCTACCTCGGCGATGAGATCTCCAGATTCAATGAGATCTCCTTCATTTTTGAGCCAGTTCACGAGTGTTCCCACACTCATGGTGTCGCTCAACTTGGGCATATCAATTACGGTGGCCATAGGTCAAAAATCTAAAATTTTATTTCTGTTTAAAGTGGTCAACTGGAGATCTCAGATGGCTATTTTAGGGCGTCGAGCGCTGAAGTGACAACAATCTCAGGGTAGGGCAATTGTAGCTTTTCCAGCGGCGGCGAATAGATGGCAGGTGCATCGACAGCAGAGAGTCGCTTGATGGGACCGTCCAGATAATCAAAGGCATTTTCCTGAATCATGTGGGAGATCTGAGCATCCACTCCGCAGAAGGGCTTATTTTCTTCTACCAGCAACACGCGATTAGTCTTTCGAACAGACTCGAGGATCGTTTCTTCATCAAGCGGACGAATCGAACGCAAGTCGACCACTTCAGCATGGACGTTGTGTTTTTCTTCCAAGATCTCGGCAGCCTTCAGGCTGGTAATGACTGCCCGGCCGTGAGCTACGATGGTGAGGTCGGTTCCTTCACGTTTCACGTCGGCTGATCCAAGGGGAATCAGATACTCTTCATCAGGCACTTCACCCTTATCATTGTAGAGAATAGTGTTTTCCATGAAGAAAACCGGATCATTATCGCGAATAGCAGATTTCAGCAACCCCTTGGCGTCATAGGCGGTCGCTGGGCAAGCGACTTTGAGGCCAGGAGTGTTGGCTGCAAAATTTTCCGGCGTATGGGAATGAGTTGCCCCAACATTAGTACCCCCATTAGCAGGGCCGCGAATAACGAGCGGTACGTTGGCTAGGCCACCGGACATATAGCGCACATTCGGCGCGTTATTAAACATCTGGTCGAATGCCACATAGGAAAAGCTCCAGAACATCAGCTCACAAATTGGACGTAGTCCCATCATAGCTGCGCCGATCGCCAAACCGGTAAATCCGGCTTCACTGATCGGGGTGTCGATAACTCGTTTCTCACCGAATTTTTCGAGGAGGCCTTCTGTTACTTTATAGGAACCTTTGAACTGAGCTACTTCTTCACCCATGATCATGACCTTATCGTCCCGTTCCATTTCCTCCGCCATAGCCTCCATGAGGGCTGTTCTATATGTAATCTCTGGCATGTCTAAATTTGAAAATGTTAACCGCACTAGCGCGGTATAAATATTGTATGTGCTTCAGCTTTTTGTTTTCGAAGGCATTCAGCCTTCATCCGTGTGAGGGTCCTCAAAGAAGATCCGCCCTTGTGACACTTTGTGATCAGGGTTGTCTACTTCCCAATACACGTCGCGGGTGATTTCCTCAACGGGTGGATATGGGCTCTGGTCGGCAAACTGAGCGGCTTCTTCAGCCTCGGCTCGTGCAGCCTTATCGATTTCTTTGGCCTGCTCTTCCGAAAGAACACCTTCTTTGATTAATTGAGATTTGTAGAGGTTGATCGGGTCTTTCGTGCGCTGATACTCAGCAATTTCTTCTTTGGTCCGGTAGGTCTTGTCCGGATCAGCTACCGAGTGACCGCGGTAGCGGTAGGTATCAATCTCCAGAATGGTTGGCTTGCATTCATCATGCGCACGGGCAATAGCCTGCGCGGTCTTTTGACGAACTTCTTCCAGATTATGGCCGTCGCAAACATCCCAGGCGATGTGGTAGCCCTCAGCCCGTTTGGCCAATAGCTCACCTGCAGAGGAGCGTTCCTGGCTGGTGCCCATAGAATAGCCATTGTTTTCGATGATATACACCACCGGCAAATCCCAAAGACCCGCAAGATTTAGCGCTTCGTGATAAGCGCCCTGGTTCACCGCACCATCTCCCATAAAGCAGAGGCAGGAACCCTTGAGGCCTTGGTATTTAAGCGCATAGGCAATCCCTGCGCCGAGGGGGGTTTGGCCAGCCACAATTCCGTGACCTCCCCAGAAATTCTTGTCAGGAGCGAAAAAGTGCATTGAGCCGCCTTTTCCTTTGGAGCAACCCGTGTATTTACCTTGAAGCTCGGCAAAACACTCGTTCATCCCCATTCCCACAGCGAGAGCGTGACCGTGGTCACGATAGGCAGTGATGACGTGGTCATGTTCGCCCATCACAGATACGGTACCTACAGCAACCGCTTCCTGCCCAATGTAGAGGTGGAGGAAACCTCCGATTTTACCCTGCTGATAAGCTCGCAACGAGCGCTCTTCAAAGCGGCGGATACGAATCATCGTTTGAAGAAACTCGATTCTTTGCTCGTTGGTCAGCCCCGCATTCACGTCCACAGCTTTCGCCATGGACGCCTTTTTAGCAGGCTTCTTTTTGGTGGTTTTCTTGGTTTTACTCACAATAGACCCTAATTAAAGGAGCGGGCACTCTAGGAACTACTTGGGAAAGTTCAACAAATACCGCACAGAAAAAATACTAGCCCTAAAACCCGCCGAAAAGCTTGTAAAACCGGCGATTCTGGAATCCAGGCACCCTGGTCCCTCAGTGATCCAGGCTACTTTATCTAGGCTTCCGCGTCTCCCTGCTCGACCACCACGTCTTGTGGGATCCCATCAAAACAGTTGGCTCTTAGAGCAGTAAATCCGCTACGCCCTTGTTTATATATGTCCCAGAGAAGTTTCCGGTCCGTTTCTGGGATCGGGAGGTCATCAATCGCCGATTCTTTGAAAAATGAGAACTGACCTTCATCAATGGTCGGCGGAAGATCGTGGATAGGCTTGAGGCAGTCGAAAAGGAACATCAGCCAGTGTGTTTTCCCTTCATAACCCTTTTCAGAGATCATGCAAAAGAGGTGCAAATCATGTTCAGTGAGCTGAAGGCCGATCTCCTCTTCGGTCTCGCGGATCGCGCATTCATAAGGCGATTCTCCCAACTGCATCTCCAGTTTCCCTCCGATGGGGCTCCAACAACCTTTGTTCGGTTCCTTGGTTCGCTCGATGAGCAAGATCTCTCCAGCCTCATTTCGCACAAAGACAAGGACACTGATTTTGAATGGAAGCATGGAAAGAAGTTATTCGGGAATAGGTATTGGTTATTTGAGGAAAGCTGCCGGCAAGGCCGGTTTATATCCTAACAGACAAAGGCTTGCCGCTTTCATCTCGGATATCAATGATAGACCCATAAAATGACTCTGTGTTTTCCCAAGCATAACGCACAAACGTTGCAGCTTCTTCTCTTATTCGCTCTTGGCTCTCAGCTCTTTGCTCAGCCCTCGGAAAACCTGCGGGTGAACAATGTGCGCTTTTCCCAAGAACGCTCTCCCTATGGTGGAGAAGCGTGGCTCGAAATGGAAATAGAAGTCGATGTCCGGGGCAACCCGAGTCCAACAGCGCCCAATCGAGAATTCTTAGACGACCTGACCGTAGAAGTGGCCCTGGCTCATAATCTTGGAAATCCATCACGCCCACGATTGGAATATTTCTGGACGGTAGTCGAACTCCCGACCATCAAGCGAGGCGCCCGACGGCTGCGGTTTTATCTTTCGTCCAATCAGGTTGAACGAGGCCGAATCATCAACGACGAACCGTATGCCTGGTACGTGCAAATCACCTACGGAGCATCTTCCGGTGATACGGGCCAAGCCCTCAATCAAGTGATCGCCGTATCGGCCAACCTAAGAGACCAAAGCCGACTCGATCGCTTCCTCGATCTGATGAATGAACAAAAGGAAGAGCGATCCGGCATCCTACTGCCCCAAGCAGAAACTCCCTTCCGCGACGCCTATCCAGACGACACCCCCACCATCAAAGGCCAGAAGCGGGAAGAATGAGGACATCATTTGATTTGCAAATGGCACTTAATCAGAGTCGGATTTAAATCTCTCTTATCCACCACTTTTTCCTGATGGCCCAGGCTCATCATCGTAAATCCAATCAAAGTTCTGTTGTAGCCGTATCGCTATTAGGCGATGCGCTGGTGACCTACTTGGCGCTATCGCTTGCTTACTGGTTGAGATTTGAATCTTTCATTAAGAATTTTGGAGTTCCACCAGAAGGAGCGTACTATCAACTATATGTGCCGCTGTTGATATTAGGGACCTTATTCTTGATCGCCACCTTTGGATACTTGGGACTCTACAACGACAAGCAGATCCTTCATCTCCATCGCATCTACTCCATCATTTTCAAAGGATGCATCTTTTGGTTTTTTGCTTATCTGGGGACATCATTGGCGCTGAAATTTGAGCCAAAAATTTCTCGGATATTTGTCACCCTGGCACTATTTACCTCCGCTGGGTTGTTGACGCTCTGGCGCATCAGTCTTCACAAAATTCTTCTTCAAAAACACTTTCTTCCATCGCTTCAAAAGAATGTGGCCATATTGGGGATCAATGAGGATGCCTCAAAATTATTTACGGCCATGTCCTTGGATAAAAATCACCCATACAACCCTGTTGGGATTATCTACCGCGAGGACACAAAAGATGAAGCGAAGGAATCAGATTTGTCTATTCCCATTCTTGGATCAGAGAATGCGCTCGAGTCACTGGTTAAAGAAAACGCGATTGAAATCCTCATCATAGCAACCGGCAATTTGGATCGCAAAAGAACACTAGAAATAGCCGCCATATGCGAACGCAACTATGTCGCGTTTAAGATTGTACCTACCTCATTCCAAGTTTTCCTTTCGGGCTTAAGCCTACAGAATATTTCAGGAGTGCCCATTATGGGGGTGGAAACTCTGCCGTTAGATAAGTTGGGGACCCGGGCATTCAAACGACTAGTCGACATTACAGGGGGATTAGTCGGGTTGATACTTTCTGCTCCGATTATCTTAACTCTCTCAATTCTAATCAAACGAGAAAGTAAAGGCTCTGTATTCTATAAGCAGGTACGGACAGGAAGAAATGGGAAAACATTCAACATCTACAAACTTCGATCAATGAAGTTGGATGCTGAAGAAAGTAACAAAGCCCAATGGGCTGTAGAAGATGATCCACGCAGAACGAGAATAGGCGCCTTCATGCGAGAAACCAATCTCGATGAAATCCCTCAATTTTGGAACATCCTAAAAGGCGAGATGAGCCTTGTTGGACCAAGACCAGAACGCCCCGAGCTCATCGAAGATTTTCAATACGAAATCCAACACTACCAAACTCGTCACTCCGTCAAACCTGGCCTAACGGGCTGGGCCCAAATCCATGGTCTAAGGGGAAATACCAGTCTGGAAAACCGAATCCGATATGATCTCTTCTACATCGAAAACTGGTCGATTTGGATGGATGTATACATCATATTAATGACATTAGTGAGGAGAAAGAATGCGTATTAAGGAAAGAGCAAGGAGGGTTTTGTGGCCGCTTGTATCGCTACGTCGATTATTTCTTAAAAAGAATTCTTACCTGTACAAGACTGG
>CALJGU010000057.1 GCA_938075565.1 uncultured Opitutales bacterium | reverse complement strand
CCAATTATTTGGTACAAATTCTCAATGAACTAAGAAATGGCGGCTTGATTAACAGTCGGAGGGGTAAGCAGGGGGGCTACTCGCTTGCAAAACCGCCTTCGGAAGTCACTTTATATGAAATAGTTACAGCGATAGATGGTGAACTCCTGGGGATAAACTTGGGTGATACAGGTTACTCTGGAGGAAGAGTCCAGCAAGTGTGGTTGGAGGTGGTAGAATCCCTAAAAGAAAAAACATTGGGTTATTCTTTAGAATCCTTCTTGCCTGAAGAAAGCGAAGATATGTATTACATTTAGTCTTAGCACGACTATGGCGAGCCCACATATCGAAAACCTCCTAATTATACAGGATCGTGACCAAGTGGTCAGAGGTCTGAAAGATCAACTCCAGGCAATTCCTCTGGTTATACAAAAGCATGAGGCGGAAATCCAAGCTGAGACGGATGCTTTAGAAGAATCCAAATCCAAGTTGCAGACCTTAGAAGTTCAGCGTAAAAACTTGGATATCCAGGTCGGTTCAGCTGAGGAGCAGATCAATAAATATAAAAACCAGCAGCTCCAGGTTAAGAAGAACGAAGAATTCCAGGCCTTAACTCACGAGATTGAGGTTTTGAAAAAGAAGATTTCTGACATGGAAGAGGAAGAGATTGGGCTGCTCCTCGATATTGATGAGGAAATGGTGGTTTTTAAGAAGCGTGAGGGTGTCTTTGATCAAGATGTAGCTAAAATAAGGGAGTCGATAAGTACCCTTGAGGCTAAGAATGCAGAAACTGAAAAGCAGCTAGTTGAGGCCGAAGCAAATTTTGAAGCGTCCAAAGGACAGGTGAAAGATACCATTTTTAACCGATACTATCGCCTCACAGAAGGTATAAAACTTCCGGTTGTTGCGCCACTGGAGCTGCAAACTTGTCAAGGATGTCACCTTCGTGTGTCCAATGATACCTTGGAACAAGCTCGCAAAGGAGAAGAATTGACGACCTGTGACAATTGCGGAAGGATTGTTTACTTAGCGAGTTAGCTTTGGATTTTAGGTATTCGCTTTGGTTCTTTAGAATTTGAGAGGAAAGTCCGGACACCGTAGGGTATGATTCCTCGTGAAAACGGGGGCGCTTCGATTCAAGTCGAGGTGACGGCTAGTGTCACAGAGAATAAACCGCCCTGATTTTTTTCAGGGTAAGGGTGAAAAGGTGGGGTAAGAGCCCACCGCGCTTTCGGGTAACTGGAGCGGCATGATAAACCCATTCTGGTGCAAGACGAAATAGGGGATCGGGCGGCCCGTCCTATGATCCCGGGTATGTCGCGCTCCACTTGTGGAGAACAGACTTGTCTGTTAGATAAATGAATACCCGCCCCTCGGGGTGACAAAATCCGGCTTACGAAGTCCAAAGCTAACTCCATTAACCCTTGACAATGACCTTTCCGGTTTCATCGTCACCTATTCCACAATTTTTGACTATGGCGAATACGAAGTCCGCAATTAAGAATATTAGAAAAACCGCTACGCAAACCGTGCGTAACACCCGTATCAAGACCCGCTTGAAGACTTTAAATAAAAAAGTCACTGAAGCGGCTGAGTCCGGTGACAAAGAGGCAGCCAAAGCAGCTGCTGTAGCCTTTGTCTCTGCTTTGGATAAGGCAGCGAAGACCAAGATTATTCATCAAAATGCAGCCCGTCGTCTAAAATCAGGCTGTGCGAAGTATATTTTTGCGTAAGTGCTACTCATTTATTTCAACCCTGGTAACTAGCTTGCCAGGGTTTTTTTATGGCTAAAAACGGCGATTTCATTGGCTTTCCTGAGAACCGATTACGTGAAAAACCGGTTCGCTTGCCGGTTTTGAAGAACGAGCCGGACTGGTTTGCAGTCAACAAATTTGCAGGACTTTTGCCCCAGGCGCATCCTTGGTATCAAGGTAAACCTAACCTGACTCAGGCCATTCGCGACCAAGTCAATGAAGGAAAGGGGGAGCTTCAACGACTGGGCATCACCCACTGTTACTACATTTGTGGTCCCGAATGTGAGTCATCTGGTCCAGCACTCTTTGCAAAGACTAAGATAGGCGCTGATCTTCTGAAAAATGCATATGGGTCCGATCAAATAAGGTTTCGGTATTGGTTTGTGACTCGAAATCGGACATCGGAGTCCGAGTATAATTGTGAACTTCCTATCGGTCGCCACAAAGAAAGAAATAGCGCGGTTATAACTCATAAATTTGGCAAAAAAGCCTCTACTCAATTCCGAAAACAGGGTGAATCCGACCATGGGGCGCTTTGGGAGGCTACAACATTGCGCCCTAGGTTCCACCAGGTTCGTCTGCATGCTGCTGAGCTTGGAATACCTGTTTGGGGCGATGAATTGTATGACGAGCAAAAAGATGAGGAGCCTCCTAAATACCATCGGAGAAGAAATCCGGTAAATAAGCTTCGGTTTTCAGGCCTGGCCTCAATTCTAGTATCCATGGATCTTACCCGAATTTTTGATGAGGAGATGGTACTCAGCGCTTCATTCTCCAAGCCCTTTTCCTTAATGTTGAGAAAAAGTGGTTTGTGGCAGGCAGAATAATTGAAAATAAGACTTTACTCGGCTTTTTAAATTAGCCACTTTCCTCTCCTTATTTTTAATTTCTATGGGAAATCTTAAGAAGAAACGCCGCAAAAAGATCGCTAAGCATAAGCGACGTAAGCGTTCACGCGCAAATCGTCATAAGAAGCGTTCATGGGGTTAAGAGCCCGCTCTTAACTGCCTTATTCAACCTTTTCGAAAGAGCATCTCCCTCCTAGCGAGGAAGTGCTCTTTCACTTTGTACGAATTGGACGGTTGATTGAGGTATTTTGAGGATCTTCATATTTTACTGAAAATTTCTATTTGTACCGGAGTCGGTTTCGTGGAAGGAAAAATTACTGTTAAATACCTTTAAAGAGGCGCTGGGTGGGTCGTCATTTTGATCATGACTCTACTAATCTTGACCCCATGCCATCCTCAAAAAGAAAAGGTTTCTTCTTTGAAGCCTCCGAGTTCTCATACTACGGGGCCACAGCCACTGCGTTTGAACCTCCTTTAACGGTACAAGAGTTTATGCTCTTACCGGTTTCGGAAGAACAACAGCTGCGTTCTATTCTTGAAGGCATGAGTAGTGGTAAAGGCAAACGCAGCATGATTCAGGGAAACTGCAGTGTTTATCCTGATTCGCGCTTTCTTTGTCGTACGTCGATCGACACTAAGAAATTACGAGACCCGGATTATTTATCCGAGAATCTGAAATCGGAGTTTCAAATTGACCCAACCAGCAATGCTGTCCGTCTACTCAGCCCGAATTTGGGAACTGAGGTAGATCTCGATAGCAATTTTGGTAAACACCTTTTATACTGTGGTGGCGAAACAACAGAGCTTTCTTCACTGCAAGAGACTTTAGTGGAAATGGGTATCTACCCCAGATCAATTGAGATCGGCACGATCACTTGTTTGGGCGGACTCATTGATTACCTTACTTGGAAAGATATAACTGCTCCTGTTCTCTCAGTAGAGATTCAAGGCAACTTCTCGAATGTATTTATAGTTAGTCAAAAGGGCCTCCTGCTGGCTAAGAAGGTAAATCATGGTATTAATTCCATGATCCCAATGTTACAAAAAGAACTTGGGTTAGATGATGAAGATGCAGCTCGCAAACTTCTCTTTTCTCAAACGCTCGATTTCGAAGACATTGGTCCTAGATTACTTCGGAAGCTTATGCATGAGCTTCAAGCTTCCACAGGTTTCTTCGAAGTTCAGACCGGCGTTAGTGTAGCCATGTGCTTTACTCCCGTTTTGCCCTATGGATTCACATGGATCCTAGAGGCGCTTCTTGAATCTCTTGGAGTAACCACTCTCGAAATCGATCTCCCTGGATGGTTGGACCATCAAGGAATTAAACTCTCCGATGAAGTCGCCTCCCAAGTCGACGGGAATCGGGATTTTCGTTTTTTCACCCTACTAGGATCCTATTCATCCGAAGACTCCAATGAAGATTCCAATTAAGAAATCAAAGGCCCCAGCGCAATCGCCTTGGCACCAGGACTTCAGAAACGCTGAAGCGTTGCCGGACA
>CALJGU010000056.1 GCA_938075565.1 uncultured Opitutales bacterium | reverse complement strand
AACCCTTTCCGGTGATTCGTGACCTCATTGTTGATCGAACCCAGTTCGACAAAATTCAGCAAGCAGGTGGATTTATATCCGTTCGAACAGGAAGCGCTCCGGATGGGAATGCGATTCCGATCTCGAAGGAAGTAGCTGATTACGCCATGGATGCAGCAGCTTGTATTGGCTGCGGCGCTTGTGTGGCGGCTTGTAAGAATGCCTCAGCAATGTTGTTCACAGCGGCTAAGTCGTCTCAGTTGAATTCCCTTCCTCAAGGGAAGCCTGAAAAAGATCGCCGCGTACTCGGTATGGTTGCTGCCATGGACGAAGCTGGTTTCGGAAATTGCACCAATTACGGTGAGTGTCAGGCGGTTTGCCCGAAGGGTATCACCCTCGATTTTATCGCCCAAATGAACCGCGACTATGCTGTGGCCTCTGTTAAGAAGCTCTTCGGCAACGGTTGAGTAGTTCACTCTTCTAGGTTTCTAGAGAGATTCTGCTCAAATGTTCGGGTAGGATCGTATAATCAGTGTAAAATTCCTGCTTCGATAGCTTTTGAACGCGAATTGAGAGGCATTTCTTCAGTAAATAGACGGATCTCAAAACTCATCTATTTATTTCTCTGATTTATCGAATGCTCCTCAATAATGATCACGGACGAATCCATTGATATTTCGAATAAGGTGATTCTCCTCATCGACGATAGTCCCCTCGATCGGAAGCTGATATCCAAAGTCCTGAAACCCAAAAATTTCCAGGTATTTTCTGCGCCCAGCGGCGAAGAAGGTATCTCTATGATTCAGGAAGTCATGTCTGACCTGATTCTTTTAGATATCATGATGGATGGCATGGATGGGCTCGAGACCTGCCAGCACCTGAAGGAGATGCCCGAGTGTAAGAACGTGGCCATCATCTTCATGACGGGTAAGACCGATTCGGATACCATCCTCCAGGCATTCTCGGAAGGGGCTTCTGAATATATTACCAAGCCCTACCGAATCAAAGAAGCCATGGCCCGCATCGAGACCCACTTGAAGGTCCGTGCGCTGCTCGAGCAACACACTGAATTTATTAAGGCCCTTACTCAGGCCAATACTGAGAAATCCAAATTCCTAGGTATTGCGTCCCACGATTTAAAGAACCCATTGGTTTCCATCAACGGGTTGGCTCACTTCCTCGCCTCTGGAAAATTTGGCAACATGAGTTCCACACAAGCTGAAATGGTTTCCAGTATATATGAAGCCTCCGAAGCCATGCTTGCTCTTGTGAATGATTTATTTGATGTGGCCCTGATTGAAACAGGTCAGCTCAAAGTTGAGATTGATGAAGTCGATCTCTACAAACTGGTAAAGACATCCGTTAACCTCTACCGGATTACCGCTGAGAAAAAGGACATCCAAATTGATTTTGTTGAAAATGAGATTCCCGATATCGTTCGTTGCGATAAGCGACAGGTGCGTCGGGTGATGGACAATTTACTCAGCAATGCTATCAAGTTCTCTGAATCTGGCACCACGATTCGCGTAATCATTGAGTGTGACAAGAACTGGGTTTTCTTCCGTGTGGCCGATGAAGGACCAGGTGTTCCTGAGGATGAGTTCGACAAATTATTCGAGAGTTTCTCAAAGACGTCCGTCCAACCGACGGGTGGAGAAACCAGTACCGATTTAGGTTTTAACATCTGCAAAAAAGTGATGAAGGCCCATGGAGGTGACATCTATGCCGAGAATTTGCCGGAAAAAGGCGCTCAATTTTCTGTCCAACTGCAAAATTCTGCCGTTAGCTAGTTCCTTATGGAATTAGAAGTTGTTTGGAATGCCGGCGCGACGCTCGGCGAAGGCCCCATTTGGTATAATGATCATCTGCACTGGATAGACATTGAACAAGAGCTGCTTCACATTTTTGAACCGAAGTCGGAGGAGAAGCAGAGTTTCACCTTGCCTGGTAAAGGAGGCACTGTCGTTCCCCGAGCTTCCGGAGGATTGATCGTTGCCGGTGCCTATGGCGTGGCTTTGTTTGATCCTGCGACAGAAAGATTTACTCCTCTCCCCAATCCTCCTGCTGAGACCTTGGCTGGACGTTTCAATGACGGTAAGTGCGATCCGCAAGGACGGCTTTGGGTGGGCACGATGGCTAGCCAAGATGGAGTGCCTACTGGCAGCCTGTATCGCTTGGATCATGACTTTCAATGTGAGATAATCCAGAATGGGATCGGCTGCTCCAATGGCCTTACCTGGAGCCACGATCACACCACCTTTTACTACATCGACAGTTTTAAAAACCGGATCGAGGCCTACGATTTTGATCCCGATAGCGGCAGTATCGACAACCTCCGGGTTGTTCGTGAGGAACCCAAAGAGAATGAACATCCCATTTTCGACGGCATGACTATTGATACCGAAGGACGACTCTGGGTAGCCAGGTGGTTTGGTAGTTGTGTCCAGTGTATAGATCCGGTTTCAGGAAAAATTCTGGAAACGATCGAAGTCCCGGTTCGTAAAGTTACTGCCTGCTGGTTTGGAGGCGATGATCTTGAAGATCTTTACATCACCTGTGCTTCAGTCGATGAAACGGAAGAGCAACTAAAAGATCAGCCCCACGCAGGAGCGCTCTTTCGTTGTCGCCCTGGTGCGAAGGGTATTCCAGCTGTTCCGTTCGCAGGTTAGCATCGCGTTAATCCTGGTTCTTATACGAACTTCAACTCGTAGCCTTGAACTAGTCTTCTCTTCTTTCCGGCGCTTTTAACCAATTGGCAGAGATGACTGACTTGTCGGTCACAACGCCTTCACTTGCGCCTTCTTTTTGGTTCAACAGATTCCCATCAGTGTCGTAATAGCGAATGGTCATATGCCGATCATCTAACGGGCCATTGAAGGAGAGAGTCGCAAAATTTCGAACGCCTACTGTGTCTTTTTCTCCCGGAAATATATCGTAGCGGTGAATATTTTTTTCAGGACCTCCCCATGATCCTGCTGTAAGCGGACTAGTCGTTACTTCCATGAAACGATAGCTCTGGCCCTTGAGTCCTGCTTTTCCAGGAACACCAGCTTGTCCTCCACCTTTAAGTTCGACCAAGTTGACTTCTCCGAAATGGACATCGCCACTCATAAAGACCACACCATCAATGCCTTCTTCCATGATACGATCCATCAAGTACTGGAGCTCTTCATCGAAAAGCTGATAGCTATCTACTGAGCCTGTATCACCCAGCACCGTATTGCCGATACATATGATGTTAAAGTTCGATGGATAGCTTGGTAAGTAGCCACCCGTCGACTGGCCTTGTCGGTATTTCAGAGAGCTGATGAGCCAATCAACCTGCTTTTTGCCTAGAAGGGCTTTTTCCCTATCAAAGGCTTTCAAGTGTTCTGGGCCGTCACGATGGAAGCGGTTGTCCAGCAAATAGACGTTTACGTCACTACGATTAAAGAATGTGAAAATACCAGGCAGGGTGGGTAGGCCGGCCGATGGATTTCCGTTGAAAAGGTTAAAGGCCTTCGTTGTTTGAGCTTTATTCCAGAAGTCCCAGCCAGAATCGTTTGGGCCGTAGTCGTGATCGTCCCAGATAGCATAGTTGGGACGATTTGCGAGGAGGCCTCGCAAATGTGGAGTGGAACGATCGTGGGTCCAGCGCTGAAGAATCCCAGTCCAAGAAGTCCAATCTGCTTCTCTCAGGTACACGTTGTCCCCCAGCCACACAAATATATCAGGATCCTTTTCGTAAATGCTTTCGAAGATCTCGTAGCCAGCTCCATAGGGGTCCTCATTACTCAGCCGATCGTAGCCGCCTTCCTGATTGATGTAAGCACAGCT
This sequence comes from uncultured Opitutales bacterium, assembly GCA_938075565.1. GTDB lineage: Bacteria > Verrucomicrobiota > Verrucomicrobiia > Opitutales > UBA2995 > UBA2995. The sequence continues at coordinate 10,295 of CALJGU010000056.1, read as the reverse complement.
TCCAAAACCAATAGTCAGGTCAAATACCTGGTGGCCTTCCTCTCTAAATCGCCAATTGTTTGGAGTGGAGAATGATAGAGGAATCGCCGATCCATCTCGAAACTCATCACGGAAACGAGGAGTTACTTTTTCTCCATCGATCCAGACTTCGTAAACATAAGTGCTATCGGAGCGCACCTCATCGGCCATACACTTGGCGACAAATGCAGTTTCTTTTTCAGTCACGATGGGCGTTGTTTCGAAGGCCTGAGACCTGTCGCCTTCAATCCAATATTTAATAGCCACTTCGGCCGGACCTGTTGTTTGTACCCAGATAAGGACTTCAGCCATAGATGCATGCCCAATCATGGGCCCAGACTGTAGCTTCTGGTAGGTATCATCGGCTTGCGCAGCTGGAAGCCATGCCATGCAGCTCAAACAGAAAAGGACTTTCCACGTAGAAATATTTGACTGCGCTAAACTTGCTCCTTGTGACGGTTCCATCCGATCAAGCTGTAAGGTTCCAGGCCATCACTCAACTAAAGAGTAAAACAAAATAGTAACGTCATGAAACATTACGATTATCAGAAAACGCTCGAAGTTGTTTGGCGGAAGGCCGTTGACCTCTACCAATCCGGCAACCGCGACAGCGCTAGCTATTTCGATGAAGCAGAGCTCGGTTTTTTAGTATCCATCGGTGCCAACGCTCAGGAGATCTTTGATTTTGCGGAAGACTTTGTCGACGGAGGAGAGCCCGATTTCACCACCGTCGCTATGATCCATGATGTCCGTCGAGCTTACCTTCGCGAACAGCAAAACGGTTCTACTTCTTCCGGAATGCTAGATCCAAACTCGTTGCCGTCCAAGGACTCGGAAGCAGAGGGGATTCGCTGGTTGCCACGCATCATCCCAAAAGCAAAAGCCAAGCTCCGCGGTGAGCTCCATCCCGATGTTATGTATAGCTGCGAAGGGGATCGTCATCTTCTAAAAACCAATGACATTCACGCCGCTGAATTCCTTCGTGTCGTCTGGGAAAATGAAGACAACGATCAAGCCATTATTGATTGGGTAGCCAAGCGAGTGAATGGTTAAGGGCCTGCTACCCGGGCTGACCTGAGACTCATTTATAGCAAGCGTTCCGGATCTCATCTGGAGATGGCTTCATTCCGAAGTTGCCCTGAGGTCACTCATTCCTAAGGTTCGCCGCATGGTAAAAATTGGCGTCATTAATGTATCCGACCGTGCAAGTCAGGGTGTGTATGAAGATATCCCGGGCAAGGAAGCGGTTCGTTTGCTTCGCAAATATCTGACCACTGAATTTGAACCGGTCTACAAGGTCATTCCTGATGAGCAGGATCAAATTGAGGAGGCTTTAAAATACATGGCTGATGAAGCGGGTTGTTGCCTGGCCATAACTACTGGAGGGACGGGTCCAGCACTCCGCGACATTACACCGGAAGCAACAGAAGCCGTTTGCGAAAAACTGCTACCTGGATTCGGGGAGGCGATGCGAGCGGAGTCTTTGAAGATTGTTCCCACGGCCATTCTTTCTCGGCAAACCGCTGGGACTCGCGGGAGTTGTCTCATCATCAATTTGCCTGGTAAGCCCAAAGCGATCGAAGAGTGCCTCCAAGTCGTTTTCCCAGCGATTCCTTACTGCATCGATATAGTGGGTGGTCCTCATTTAGAAACCGATCCCATTGTGATGAAAGCGTTTCGTCCCAAGGCTAAGTAGTCAGATCCATGCCCCCTCCGATCGAGACTCATGAAAATGCCATTAGCCGGTGGTTAAAGCCCAACGGCGTAGGCGTCGAAATAGGCGCCTTCACCACGCCGATTCCTGGATTGAATCCATTTTATGTAGACCGATTTGCGGAATATGCCGGTCAACCCTGCCTGGCTGATTATTGGGGGGATGCCTGTCATTTGCCCTTTCGTTCAAATTCGCTCGATTACGTGGCTTCCTCTCACGTTTTGGAACATGTGGCCAATCCCGTGGCTGCCTTGTTGGACTGGCATCGCGTTCTAGCCCACGGTGGCGTCATCTACATGGTGATCCCTGATAGGCCTTTCACCTTTGACCATCCTCGTGAGCTCACCGATCCGGAGCATATGTGGGCTGATTACGAGAATGAGGTAAATCAATATGACGGAACCCACATCTATGATTTTGTGGATAAGATCGACTGGCCCATGTACAGACCCGATGTTGCGCCAGAGGACCTTGATAGCGATCGAACGGCATTTCGGGACCAGCTCATATATGTCCTAGAGCATAAGAAAGATTTTAACATGCATTTTCATGTTTTTGAGAAATCGAACCCAGAGCAGTTTATTCAATTAATCGCCAAAAAGAAGAAGTTGTCCTGGAAGATCAAAGGCTGCGTAAACAGTTTTCCGGCAGATTGTCCCAATGGGATCTTAATGGCGATTCGTGTGAACAAGGGTTGGATCGAAAGGTTCAAGTCTTGGGTCAATCGATTCCAGACTCGGCGAAAAAAGACCTATCCACTCTTGCCGTCTGCAAAGCCCATTTCGGCCTCAGACAAAATGCGACTGAGCTGTTAGCATCCCTTACTAAACGAGCGAGCAGCCAGATTTTGTAACCCCAAGCTTGGCTGGCCGTTATTACTACTACCCATTTCAAAATTATTTGTAAGTTTCGATCGCATTCAGGAAACGAATGCTCAAACCTTAGGTCTACTGGAATTATTACCCAGAAGTAGCCTTCTATCCCTAAGAATTCACAATTAGATTATTTTTATGAGCGACGCGAACGAATCGGAGATTCTCAGCAACATACAAAACGCCCGAGAGCGGATATCAGCCGAGCTGAGCAAGGTCATTATCGGCCAGGAGACGATCATCGAGCAAATGATCATCGGCCTTATGGCACGAGGCCATGCGCTTCTAACTGGGGTTCCGGGGTTGGGGAAAACCTTGTTGGTAAAATCAATCGCCGAGACCTTTTCGCTTTCCTTTAAGCGGATCCAGTTCACGCCTGACCTGATGCCAGCGGACATCGTCGGCACGGAAGTGGTCGAGGAGGACAAAACCACCGGAAAGCGACTATTCCGCTTCGTGCATGGACCCATATTTGCCAACATCGTCTTGGCCGACGAAATCAATCGGACACCACCCAAGACTCAGGCAGCTCTACTAGAAGCTATGGAAGAGCGCCAAGTGACGGCAGCTGGCCAAACCTTTCCCCTGGAACCGCCCTTCTTTGTATTGGCAACGCAGAACCCGATCGAGCTCGAGGGAACTTATCCACTTCCGGAAGCGCAGCTCGACCGATTCCTCCTCAACGTGGTTATGGACTACTTACCGCAAGAAGACGAAATCCGCATGGTGACGGAGACGACAGCCATCCAAAAGGAGAAGCCTGAAAAAGTATTTACTCCCGAGGAGATTCTGGAGATTCAAAATTGGGTACGCCAAGTTCCCGTATCTGAGCACGTAGTGAGTTATGCGGTACGGCTCGTTTCTGCGACTCGCCCTGTTTCGGATGACGCTCCTGATTTTGTGAAAGACCAGATTAAGTGGGGAGCCGGCTCTCGTGCCTCGCAGGCTCTGATTCTTGCTGGTAAAGCAAGGGCGCTTCTCAACGGTCGTTACACGGTTGCCGTTGAAGACGTGCAAGCCTTGGCCATTCCGGTGCTTCGTCACCGTATCATTCCCAATTTCCACGCCGAAGCAGAAGGTATCACCGCCGATTCCGTGATCCAGCGGCTACTCGAGACCATTACTGAGTAATAAGCACGCATGGCCGTTGCCTACAAAGATCTATTAGATCCGGCTCACCTTACCCGGATCGAAAATTATTCCCTGATGGCCAAAGCGGCCGTCGAAGGTTTTTTGTCCGGCATGCACCGTTCGATCTTCCACGGCTTTGGAACTGAGTTTCTTCAGTATCGCAACTACGTGCCAGGAGAAGATCTCAAATATCTGGACTGGAAGGTTTACGCCAAGCGAGATGAACTGGTGACGAAAGTGTTTCAGGAGGAAACCTCCATGAACTGTTACTTTGTCATCGATGCCAGTGCTTCACATCACTACCAGGGAGATCGTGCTGCTTGTTCCAAACTTCGTTATGCTTGTATGATAGCGGCCAGCTTGGCTTACCTGGCCACACGGCAAGGCGATAACATATCGCTCTTCGCTTACCAGGATTCCATTGTTGAAGCGCTCGAGCCGGGACACCGGAATGGGCAGCTGCATCGTTTTTTGCAGGCCCTGACTCGGTTGCAGCCTACTGGAAGTGCCAACCACGAAAAGCTACTCAAATCAATAACTCACCATATGCGTAGTCGCGGATTGGTGGTTTACTTGTCCGACATGTTGGAAGCAGAGGATACCCTGCCACGCATGCTGCAAAACTTAAACCTCCAGCATTGTGACTGCTTGGCCTTGCAGATCCTCGACCCGGATGAACGGGATCTGCCACATGGTTATCCCATTCGATACATCGATTCCGAAACCAATCAGGAAGTGACGACCTTTGCGGATTCAGTGCGAGGAGATTATCAAGAAGCCATGGATAAATTTATGGGCGACCTTAAAAGAGGCTTTCGGCGTGCGCAGGTCGATTACAAGCCCCTGCTCACTACCGACCATCTCGGTCACGCGCTGAGCCAATATTTGCACCATAGGGAGTCGATTGTGTAGATGCTTAATTTTACGAACAGTCTTTTTCTTTTCGCTCTCGCCGGCTTGGCGGTGCCGATCCTATTGCACCTTATCAACCGGGAATTGGCAGTGAATTTGAAGTTTCCTTCGATTCGTTTTATTCATCGCTCCCAAATGCCTCGCAAAGAAAAACGCAAGCTCCGCGACTTGCTGCTCCTTTTGCTTCGTATGTGCCTCTACGCTGCCGTTGTTCTGGCGTTTGCCAAACCGGTTTGGGTCGAGCCCATACCTGAGGTTGTCGCCGGTGGATCCTCACAACAAACTATATATGTAGTCGACGCTTCCTCCAGCATGAGCCGAGGATCTGCATGGGCCAATGCCGTTAATGCGGTTCAACGGGACATGACTGAGGACGATGCTCAAGAGCGTGGGCTTATTGTATTTGCAGATCGGGTACTTACGCAGATTCAGCCAACTACCGATGGGGATTCGCTCGAAAGTGCTCTTCAAGGAATTACGCCCGCATTTACAGCCGGCAATCCCGGAACTGCCCTTGATACCGCGGTCCGACTTTTTCGACCTGAGACGGACCAGCGCCTGGTCCTGGTTTCTGATTTTCAAGAAACTGATTGGCAACGCGATCTGCCAGGAGTGCCCGAGAATGTAGAGATGGTCTTTCTCGCACCTTCTGTCAGTGACGCTTCCAACATAGGTATTGTAAATGTGAATACGGTGCCAGTTGGGAAGAACCAAGCGCGAGTCTTAGTATCGCTCCGAAACTTTGGTGAGGACAGCGAAACCCTAAACGTTACTCTAAACGGAGAAGGCATTTCCGAAGAAAAACAAATCAACCTGCCAGCTGGCCAGTCCGGCAACCTCACCTTTCTGCTCGATGTGGAAGAGGCGATCGCTCTAAGTGCAAATATTCCAGCCGATAGCTACAATCGTGATAACGTTTGGCACTTTTGGGTTGCTCCGCCACCGGTGGTAAGGGTCTATGCTTTTCTGCCCAACCTCGATGAACCGCAGGCGGTTAATGCATTCTATTTTTTGCAGACCGCTTTGGAGGTGGAGTCGGAAACCGATTGGGTGCGCTTTGAAGTGACTGCTTTGGATCGAGGATTCTTTGAAGCCAGTCTGCTCGAAGAAGCCGACGTGGTTATTGTGCCGGCTGCAGGCTCTTATTTAAGAGATGACCAATGGGAGGATTTGAAGGCTTATCTCAATCTGGGTCGGACGGCACTGTTACTCCCGGGTGAAGGATTTCCAAAGCACTTTCGGGCGCTTGAAAAGAATGATATTATGCAGTCCCGTTTCCTGGGGCTCGCGGGGAATACCAATGAACGTCAGCTACCTTACCATCTAAATTATATAAACCCCTCCAGTCGCCTTGCTCAGACATTTGGCGATGGGGCTGGCAAAGACCTGTTCCTGGTTAATGTATACCGTTATGTCCGGTTGCAGGCTTCTTCGGAAGATACGGTATTGATGGCGTTTGAAAATGGAGAACCCGCCTTGCTCAGTTTGGCCGTAGGGCAGGGGACCGCGTACGCTGCCACCTTTGCCTTCGATCCAAGCTGGACGGATCTACCCTTGAGAAACTCATTTTTGCCGCTGGTCCGTGAACTGGTGCAGGAAGGATTCGATACGGATCGACTGAGGAATAAATTGTTTATGGAAGAGGCATTGGGGCTGAGTGATTCTGTGGAGGTACCCGGCGCCCTCGAACTAGATGGCCAGTTTGTAGAAGTTAATGTCAACCCGAGTGAATCGGTTTCTGGCCGTGTGGATACCGAGCAGTGGCTTCCAGCATTGCTGTCCCAGAAGCCTCTTTACGCGAAAGCTTCCTCTTCATCTGCACCTTTACCTGGGGCCGGTGGCGTGGAAACTCCCTTGTGGCCCTGGCTGCTAATGATTGCCCTTCTTTGTCTTTTCCTGGAGTCTCTTGTTACTGGAATGAAAGACACCCTTCAACCCTCTGCCATGGGGAAGGCCGACCCTGCCTGAAATGACTAACGCTGTCCTACAGTTAAAACCCATTGCTTATCGGCTATTGTTGCTTCGCATTGCAGCTTGGGTGGGTGCCTGCTTGGCAGGAACCGGACTGCTCTTTTGTTTGCTCCAGTTATTGGAGGTCATGTTTGTTTTCAAAGAAACCACGGCTTTTGTCCTTAGCCTGATTGCGATTTCGGTTTCCGCGGCAGTGACGGTGATAGGCTTGATCCGAATCATACGGAATCAGATCCAACTGTCCGACTTAGCCCAACAGGTAGAACACGCCCATCCGGAATTAATGGATAGCCTCAACGCTGCGGTGGAAATTTCCCATGTCCCGCAGGCGGAGCGATCTACCTTGGAAAATCTGCTCGTTCAATCGGTGAATAAGCAGACTGCCGATTATAACTTGGACAAGTTACTGATTCCGCGCAGCTATAGTTTTTTCCCACTATCTGCTATTTTTGTGTTGGCTGTCGTATTACTGGGGTTTGCTCACTTTTTTGATGTCTCACAGAAATTCCGATATCAGCTGGGCGATTGGGTACGTGGGCAGCCTACTGGGTTCATAGTAACTCCAGAACCTTTAGAGGTTGCACGCAATGAAGACCTTCGGGTGGAAGCCGTTCCTACCCGCTGGGATCAGCAATGCATCATTGAGTTTAGTGAAAACGGGAAGACGGTTCGCTTCCCGATGAATGCCGCCGGCGATGGCCGATCGGATTTCGTATTTTATGATGTCTCGGAAGATTTTCAATTTCGAGTGGAGACACAGTCGTTGACTTCCCCTTGGTACACGGTGCTCGCCTACGATCCACCCGTGATCGATCTCTTTCAGCTTCTTGTCGAGCCACCTGCCTACAGTGGCTATGAGTCTGAGTCGTATGACGCACTCAAAGACCTAGAGTTATTGGAGGGGACTTTGCTTTCATTCAATCTGACTGGAGAATCGATCGAGGAGTTGTCAGTTGAATTCGGTGAAGATGCATTGCCGTTGATGAAAAATGACGACGGTACCTTCGGGTTCGATATTCGTCCTGACGAATCATCTTCTTTACGTTTTGTCATGTCCAACAACACCGGACACCGAGCCCAGACAGAAACGGTAGAGCTTAAAGTGCTTCCCGATGAGAAGCCGGTGGTCGAATGGATCCAGCCAGGAAAAGACATGACGGCGAAACCAGAAGATTTGATTCCTCTTGAATTGTTCGTGGCGGACGACTTTGGGGTGAATGCCGTAATTCTTAACCTCTCTATATCCGGGACTCGCCAACAATCCCTGGCATTACACCAAGGGGATCTTGATCGCGAATCAGGCCCGATTGAACTCAACCTGTTTGAATCCTTGGATCTCTTCGAACTCGAAGTGCTTGATGGGGATGTGATCTCGTACTCGGCCACCGTCATGGATAATAAAGTGCCAGAGCCGAACATCGTTCGTTCAGAGGTCTTCTTTATAGAGGTAAGGGTCGACAAAGAACCGATCGAGCTCGAAGGCATGGATGGAGAAGGCGAAACAGAGGAAGTGGATGTTCGTGCCTTGGTCATCGAGCTCAAACGAATCATACGCGATACCTATGCTGCACTTGGATTACCTCCCGACGAAAACCAGTTTGCCAACCAGGAGATTGGAACGGATCTGGCCGAACTGCGTGGCGTCATAGAAAACGTCATGGTGCAGGCGGCGCCCATCCTTACCCAGCAAGGGCAGGAACACTTGATGGAATTTCTTATTCGGTCTCGAGAAGCTATGGAAAAGGCAGAGACGATGATTAACAGTAACGCAACCGATCTCGCTATTGCGCCAGAGGAGCAGGCTCTTGCAGAACTTGTTTCTTTCGAAGCAGAACTCAGCCGCAATCAAAGTAATTCCGAAAGTCAAAGTGAGTCCCAGTCAGAAAGCGAATCGCAAGGTCAGCCACAAGATCCACAAGAGCAGCAAAATCAAAACCAGAGTGAGGCGCCTCAATTTGCCGAACTACCGGAGGCATTGGACGATCTGAATTCGATCATTGATCAGCAAAATAGTTTGAATGAGGAAATGGATCGTGCCTCTCGAAGTAATCCGACCGATGAAGAGTTGGCCGAACTTGCCGAAGCTCAGTCCGAACTCTCTCGCGAGGCCGTTGAGATGCGTGATCGCCTTGAGCGATTGATGCCGGGAACCCCAGCGGCTCCTCTCGTGGATCAAGCGGCCGAGCAAATGAATCAAGGAGCCGGCCAATTGCTGGAAGGAGAACCCTCCATGGCTCAAGGTAACGGTCAACGTGCTCAACAAGGTTTGATGAGCGCCGCCACTTTACTTGAGCAAGGCATCAACCAGGTTGCTGCAGCGATGATGGAAGGATTGGCAAGTGAAGGGCAGCAATTAGCCGCTCAGCAACGCCAGGCGGCCAGCCAGAGCGAACAGGCTGACGAAGGTGAATTAAACCAGGAAGAACAAGCTGGGCTCAAAGGACAGCAGGAAGACATTTCTGAAGCATTTGAAGAATGGCAGGAACGGCTCGGTGAAGTTGCAAATCAACTACGTGAACAGTTTCCGGAGGCTGCATCTGGGTTGGAAGAGTTGGCTGAGCAAGCCGATGAGGAAAACCTCGAGGGGCAGATGTCCCGGGCTGAAAACGCATTACATTACCGACGTTATGGGCGAGCCTCTCCCATTCAGGATGAATTGGCTCAAGCCATGGACAATCTTTCAGAAGGTATCGAAGAGACCGCCTCAGAAATGCCTCAGCTCGCTGATGCAGCCATGCGGCGAGCCCTCGCAGAGCTTCAGGAAGCCCGCGAGTCATTGCAGGAAATGCAGGCCGAGGGAGAATCTCCAGAAGGGCAGCAAGGGTTGAAGGCTCTACAAGGGCAGTTAGGGAATACCCTTTCTGATATCGCCAGCCAATTGGATGACCCTGAGTTACGAGAATTTGCGGGTGAATTAAACACCGAAGAAGAAGGGGAAAACTGGTCCGGCCAAGTGCGAGCAACTGACGAGGTGTTAGGTAAAGCGAGTCAGGTTTTGCTGGAGCGATTGCGTTCGGCTATTCGTGAGCTTCAATTGGATATGTTGAGACAATCCAGTGATCCACCCGAGCAGTATCGTTCGCAAGTGGAACGTTATTTCGAGCAATTGGCAGAGGAAGGGACGAATAACTCCTAGTAATCATGCATTTTGATTTTCCATTTCCGATCTGGGCAGTATTGCTGGCGGCTCTATTGGCTGCCGGAGCCTTGGCATGGAGTATATTACGTCTGCAGGCTTGGATTCCCAGCCGCTACCGCATCACATTGGCCTGTTTGCGGGGTGCTGCTTTGCTGGCCTTATTCTTAGCGTTGGCTAATCCTTATTTCGTCCGAGAGAACCCGGATCCGGATGCCTTCGAACTTGTGGTCCTCGCCGATACTTCTGGGAGTATGGACACTCCGGATACAGAAGGAGCTCTCAATCGTGAGGCGGTGTTGCGAGAGATGATCGAATTTGAAAACGCGGAAAATCTTTTTAATGGACCGCTGACTACGTACCCACTGAATCCCTACTTGTTTCAAGAATCAATTCTCCCTTGGCGTTTAGGTGGTGCTTTTGCGCCCGCAGGCCAAAGTGCTCCCGGAGATGCTTTAACGCAGGTGTTAAAACAAAGCCAGGATCGTGGCAGGTCCTTGGGAGGAGTTTTATTGATCTCCGATGGACATGAGAATTCAGG
>CALJGU010000055.1 GCA_938075565.1 uncultured Opitutales bacterium | reverse complement strand
AGGGTTCGTAACCGCCTTTTCTGCTAATTTATTTCACACGAATCCGCTTCGGCCAGCCAGGCACATCCCCCTCGATCGGATCGCGAGTCGTGGGATCGGTCGGATGAAACTGGAACGTCACATCTCGACTATCTTTATCCAGAAGAATCATTCCGTAGCCAACCCCACCATCTGACTTAGCAATGAGCGTGAGCTTGTTGCCAAAACGGTCGTGGTGATTGCCAGATCCCGGCATTCCAGGAATAGCTCCGCCCTGAGGAGGTTCGCTAGGATTCCACAGTCGATTCACACCGGAACCAAAAGGGGGTAATGAAAATTCCCAAGGACCATCACCCCATTCGTCCACACCATGTTTTAAAATCGTTCCGTAGTGCATATCTCCAGAAATCAGGACTGGGTTTGCAGAAGAAAGAGACCGAAGCGTGCGATCGCGAGGTGTAGGCGGCCAAGCACTTGAATCCATGTCACCAAAGGTACGATGATAGTTGGCTATATTTGCATAGGGCGATTGGTGTAACACAACGGCCAACTTACCGGATTTTTCCACGTCTTTTGCCCAGTCAGCCACAAAGGCTTCCTGCTCATTGCCCAAAAGATTGAGACCCGGAGCATCGAGCGTATCGATATCAAAGGTAGGATCTTTAACTACTTCCAAGGTCGTATTGGGTTCGTTCGTTCGAGGATCATCTACCGCCTTTTTAAGAATGTCAGTCGGTGCAGATTTAAATTTACGATCTTCCAACATAGCAATACTCAGTCCGCCAAAATCCATAGAGGAGTAATAGGCCATCACTCCATCTCCCCACGGCCCTGGATTGGCAGCATCGGGAAGAATCCAGGTCTGTACCCGTTCAACCGCGTTGGTCCAATCCATGTGAAAGTATCCACCATCCGTACGGCCACCCGTCATTAGTTCTCCGCCCTTACCCCACAAATCACGGGCATACACATCGTGATCGTCAGTAATGATCACGCACGGACGATCCTTCAACAGGTCACGAAAGGTCAGTCCAAATTTGCGCCACTTGGCCAGGTAGCCTTTCATCGCAGGAATCACTTGATCATCCTCATAGGGATCAATCCATTCACCCCCTGCATTGCTCCGGTAAAGTTGATCCCCCAGAAAAAATACCAGGTCTGGATTCTGAGCCACCATTTGCTCGACGGTCTTTTGATAGGGAAAGCGTTTATCATTCACGCAGGACACCCCCATCAGCTTGATGATACTTTTATTGACCGGGTCCTTACGAATAGTGCCGGTAATCTCACTGAATCCTGAAACCACCCGGTATTGCCTGTCCCGCTTTGTATTCCAATCATCGATACGGAATTCTGCCACCGTGGTAAGCGGATCTACTTTGACGGTCCGTTCCTTCGTCCAACCGCTGCCCGACTTTAAATAAAGATCAACCGTTGCATTAGTTGGGGCCATTGGGTTCGCATCTGTATGGGCTGCCAACTTAAGCGTATCATTCGCTGTCAGGTATTGAACCCAGAGTATATTGACGTCGGCCTGAGAGACCATAGCCGTCGCAAAAGAAAACAGGGTAATTAGGGAGTATTTGATTCGTTTCATAAATTATTTCATTCCATAGATAAAAACATCATTCGTCCAGAACTCACCCGCCTTTAGATATTGGCCGGTTTCTGGTGATAATCGCCACCGCCTGGGTAGGCACTGCTGCCATTGAACAGGTAGAACTTGGGAATCTTAGAAGACTGTATATGATTGGCACCAACCGGCTTTTCAAGGTTGGGAGAGTTATAGGCTTTGCCCGGAGCAAGAACCGATTCCGCCTCAAAATGCATGCCATCTTTAGAACTAATAAGCACCAGCCATTGATCTTTGCGCGACTTCATACTCATGGCGCGCGTAGGTCGGCCATCCAACCATTCGTCATTGTATGGAGATAAGGTAGCCAACAGACAAATGCGGTAGCCCTCTTGAATGGTTACCTGCCCCTCCGTCAGACGCATGCCAGGCCATTTCTCTTCAAGCAGGTAAGACAAAGAGCGCTTTCGAAAGATATTATCGGAATCAGGAGCGGCCGCATAGAGTTGTCCCGGTGCTTCACCATGCGAGTAGTAAAAAACATAGGGAGTGCCTTCAGCATTCACAACCACACCGATATTCCTGTGTTCCGGTCTCGGCAAATTCTCTACTCGCGTTCGCGTTGTTCGAACCAGCGTATCCATATCTTCTGGACGTGCAGGAACTTCAATCACAGATCCGTCGGCTTTCAACCAGGTCTTTCCTCCATCAGGACTTTTCGCATAGGAAACCGCCTGATGCAGACCTCGCCCCATATCGTCTTGCCCTTCGTAAAAGTCGATCACCGCATGAATCGTCCGGTCCGGAGCAAAGGCCATGTTCATGTGAAACGCGCCATAAGCCGCTCGGCATTCTTCTGCATTTTTCACAATGCGGTTCACCATTCGCCAGGGTTGCCCCTCGGGCTTGGCATAGAAATCGACGCCGATATGGTTGTTGCCCCGCATCGTGAGATACAGCGCATTGTCCTTATCACAAAGCACGACCGGATAAGTCCCCTCGCCTTCTTTCGCAGGTTTGGTCCACTCCGAACTGTCGTTGGGCCGGACCGAACGTCTCCAAGTCACAGGCGAATTATGTCCACTCTGAATGGCATGCTGATACCCGTCATAATCCACCGTAATCATGTGCCGAGCGTGATTATCAATCCCCTTGCCGAGCGTAAATGGGTCGGACCATTGTCCCTTCACTTGATCAAACGATTTAACCAGGTTTAGATAACCTTCACGGGAAACATCCTGCCAGACGACGTGGGTTTTGTCCTCATAAGAAACGATCTTGTTTCCGTTCCCTACTGTGGCTCGCTCACTGCCATCCTCCGATACAAGAACAGCACTGGATAAACCAACCGAATTAAGAAACAAACCAAGAACGGCCGCATAGAAGAATCGGGGAATTAATTTCATAGTAGCTAGACTAACTACAGGATCACTGCCGGTTCACATACACATAGTACGCGCCGAGTATTCCTTGGCGCGGACCTTTTTCAAACCAAGTATAGAGCCGAGTAGGTCCGGCTTCGAGGTCGAAGGTAAAGGTAACCGACTTGTCGCCTAGTTTAACTTGCTTACTTTGAGATTCACGACCGATCTGGATACGAGCTGATTTGATCGGAATAGCTTTCCCTTCTACTAAATCACCGGCTGAAACTTTCATTCCTGGCATTCCGTCCGCAATGGCGGTATCCGCTTCTCGTGGCCAGCGACGCATTTCAAATTCATAGGTTCCTGCCTTGGCGACTTCCAACTCCCACCAACCGTTTTTTTCATCACCACGACGAATCTGTCGTTGCTGATCGATAAACACGTCCAGCCATTCACAAGCCGTCAACATCATGGGATTCTCTGCCTTGTGACCTATAATGGTCAGTTGTGGCTCATTGGCGATGTCTTCAACCTCATCCCACCAAGCGTGTAAATGAGCACTCATTTTGGCAGCTACTTTCGGGTGATCCTTGATTACGTTTTTCTTTTGTCCGGGATCTTTATCCAAATTGTAAAGCTCGCGGTCCTGCAACAAGCGCCAAGGACCCCATAAAACACCGGCACCTTCCCGATACATAACCGATGGCGCATCGGGACCGGCAAACTCAAAGCCAAACGGCATACGGCTATAGTTAACCACTACCATGCGATCTTCTGGCACATCTTTAATATGGCCTTTCATCACCGGAGCCAGGCTAACGCCATCAAACTTCGGAGCAGCAGAAGGTATCAAGCCACATAGATCGATCAATGTCGGTAAAACATCCTGCACCTGCGAAACACCATCGATGTCGCGAGGGTCGCCAAGATCCCCACCTGGCCAACGCAGGAAAAATGGCACGCGATGCCCTCCTTCCCAGAGTTCTGTTTTGCGCCCACGCATACCGGCGTTAAAGTAACGGAATCCATAAGTGCTTCCGTTATCGGTTTGATAAATAAGAATGGTATCTTTGGCCAAGTCTTCCTTTTCCAGAAACTCCATCAAGCGGCCCATATTGTTATCGATATTCAGGATCATGCCCAGGTAACCGGCAAAGGAATGTCGATTGGCCTCATTGCCGATACCAGGTAATTCGTGTCCTTCCATGGCATCCTTCGCTTGCTGAAGCTCCATCGGCGGTGACCAGTGAGGACCGTGTGGCGCATTCGTTGGCAAGTAGGTAAACGACGATTCTCCTGATTCTGCCTGTTTTTTCATCCAAGCCATCGCTTTTTCAAAATAAACGTCGGTGCAGTAGCCTTCTATCTGCTCCCGTTTGCCGTTCACCATATAGGTATCGTCGAAGTAGTCATTATTCCACCAGTCAGGAACGGAATTGAT
>CALJGU010000054.1 GCA_938075565.1 uncultured Opitutales bacterium | reverse complement strand
TCTTTCGTAATGAATTTAATCTTTTGCCTTCTAGACGTATTGTTCCAGTGATGAACTTCTATTAATTTACTGTGCTCGATTTTAATATCAGGCTTTTTATTGTAATTGATTCTAACGAACTGCCTACCTACTTCAACTTTTCGGGGTCTTCCCCTCGAAATTAGAAAAAAACTAGGATCCATGAGATAAGGAACACTAAAAGCATGATTAAGTAATTTATGAGTTCCAACTTTTCTCCAAAGGTATGTATCCAAGCAGGATTTCTGTTCAAGACACGAAAAAGAGCAGCCCCAATTGTAAAAGTCGGAATCATTGCAATGAATGTGATCTCACCGGATAGAGCTTTTCGTGACGCATTAACAGAAAATATTTCTTCTCTCTTTTCCATACTGAATACTAGGCGTGCTTTGTTTCATAAATCAAGATCCACGGGTCCGAATGGGGTCACAGGTCAAAATGGCCAATTGGGTCAAGGGACAATAGTCAATTCCATCCAAACTATCCAATTAAAGAATGATAGAAAGCAAAAGACTTCTTGCTCATCAGTCATCACGTCTAAGATCACTGTTTGACGATCAAGTGAACTTTCAACAGCGTACCAATTACAATGAATCTATCTTTCGAAGATCTATCGCCCTCTGAAGTTTATTACACTTTGATCCAAAGTATTGTACCACGACCGATCGCTTGGGTCTTAAGTGAGAACGAAAACGGTAGCCACAACCTTGCACCGTTTTCTTATTTCAATGGTGTTTCCAGCAATCCACCTATCGTATCCATATCGGTGGGACGCAAAGACGATGGTAGCCAGAAAGATACCTGGAACAACATTGAGAATCGAAACCACTTTGTTATCCACATCCCTCACAGAGAGATGGCCGAAGCCGTAACTGCCTCGGCGGCGAGTCTGGGAAAAGGAGAATCCGAGATCGAACATCTCAAGCTTGAAACCGTATCCGTCGAAGGCTGGCCGCTGCCTCGGCTCAAGGAGTCGCGCATCGCCCTCCTTTGTGAGCGCTTTGCTATTCATGCGATCGGAGCGGCACCTCAAGGATTAATCCTGGGCAAGGTGACCGCTGCCTACTTGGACGACAGCGTTGCTGAACAAACAGGAAGCCGTTTGAATATAGATGCCAAGAAGCTCGATCCGATAGCGCGCCTGGGAGGGAATGACTATACGACCCTTGGGGATACGCTGACGATTGTTAGGCCTGATTAGATCTATTTCGGGGAGAAAATACTTAGAAGGATGCATGCTTTTGTAGGAGCTGCTTTAGCTGCGATCTCCAAGGATGAATGATTCGCAGCTAAAGCAGCTCCTACATAGATTTATTTGAATCAAATGGTTGGGAATGGGACCAGATACATCATCCGCATAGATGTACCCGGTCCCGGTGCTTCAACAAAGGTTTTGGATTTCGGCACTGCGGGGACGCAGTGGCACTACCTTAAACTGCGTATGGTAAGACTGAGATAGGTTAACCCTCGGTTTGAACGACCAAACGTAACTCGGTGTCGTCGTCGTTGTTGTCCATGCTACAAGATCGTTGTCGTCCGAATCTTTGGAAGCCAACGTCCTCAAGTGCTCGCGTACAGAGGGTGTTTCGTTCCAGGCAAGTGGTGAACAAATGAGACAACCCGAGATCCGTCATGGCAAACGATACCACATTGGCCAGGTAAGCGATAGCCTTACCAGATCTCCAACAGGACGACTCGACCCAAAATAGAAGTTTAGCCTGAGTGGCATCCACCGAGTCACGCTGGATACTGAAGACGCCGGAGAGATCCTCTTCGACGTAAAGTGCTAACATATGGGACCCCGCTTTGCTTGCCTGATGCAGGCTACGTTGAATAAGCGACTGCGCACCATTGGAGAAGTAGGCATGCGGCATGTTGGACCATTCATTCATGGTCGGATCATTTACCACACGCTGCAAATCATGGGCGTGGCGCCATTCGAGGGGTTCCAGTTTGGGTTGTATGCGTCTGTTATTCATGACGAGTTTTGGTTATGTGAAATAAAAAAACCCGCTCCTTTCCGGGAGCGGGTTTCATGAAATTGGTTTTGGTAATCTGTTATCTAACAGTCAGCTTCATGCCCGCTCCTCGCATCCATTTATTGGACACAATCACAAATGCCACCACGGAAATCGCGGAGGTTGCGGAGAGATGCATATGAAGATTTTGTATCATTAAAGATCTTCTAGTTATCCTGACTAAATAGATAAGTCAAATCCAAAGGGTGTAATAAAATACTAAAAGTGATTTGAGTGGAACCACAGAAAGCACAGAAGACACAAAAAGTTCTTCTGTAGGAGCAAACTTGTTCGCGACCTTGTGAATCTTCGGTGTTAAAGTCGCGAACAAGTTTGCTCCTATAGAAATAAGAAATGCCTATGCGATTTAAAGAGCTTCAGCAATCCGATCCATGGCTTCCACCACGTTCTCGTAGGAGTTGAATGCTGAGAGACGGATGTGGCCTTCACCACATGTTCCGAATCCGGCACCTGGAGTACAAACAACGCCTGCCTTATTGAGCAGCATGTCAAAGGCATCCCAAGAATCGGTCGCCATGTTGATCCAGATGTAAGGTGAGTTGTCTCCCCCTACACAGCTCAAGCCGAGGGCCTGTACCTTTTCACGAATGTGCTTCGCATTGTTCAGGTAGAAATCAGTTAATGCGCGTGTCTCAGCCTGACCTTCAGGAGTGAACACAGCCGCTGCTGCTTTTTGCACCGGGTAGGAAGTGCCATTGAATTTCGTGCTGTGACGACGTGACCACAAAGCATGCAGTCCAATCTCCTCACCGGAGGAATCTACGCCCTTCAACTTTTTGGGCACGATGGTGTAGGCACAACGTGTTCCGGTGAATCCGGCATTCTTGGATAAGCTGCGAAACTCGATCGCCACTTCATCGGCACCTTCGATTTCGTAAATCGACTGAGGCAATGATTCGTCCCGGATGAAAGCTACATAAGCCGCATCATAAAGAATGATGGCTTTGTTTTCGCGAGCGTAGTTTACAAAGGCTTCCAACTGTTCCTTGGTCGCGGTCGCACCGGTAGGATTGTTGGGGAAGCAAAGGTAAATCACATCGACCGGCGTACTCGGCAGGGATGGGAAGTAATTATTCTCAGGTGTGCACTCGAGGTAAACCAAGCCTTCGTAACGATCGTTTACATTCGCACCGGTACGGCCAGCCATCACATTGGTATCGACGTAGACCGGGTAGACAGGATCCGGCACTGCGATGCGACAATCGTCGGCAAAGATCTCTTGGACGTTACCGGAATCGCACTTGGCGCCGTCACTCACGAATACTTCGTCCGCACTGATTGGAGCTCCGCGTGACTGGAAATCCACCGCGGCAATCGCCTCACGTAGAAATGGGTAACCTTGCTCAGGACCATAGCCACGAAAGGTGTTTCGGTCTGCCATTTCGTCGATGCCATCATGAAAGGCTTTCAAAACAGTATCGGGCAGAGGCTCAGTTACATCACCGATGCCCAATTTTAGGATAGGGCGATCAGGATTGGCGGCCTGGAATTCAGAAACGCGGCGTGCAATGTCAGCAAAGAGGTAAGAAGCCTTTAGCTTGAGAAAGTTTTCGTTGATCTTGGTCATAATTTAAGGGCGAGAAATTGATAAAGAGAAAATTGAAAGTCAAAGGCTTTACCTGAGACTTTATGAGATACCGGTCTTGGGAGGGAGCCGCTTTACAACTTTTCTTCCACTACCGGATTCTTAAGTGTGCCAATACCTTCAATGCTGATTTCGACGACATCTCCTTCTTTTAGAAATACCTGTGGAGTGCGAGCCAGCCCAACTCCATCCGGCGTTCCCGTGAGAATGGTCGTTCCAGGTAACAGAGTATTTCCACCGCTGAGGAAGGATATCACTTTGGCTACACTGAAGTGCATGTCTTTGGTATTTCCGTCCTGCATGAGCTCGCCATTGACGCGTGTCTGAAGCGTCAAGTTGTTCGGATCGGGAATTTCATCGGGACTCACAATCTGTGGGCCCAACGGGCAAAAGGTATCGAAGGTCTTTCCTCTGCAGTATTGCCCTCCACCCCACTCTTTTTGCCAGTCGCGAGCACTGACGTCATTAGCGATGGTATAGCCGAGGACATATTCGAGGGCCTCCTCTTCCGACACGTTTTTACAGGGCTTTCCGATCACGACGGCCAATTCCCCCTCGAAGTCGACTTTGTCACTGCGCAGATGACGCGGAAGAATGATGTCCTGCTCCGGAGCAATGACCGTAGTAGGCGCTTTCATGAAAATGACCGGGTAATCCGACATTTTAGTTCCCGTCTCCTTGCCATGCAGTGGGTAATTAGTTCCCACGGCGAAAATGGTCACCGGAGACACTGGCGCTAGCAATCGTCCAGCCTCCACACGCTCTTCCGTCACCTCCAGGTTGCCGGAATCATCCAAGCCTGTTCGGTAATAATTACCATCCTCACCATGAGCCGCATAGAAGGCGACACCGGATTCATCTGCATATCGAATCAATCGCATGGTAGAATTAGGGGGCGACAGGACTTGCAGGTCAACACCGCTTGAAACAGAATTTGCAACTAACCGCCCTGTTTGTGTGTCATAAAAGAGGATCCATATAATTTCCCATTTCTCTCCCCATGATAACTGAATTAAAACACTTTGCAAAAGTCATAGGGTTGCTGCTCGCAACCGCTTTTATTATCTTTCTGGTGAATCAAGTAGCCGGCGTGGTTGGTCTGGCCAGTGAGCTACATTCGTACTTCGGCATCCTGGTATTAGTCCTCGCCATTGCAGGCATCGGCATTCTTATCCTCTATCCGCTTTTCCTATGGTGGAGGATGCCACCTGCCCTCGTGCCTCCCGAAGATAAGGACTCCGCCGCTTACGAGGATTACCTTCAAGCGTGCAGAAAAAGGCTCCAAACGAATTCACATGTGCTGGAAGCAGGGATTGATGTCATTGAAGAAAACGGACTCGCGTCTGCCAGTAAGGTCCTCGAGCAAAAAGCTTTAAAACTGACCCAAGGATCCTCGGGCGCGGTATTTCTTAGCACAGCCATTTCACAAAATGGTAGTTTGGACGCTTTCATGGTCCTCTCAGCCCAAATGCGGCTGGTATGGGGGATCGCCAAGATCTATAACCAACGGCCCAACCCCAAAGAGCTACTTTGGCTCTATACCAATGTCGTGGGTTCAACTTTCGTAGCCGGGCAGTTGGATGATGCGGACATCAGTGGGCAAGTCACACCCGTCATCTCGAAAGTCATGGGCAACATGGCAGGAGGAGCTATTCCCGGATTCGCCACAGCATCGAGCATTTTGACCAACATGATCTTCGAGGGATCAGTGAATGCCTTCTTGACCTTGCGCGTTGGTGCAATCGCCCGGATCTACTGTGACCCACTCAACCGAGAAACGAAGAAAGGGGCTCGCAAAATCGCCATGAAGGAAGCTGCCATTCACTTGGGAAGTATTGTGGCGGAAGGCTCACAGAAAGTTTCCTCTACCTTTTGGAATGCTTCGAAAGGTGCAGCAGGCGATGTAATTGGCAAAGCAGGTGGCGCAGTCAAAGGCGTGGGTTCTACCGTAAAGAAAACGCTCTCCAGAGTCGGGAAGCCGTTTCGCAATTCTTAAAGATCACGGACCGTTCGCTCGTCGTCTACCACGAGGCGCGTGTTCCGAGGCTGTTAGAACGTCATTGTCCTCCATCCATCGTTGCAAGTCAGCGAGCATCGCCTTTGCGACATCGGGATGATCATTCGAAAGCTCCTGTTGTTCGGATAAATCAGCAGACACATCGTAGAGTTCAGTGTCCCCGGATCTGTGCGTTAAAATCAATTTATAAGGGTGTTGAATGACCACCGCATTCAGTTGGCGACTGAAGTAAAGTCCATCCCGTTCACGCGATACCTCGCCTACCCCTTCATTCATCAGCACCGATTTAAATGAACCGCCTTCCAGCTCCTTGGGCAGATCCATTTTCGAGCTTACCAAATCAGCAAACGTGGGAAGAAAATCATAACCGATTACCGGAACTTCAGAATAAGTACCAGCAGTAATTCCTGGCCCGGCGACCATGAAAGGAACTCGAATGCCTCCTTCATAGTAAGAGCCCTTACCGGCTCGGAGGGGTTTGTTGAAAAGAGGAAATTGCCTAGCTGTGCCACCATTATCGGAAGTGAAGAAAAGGTAGGTCGAATCTGAGATTCCCATTTCGTCAACGGTATCGATAATGCGCCCGATCGCATGGTCGAGATCCTCCATCATAGCTGCATACCAGTAAGCCGTGTGCACCTTGCCGGGTGTTCGGTTTTTGTGTTTATCCAAAGTCTCAGCCTTTGCCTCCGCCGAGAGATGAATAAAATAGTGTGAGATCTGCAGGTAAAATGGGTTTTCTGCGATCGACTGGTGTTTGATAAATTGCACCGCGTTGTCCGTTAAAGATACGGATCGCTTGGGATCCTCGTGAGCCCAAAACTGGGTTTGATCAGTCGTTTTCTGCCGGCCGGTTTGATTACCGGTTCTGCCATCGGATGCATCATACCCCCGTTCTCCCGGATGGCCATACATGTGCCATTTGCCAAAATGCGCGGCCTTGTATTCCGGATGCGCAGACTTGATCGCCTGAGGAATGGTGGGCGATTGAGCATGTTCAGGGTAATTGGCCCCTTGGTTGGTCGTCTTCTTGAGCTTGGCAGGAGTCATCCCAAATTGAATCGAATGTCGAGAAGGCGAACAAACGGGATGCGGCGC
Source organism: uncultured Opitutales bacterium (assembly GCA_938075565.1). Taxonomy (GTDB): domain Bacteria; phylum Verrucomicrobiota; class Verrucomicrobiia; order Opitutales; family UBA2995; genus UBA2995. Next base: position 17,112 of record CALJGU010000054.1, on the reverse strand, counting down.
GTAGGCCTGGGAAAAAGTCATACCTGAATCCGCTAAACGCTGCAGGTTGGGCGTAAGATAAAAATCGGACCGCGTGTCGTCACGACCCTGAATCATGGGAACCTGCGTATTATTCCACCCCTGGTCATCGGTAAGGATGAGGATGATATTTGGGGGCGGTTCACTAGACAGCTTTTGTATCTGAGTGAAAACGAGAAGAAATGCGAAAATCAGGAAAGCGGTTTTGAACATGACCGTGCTGGGTATACAGCCCTTAACTTACTCAAGGAGTCGATTGCATGACAACCTACAACTAGCCTGGTAAGCGACCTACTCCACCGAACTTTCCTGAAGCAAAATATTTCGCTTCTCACAATCGAGGATGACCAAAGCTCCAAAGGGAATAGTAAGCTTGGGTTTAATATGTCCGAAAGGAACGTTCATCAAAACGGGAACCCCTAATTCTCCCAGGCGTTCTTCAAATACCTCTTCCATGGTCTGCAAGCCCTGCTGCTTATCGTTTTTGCGCTGAGCATCCGAGTAACGAAAATCTCCAAGAACGATTCCGGCTACACTCTCCAGGACTCCGGCATTCATCAACTGAGTCAGATAACGGTCTATCCGATACGGTCCCTCTCCTACATCTTCAAGAAAGAGGATTGAGCGACTGAAATCAGGGAAGAAACGTGTTCCCATTAAAGAGCAAATTAAAGATAGGTTTCCACCCATCAACCGTCCATAGGACTCACCCCCCACAATCGACAGCGGATAACTTAGATTGAAGGGCTCCGCGATTAATGCCCCATTCTTTTTCTCCCCGGTCAGCAATGGCATCGCGTGGCCCCAAGACACCTCGTCGGGACGATTCTCGACCAAATCCGACATGAGAACAGGACCCGAGAAGCTTGGCATCTCACAATGTTTCCAAAGCGCACAGCTCAAAGCTGTAATGTCGCTGAATCCCATAAAAACCTTAGACTGCTCAATCGATTCCCAATCAATGAGCTCCAATAACCGCGTTGAGCCATAGCCGCCACGCACGCACAAAATGGCATCGGTTTTTTCATCGGCAAATGCGTCTTCAAAATCGCGGGCTCTTTCCTCATCCGTACCAGCGAGGTAGCCTGATCGACTAAAGATGACATCCGAGTATTTAACATTATACCCCAGAGTCTCGAAGGCGAAGATGGCATTCTCCAATGCAGACCGGTCATTGGGCGGGCTCGATGGAGCCACTAAACGTATGGTATCTCCAATCTTTAGGGCCGCGGGTTTGTTCATAAAAGCTGAGTAAGAGGAAATGCCGGATATTCACCACCAAAAAACTTGCAGCCTCTGTTCATTTACAGACTCTTTTAACGCATGGCTCGTAAATATTGGCTCATGAAATCAGAACCGGATGCTTTTTCCTTCGAAGATTTGAAGAACTGCCCGAAAAAAACCGAACACTGGGATGGCATACGCAACTACCAGGCGAGAAACTTTATGCGCGATGATATGCAAAAAGGTGACTGGGTGTTGTTCTACCACTCGAATGCCGGGGCAGAAACGGGAGTCGTCGGACTAGCAGAGATTGTTTCCAAGGAGGCCTACCCCGACCATACGGCCTGGGACAAGAAAGAGAAATACTACGACGAAAAGTCCACACAGGAAAATCCACGTTGGCTCATGGTCGATGTGAAATACAAGAAAGCGCTCAAAACCCCTGTCACTTTGAAGGAATTAAAGGCACAGAAATCATTAGCTGATATGAAGGTGGTGCAGCGCGGGCAACGTCTCTCGATCCAACCGGTGGAAAAGAAGCATTTTGACCGCGTATGCAAAATGGGCGGAGTCAGTCTTTAGGAGTCTATTTGCCCATGCAGAACTCCTTCAGGATTCTTCTCATCCTAGGCTTCCTCATGCAAGTTGCCGGCCGGTATATTGGCAGCCAGGAAACGGAGCTTATTCCCGGTTTTCCTCCCTTTTACCTGATGGTCGTCGGAATAGTGATTTTCACCTTGGGAAGTATTCAATACGCAAGGGCCAAAGGGCGTCTTTGGACCTGGGGTCTTTTCGGGATTGTCCTTCCATTCTTTCTAATCGTGGTGCTCATCCCCAGGCGGAAGCACGATGATTAATTTGCGTTGAGATACCGGCTCATTAGGCCATACTCCGAGCAATGAACCCTACTAAATTACCAGAATCATCGATACCCTTTGATTAAGCTGGTTAATAATTTCTAAAATAAGCGCATTCACAGCTATTATTTTTGTTAGAATGACCGCTTCAAAGAGCATTTCATGGAATTAAAATATTTCACCTTTTCCTCTTTAAATCCTCCCATCCTTAAGCCTGCGGCTAGATTTGTTTAATTCTTCGCCTTGAGAAGGTGATTCTCATCTAATCTATCAACTTTGCTCAGTTAACTTGAAACCCTCATTTTCAATTATAACTTTTGTCCGTGGTCTCTCTTCACTCATTCATGAGTGCATGGAGAATGTTCGGCAACGAGGAGCAGAAAGCGGATGCGATGTAGAACATATCATCCTCGATGGGGGATCTACAGATGAGGTAAAAAGTATAGTCAAAACCTATGCTCAGGCCCATCCACATGTTCGCCACCTTCCACACACCGGAGGCACAATATCTAGAGCGGGAAACGAGGCACTAGCAATCGCAGCCAATGATCTAATTGGCTGGCTGGAGGTCGACGAACAATACAACCCAAATACCTTCAATCTGGTAACGCAGTTTTTCAACGAAGAGCCGGACCTGACTTTTCTTATTGGAAGCCATAGCAAAATCGAGGCAGACGGTTCGATCATCTACGGCCAAAACTCCAGCTATACCAACTCCACCGACCTGGTAGAATTCTGGAAAACATTCGGGCAACAAATCATCCTTCCCTGGCGGTCCACATTTTATCGGAGAAACGTTCATGAAGAGCTTGGTCCTTACAATGAACGGACAACAAGCTTTTCATATGATTTCCTTCTTCGCGCCTCTAAGAACCATAATCTGTTCTGCGTAGCTGAGCGGTTTACCAGTTTTTCGAAAGACCAAAGGGTCCTGGATAAAGAAGACACCGAATCATTTCTTGCGACCAGTCGCAATTACTGGGGATCACATGGGAGAAAAGCTCCGTTAGGATATGCACTCTCCGCAACCTATTATTTGAAGCTCTCCTTTCTCGCTTCCATAACTAGCAGGATGGGTACGCTAGCAACGCGAATCATAAATAAGGTCAAAACACTTATTCGTGAATCTTCAGCCAATCGCCAAAACGAAAAGTTTTTTCGCAAAGCTCAAAGCACACCTCCCATAGCGATTAACCCGTCTAGCGAAGTTGAAATCCACACACTATGCGGTAAGCGAGACCTTTACATGCTTCTGCTTAGCTTGAAATCCTTCCTTAGGTTTTACCACGATGTACGAGTGGTCGTGCATGACGATGGATCGTTGGGCGTTAGCCAGAAGGAACATTTGGAGATTCACATTCCGGGCATTGAGATTTACAACATAAGATCCAATCCAGATGAATTCGACGAACTTGCGGAGAAAGACTTCAACGTTTATAAAGCCAAAGGAGTCATAAATCACGCCAAGGGGGAAAAGGTGATCATGATCGATAGCGATATGCTCTTCATCAAAGAACCATTGGAGATCATTGACTGGATCAAAAGTGATGAAAAAGTAAACCGATATGGAGAGGATCATTACGAACATCACAGTAAGTATATTGAGATCCAAAATATCTCAGCAAAGACGAAGCTGGCACCCAAGCTCAACGCAGGCTTGATCTGCCTGTATCCAGAGTACTTGGACAAAGATGAATTCATATCTTTGATACATCGGCTTGTAGACCTGAATCCCGTGTTCTTTGCTGAGCAGGTAGCCTTCTGTTTCATTCTTTCAAAATATCCACACCAGAGTCTACCAGGCGACCGATACGTACCCTGTTCCTTCCCAGATCCCAGTAGCGGAAAAGACGCCATAAATAACCAAACTGTCCACCTCCACTTCATGGAAGACAAGGGATACAAGGTGAACGAGCTCTATACGCAATATGCCGATCGGGTGTTGAAGGAGTTGACGGACGATAATTTATCAATGAAGTCTGAGGAGCTGAATGAGTCAGAAATCATACCGAATGGTCTGAAGGTTTCTGAGTAATTCTTCACGAGCACTCATCCCATGGTTTCGGTCATCATCATCTTTAAAAACGAGGAACGGTTTCTTGGAGAAGCGATTGAAAGTGTTTTGGCGCAAACGTATACTGATTGGGAACTAATACTGGTAGATGATGCTTCCACAGATAAGGGCACTGATATTGCCAAAGGATATCAGGAACAGCTGCCCGGTAAAGTTCGATACCTGACCCATCCCAATTTCGAGAACCGTGGTATGAGCGCCTCCAGAAACTTGGCGATTGGTTCTGCCAAAGGAGAACTCATTTCCTTCATCGATGGCGACGATTACTGGTTTCCAGACAAATTGAAATCCCAGGTTTCCAATCTACAAGAACATCCAGGGATCGCTATGGTATGTTCGCCGGCACAACTCTGGTACAGCTGGACGAACAAACTGGAAGACCAACAAAAGGACTTTGTTCAAGAGTATCCGATCGAAACCAATAAAGTGGTGAAAGCACCTCAGATGTTTCAACTGTTTCTGGCTAACGAGTTCTTTTCTATTTGCGACGTACTGGTCCGAAAGGAAATCGTTGATGCAGTCGGTGGTTACGACGACGCATTCCGGGACATGTACGAGGATCAAGTTTTCCACAGCAAAATCTGTCTCCGCTACCCTATCTTTATTTCTACGGAAGCCTGGTATCGATACCGAAGGCACCCTGGTAGTTGCACTCATCAATCTCTTCGGTCCGAGGACCACGCGATCAAACGCACCCGATTTCTAGAATGGCTGCAGGGTTACTTAAAAGAAACAGGATCTGATACGCCTGAATTAAAAGCTAACTTATCCAACGCACTTTGGGGCTACCGTCACCCAGTGCTGGCCAAGCTTATTAGCCAGCCCAATAAAAAGGGCCTTAAGGATCTTGTGAACAGAGTAACTCAGACACTGTTACCTGCTAAAGCCTACACATGGTTTTATAATCAGTGTCGGTTCAAGCATTGGCCTCCTGTTGGTTGGGTTAGGTTTGGAAGCTTTCGGCGAAGTGCCCCCATCAGTCGATCAAAGTGGCACAGAGGAACCTCAATTGACGCTTACTATATTGAACGTTTCCTAGACGAGAAAAAGAGCCACATCCATGGTGAGGTGTTAGAAAACTCACAATCAACGTATACTTGGAAATACGGTGAAGGTCGGGTCACAAAAAGCGATGTGGTAGATTTCTTGCCAAGAAACCCGGCTGCAACCATCGTTGGTGATCTTTCCAATACTGACCTTATTCCTGCCAACTCCTTCGATTGCGTGATCCTAAACCAGACATTGCTGACAAAGTCTGATCATGATGCGGCTATAAAATCCATCTACAGGATTCTCAAACCCGGGGGTACTGCCCTGGTAACTCTCACTGGCATCTCTCCTGAACAATCTAGTGACCAAGGATCAAGCAATGATCTTTGCAGCTATACTTCATCATCATCCATAGAACTTTTTAAACGGCATTTCCCTGAATCTAGCCTTACTCTTCAAACCTTTGGAAACGTACTAGCGGCAACCAGCTTTCTTCATGGCATCTCTGCGGAAGAACTTAAGACATCAGAACTTGATCACCTTGATTCTCAATATCCAATCATTTTGGCGTTAACCGCAACCAAACCCAACGCATAGCCATGGCAAACATCATCAATCGTGTTGGCGGGAAACTGAAAAAAGTCACCCGCAAAGTCCAAAAGAAATTCAATTCCAGAGGATTAATATTGATGTACCATAGTATTGGCGAGGAAGCATCGGATGCGTGGTCCCTACGAGTGCGACCCAAGCACTTTGAAGAACACATGGAAGTCTTTAGAAAGTTAGGGCATCCCCTCAGCCTATCAGAACTCTATAAATCAATCCAAGCCGGTGAAGTTCCGGACCGTTCGATCACGATCACTTTTGACGATGGTTACTATAACAATCTTCAACTGGGAAAACCGATATTGGAGAAGTATGACGTGCCAGCTACCGTATTTGTTACTACGAGTTTTGTGGAACACGGTCTTTCCTACTGGTGGGATGAACTTGAGTACGCCTTAATGAGTCCAGGTCAACTTCCAGATCAACTCACTCTAAGACTGAATGGGAATGAACACCATTGGGATCTTAATAGTGCTGCAACATTCACAGAGGAACAGGCCAAGAAAGAAAATCTCCCACGTCCCTGGCTTGGCGAGGAAGGCACCAGGTGTCATTTCCATTTTTCGGTATGGGCAGCGCTTCAAGATTATTTGCCAGCTGAACAACGAGCATTGGTAAAACAAGTCGTCGACTGGGCTGGAATTCCAACTCCAGAACTTAAGGAGCCTTTTCGTCCCATGACACCAGAAGAGTTACACATTCTGGAAAAGGACAACTTGGTTTCAATTGGAGCGCATACCGTTCACCATCCGATGCTGGGAAGACATTCAGCCGAAATACAAAGTCGAGAAATCCTCCAAAGCAAAGAGTATCTCGAGACTGTTTTAAATCACCCGGTGAAACATTTCGCTTACCCCTTTGGAAACTATAACGACGATACTGAGGGCATTTTAGAAAAAGGGGATTTCGACTGCGCCTGTTCTACCCAGCAAGAAGCAGTCTGGAAAAAGAGCGAGCGATACTTCCTACCAAGAATGGAAGCTACAGATCTCAGCGGCGAAGAAATGGAAGAGACCCTGGAAACCTTGTTCAAATGCTAGTTCACAGAATTTAACCAAGACCACCCTCTCTAGGTTTTGAGGAAAGCGAAACCGAGGTTTGCAATCAGGAATCAAACGATTTGATATTCGGGTATGATTACCAGAAGAGATTTCATTAAATCAAGTGCAGCGGTCACCCTGGGCGCTACCATACAACCCGGATGCAGCTCCAAAGAAGAAGCCTCCAAGACCACAAGTCCCAAGCCTGTATCCAAGCCAAACATACTGTATGTTTTTTCAGACCAGTGGCGCCACAGCGACCACGGCTATGCAGGGAATGAGGATGTTATCACGCCCCATCTAGACAAGCTCGCGGGCCAAAGTGTAAATTTTACTCACGCTGTTTCAGGTATCCCTGTCTGCTGTCCGCATCGGGCCACATTGATTACAGGCAAATACCCGCTCACCCATGGACTTTATCTGAACGACCTATCACTCGCACCTGAACATCGCAGCATCGCTCATTGTCTCAACGACGAGGGCTACAATACCGCTTGGATTGGTAAATGGCATATTGACGGCCAAGGTCGTGAAAACTTTACGCCACCCGAACGCCGCCAGGGATTCGAATACTGGCGAACACTCGAATGCACACACAATTATAACAAGTCCCCCTATTACGGTGATTCTCCCGAGAAAAAGTATTGGGAGGGCTACGATGCGATCGAACAAACCAAAGATGCTCAGGATTATATCGAGCGGCATGCCGATGCCGATTCTCCCTTTGCTCTTTTCCTTTCATGGGGGCCACCCCATGCGCCCTACCAAACCGCGCCCCAGAAATACCACGACCTCTACGCAGATAAGGATATTACTCTTCGGAAGAATGTACCAGACGAGCAAAGAGAGGAAGCCATCGAAACCTACAAAGGCTATTACGCCCACATGACGGCACTTGATGATTGCATGGGCGATTTATTGAAAACACTCGATGCCAACGGTCTGACCGACAACACCATCGTGGTCTACACCTCCGATCATGGGGACATGCTTCATTCAAGGGGTTTCATGAAAAAGCAACAACCCTGGGACGAATCATTGCGTATTCCATTCCTACTACGATGGCCGGAGAAATTACAAAATCGTGCACGTGAAATCTCTATGCCGCTGGATACACCAGACATCATGCCTACATTATTAGGCTTGGCTCAAACAGACATTCCAGACGAGGTTGAAGGCATGGATCACTCCAAAGTAGTTCTTGGAACTCAAGATCCAGATACCGATCACGTAGCCCTGATCACCTGCCCCTCCCCCTTCGGACAATGGAGTCGTGCAAAAGGTGGCCGTGAATACCGTGGGGTAAGAACTACCCAGTATACCTACTGTCGGGACCTCAATGGTCCTTGGTTACTCTACGACAACGAGGCAGATCCATTCCAAATGGACAATCTGGTGAATAAACCCGCACACGCTTCGCTTCAAAAGAAGCTTGATGATCGGCTAAACGAACTACTGACCAAAACCAGAGATGAGTTCCTACCTGGACCTGAATTAATTAAAAGATCGGGTTACGTCGTCAGCTCAAGAACAGAGACAGTTGACTACAAGATCCCCTTCAATACGGCAAATATCACAAAAAGCCCCCTTGCCTGACGGTACTTTGTATGTGGGTACAAGCTACATTGATTAGATTTGTTTTATCGGTTTCACTAATTGCCCTGACTGCATGTCAGACGTTGAATCTCCCAAGCTACGACAGTTCCAAACTGGATGCCATTGATGCTGCCATCAAAACAGCCATAGCTGAAAAGAAAACGCCAGGGGGAGTCTTCTGGCTGGAACATCGAGGACAACGTTTTGCAAAGGCCTATGGCAACAAGTCCATCGAACCTGAAATCGTCCCCACCAAGATCAATACGATCTACGACTCAGCCTCGATTACCAAAGTAGTTGCCACTACTCCGGCCATCATGCTGCTCATAGAGCAAGAAGAGATTCTCTTGGACGCTCCAGTCACTGACTACCTCGACGGGTTTGATAACGGCGGGAAGGAGACGATTACTATTCGTCACTTGATGACTCATAGCTCAGGATTGCGACCCGGTATCGGATTAACCGTGGAGGTAAACGGCGAGAAGCAATCCTGGGAAGGTTACGACACAGCGATTGAGTTGGCGAAGTCCGAGCATGTGAGACAGGAGCCAGGAACCGGTTTTATTTATAGTGATATCAATTTCATTCTCCTGGGAGAAATCATCCAACAGGTAACGGGTCGAAAATTGGAGGACTTTACACGGGAAGAAGTCTTCGAACCACTTGGGATGAAAGACACAGGTTACCTTCCCGATGAAGAGACTTGGGGAAGAATAGCTGCTACCAAGTGGGTGGATGGAAAAATGCTTCAAGGCATCGCCAACAATCCCATCTGCAGAAGAACGGGCGGTGTCCATGGCCATGCAGGCATGTTTACCACGGCTGCCGACTTGGCACGATTTGCACGCATGATCTTAAACGAGGGGGAACTCGAAGGCCTCCGTTTCCTAAAGCCTGAAACCGTGAGTCTCATGACTTCTGTTCAATCTCCAGCCCGCATCGACGATTGGCGAGGACTCGGCTGGGACATGGATACCAGTTACACAAAGCAACGGGGAGACCTGTTTCCATTAGGAGGTTTCGGCCACACAGGATTTACCGGCCCGAGTATTTGGATCGATCCCTATTCCAAATCCTTCGTGATATTCATGAGCAATCGGGTGCACCCTGATGGTACCGGCGATGTCTTGGGACTCAGACGAGTTCTAGGGACTCTGGCCGCAGAGGCGATTCAAGATTTCGATTTCAACACAGTCCCCCATGCACTTACCAAAGTTCGAAACGGGATCGATGTCCTCGAAGCTCAAGATTTCTCCGAACTCGCGGGATTGCGAGTTGGCTTAATCACCAATCACACAGGTAAGAGCCGAAAAGGAAAATCCACTATAGACCTATTAAACGAAAGCGAAGCAACAGACCTCGTAGCGTTGTTTAGCCCTGAGCACGGCATCCGTGGTGAGCTGGATGATGAAGTGAACGACAGCCTGGACGAGAAAACTGGGCTCAACATTGATAGCCTATATGGCAATACACGGAAGCCACTCCCCGATTCATTGAATGAATTAGATGCCCTCGTCTTTGATATTCAAGATATAGGATGCCGATTCTATACTTACATTTCGACCATGGGCCTAGCCATGGGAGCTGCCGCAGAGAATGGTAAGAAGTTCTTTGTTTTGGACCGTGTGAACCCGATCGATGGCGTAACCGTCGATGGGCCTCTTCGTCGTGGAGAATCCGAGTTCATTGCCTACCACGAGATCCCTATTCGTCATGGAATGACAGTCGGTGAGCTTGCTCAGATGATCAAATCGGAGAACGGATTATCCCTAGATCTTCAAGTCATTCAAGTTGAAGGCTGGAGGCGTGACATGCTTTTCGATGAGACGGGACTTCCCTGGATCAATCCCTCACCCAACATGCGCAACCTTACCCAGGCACTTCTTTATCCAGGCATCGGACTACTAGAAACAACAGAACTATCCGTAGGTCGTGGTACCGACACTCCCTTTGAGATTATCGGTGCTCCCTACATCAATCACCTTGAGTTGGCGGAAGAGTTGAATCGACTGCAATTCAAAGACGTACGCTTTGTACCGATTCAGTTTACACCTGAATCGAGTAAGTTTGAGGGAGAACAATGTAATGGAGTAAACATCATTCTCACTGATCGAGACAATTGCTCGATTGTAGACTTAGGAATCGCTATCGCCCATACCTTGAATCGCCTGTATGCACCTAACTTCAGCATCGAAAAATTCAATCGACTTCTGAGACACCCAGAAGCGATCAGTGAATTTCAAGGAGGACAATCCTGGGAATCCATCACAGCGGGCTGGCAGAGTGAAAAACAAGAATTCAACGAACGACGAAAACAATTCCTATTGTACTGATAAGCTTGTTCCAATTCGCAGCCTCTTGCTTTCAACCACCGCAATTTCCGCAAGACCCATCTCCAAGTCCTCTTTCTTATTTTCCATCCTGAGGAGCTGCTGCCCTATACTGGAGTTGCTAGATCGCGATTGCTTCGAAAGAATGATCCTTTAGAAAAAACCCTTACTTAAATCTCGGTGCTCTATTCCTTGAAACCAAAGTTCTCTGTCCTACTGATAACCGGGATGGTTGCTCTACATTCCAATGCCTTCGCTGACTCCCTCATTGCGCCGGGTGCGAAATTGGAAACTTTATCCACGGAGTTCGAACTCGCCGATGGACCCGCTTGGGACGGTTCGAGCTTATGGTTCCCAGACGTCAAAGGCGGAACCCTTTATCGTTATTCACCCAAGAACGACAAAATCACCGTGGCTGTGGATGAGATCGGTAGGATTAGCGCCTCCTTTTATAAGAACGGGAAGCTCTACCTGTCTGACAACGGAGCCAGCAGCATTGCATGGCTCCAAGGAAATCAAAAAATTACGATAGCCGGACAAGACCCAAAGGCAAAGCCGCCCGCCAGACCCAACGACCTGGTGGTGGACAACCAGGGCGGCATCTACTATACACTTACCGGACTTGGACAGGTCATCTATATTGATCCAAATGGAAAACAAAAAGTAGCAGCGGAGGGCATCAAGACTCCCAATGGCATCACTCTCTCACCCGACAATCGCACCCTGTATGTGTCGGCTGCGGCCCCCAAGGAAATCTGGGCTTACCAGATAAAATCTCCGGGAAACACCGGCCCTGGTAAAATCCTGGCGGTGATGGATGACGGAGATGCCAAGGCCGCTGATGGCATGACGATAGACAGTATGGGGAACATTTACTGCACCGGCCCCACGGATGTCTGGATCTGGAGCGCCTCCGGCAAATTACTTGATAAGATTCCCACCCCAGAACGGCCCATTAACTGCACCTTCGGTGACTCCGATTTGCGTTCACTTTATATCACAGGATTCGACGGCCTGCACCGCATTCGTATGACCGTGCAAGGACTTGCTCCATAGTCGGCGTATCATTCCCCATACATTGCGAATCTACACGACTTCTATTGTCACGCTAGATCTTCTGTTAAAAGAGGATTCTCGTCTCTCAACTCCCCCCATACACTGGCGGCTTCCAATCTTTAGGTAATTTTCCCTGTGGTTTTACGCCAACGGAACCTTTTGGGATGGGATGATCTTTCGGGGTTTGGAGTGGCAGGTCATCGGGCAGGTGTTTGATTTTGAAATCCTTATACTGAATTTTCATCGTGGGTCCTACATGTACCTGCACAGCCAATACACCATCTAAAGAGCGGCCTTCCTCATCAAAATCCAACAGATCTGCCGTTGGGTGATTATCAATCCAATGTTGGTGATGATTCCCTCGAACAAGCACACGATAGTCGTGCCACTCTCCAGGAGCAAATTCCTTAACGGGCATTGTTCCGACGATCCAGGGCTGGCCTTCAGGATCGACTATGACCTTTTCACCAGTGTGCGACAGAATCCGGCGACCTTTTTCTTCGTAAAGCATGCCATTGTAGTTGGGGTTTTTAGCCACTACGTCGGCCTGGTAACCAGTGACGACATCCAATCCAAGGTGAGGTGCCATACGACCACGGTATTGAAGACCGCTGTTGCCACCAGGAGTGACCTTCACCTTCACACGAAGATCGAAATTGCGAACCGTCGAACCCTTCCAAGTTATGAAACGGTTCATCTTTAGAGAGCCATCAGTAACACCGGTCATGACTTCGTCTTCTTCAGACCAGTAATTCGGATTCCCGTCCCAGATCCGAAGTATATTCCCATCCAGCAGGTTAACGAATCCATCGGGGCCCGGCTTTACAGTGACGGCCGCTGAAGCGACAGGATGAGGATCGGTCGAAGAGGTGAAAGGTACCTTCAATGGCTCGAGCGGACCTCCGTAACCGTTGACTGTTTTGTCCGTCCGCGCTCGCAGATCTTTCAAAGTTTTATCGTATCTCTTATTGCCGACCAAGTTGACCAACTCGTCGGGATCTTTTTTCAAATCGTGCAAAAACTCGTGGTAGCCATGGTCGAAGTAGCGCACGTATTTGTAGCGCTCCGTACGAATCCCTTCGTATGCGGGAATCCGATGACGAACGGCAAAGTGTTCGTGGAAGGTTTCTGTCCGCCAATCCTTTGGTTTTCTTCCAGATACCACGGGAGCCAAGCTGTGGCCTTGGTAACGTTCTGGAACAGATACTCCAGCCCAGTCGAGAAAGGTAGATGGCAGGTCCAAATTCAGTGCAATGGCATCGGTCTTCTTTCCTCGATGGCGACGAGCAACTCGTGGATCCATAATGATCATCGGAACACCAATGGATTCTTCGTAGTGAGACCATTTTCCGGCAAACCCTCGGTTCCCCTTGTGGTAACCATTGTCGGCTGTGTAAACGATGATGGTGTTATCGGCCAATCCTGATGCTTCCAGAGCTTCTACAAAACGACCAATAGCGCCATCGATACCGCTTACCATTCGGTAATAGGCCTGTATATTGATCTGGTATTTCTCATCGGTATTCCAGCGCCAGAAATAACGCTCTCGATTAATGGTGGTTTTTAAAAAGTCCGGCTGGCTATCGAAAATCTCGCGAGTGTCGAGGGGCTGTCGGTCGAAATCTACATCCTCATACATACCATCCACCGCACGCGGCCAAGGAAAGTGTCCGATACCCGGACGTCGATCGCTATCTTCTGCATGGCAGGCATTAAACCACATGTTCAGGGCAAATGGTTTATCCTTGGGATGGTTCTTCAAGAATTCGATTCCCTTATCAACAATGAGCTCGGTCTCATGCCGAAGGGATCCGTCGGGGAGTGTTTTGTAGAATGGATTACGGGAAATGGCCTCAAACTCATCGAAATGATCCGCCGGCACGTAGCCTTTCGGCATCTTCGCGTGCCATTTTCCAAAATACCCCGTGCGATAACCGCCATCCCGTAGGAGGTCGGAGTAAAGCGTCTCAACGGCATCGGGTCGCGCCTGGTCATGATTGCCAGGAATTCCATAACTGCGACCGGTAAGACCTGTGAGAATGCTTGTGCGGCTCACCCAACAAATGGCCTGGGTAACAAAAGCTTGTTGAAACAAGGTTCCACGCTCGGCCAAGCGATCTATGTTGGGTGTCTGGACGATGGGATTCCCATAACAGGCCAAGGAGTCCGAAGTCTGATCATCGGCAAAGAAAAATACAATGTTAGGCGGTCTTTCTTCGGCGGAGAATAATCCATACGCACAAAGGAAGGTTAAGAGGACGAGGTATTTGTAATTCATGGTAATCAATTTGAAAGAAGATCATTTAAAAAGAGAACACTCACAGTTTCCGAGACAATACTGACTCTTTGCCCCAAACGTTTGACAGTATCTCAGAAGCCGCAGTCATATCCACGCGCGACTACACGCACCACTACCCTACGAATGGTCATAACACCTGCTCAATTTAGACACCTTCATCCCTGAACGCGTCAGGCAATAATATCCTTCACCACGTGTGCGGGTTCGACGCCGGTCAGTTTCTGGTCGAGGCCTTGGTGCGGGAAGATGAGCTTGTTGTGGTCGATACCCAGCTGATGGAACATGGTGGCGTGTAAGTCACGTACGTGAACTGGGTCGCGGGCAACATTGTAACAGAAGTCATCCGTCTCGCCGTAGCTGATACCTCCTTTGATACCGCCACCGGCCATCCAGGTTGTGAAACAGCTTGGGTGGTGATCCCGTCCGTAATTTTCCCGATCCCCTACCGTCAAGTTTTGCGCATAGGTTGTTCGGCCAAATTCGCCGGCGAAAACGACCAGCGTATCATCAAGCAGCCCACGTTGTTTGAGATCGGTTAACAATCCTGAAATCGGCTGATCCACATCATTCGCCTGGCCACGCATGTGTAGCGGAAGCTGCCGGTGATGATCCCATCCACGATGGAACAGTTGAACGAAGCGGACGTCTCTCTCAGCCATTCGACGGGCGAGCAAACAATTGCGTGCGAAGGAGCCTGACTGAGAGACCTCAGGGCCATATAAGTTCAATGTCGCCTCACTCTCCTGACTCAAGTCCGTAAGCTCCGGAACGGAGGCCTGCATGCGAAAAGCCATTTCCTGTTGGGCGATCGATGTCTGGATTTCCGGATCTCCGGTAACCAGTTTCTGCTCGGCATTTATCTTGCCGACAAAATCGAGCATCTTGTTCCGTGCCTTCCGGTCGACCCCCTTGGGGTTGGAAAGAAACAAGACCGGATCCCCCACCGATTGGAACGCAATGCCCTGGTGTTTCCCGGGAAGAAACCCAGTGCCCCAAAGACGACTGTAAAGAGCCTGCACGTTTGTTTTTCCAGACCAAAAGGCTGAGGACAAAATTACAAAATTTGGCAGATCACGATTCAATGATCCGAGGCCATAACTTAGCCAGGAACCCATACTCGCTCTTCCAGGCATTTCCGAACCGGTGCAGAAAAATGTTTTGGCCGGGTCATGATTGATCGCCTCGGTGTGGGTCGATTTGATCATGCAGATATCATCCGCGTGTTTGGACAGATGAGGAAGCAATTCACTCATCATCAATCCGCTTTTTCCTTGGGGTGCGAACTTGAAGATCGAGGCACAAATCTCCTGCTTTTTACCGCGAGTCATCGTGGTCACCCGCTGACCATTGCTGATCTCC
This sequence comes from uncultured Opitutales bacterium, assembly GCA_938075565.1. GTDB lineage: Bacteria > Verrucomicrobiota > Verrucomicrobiia > Opitutales > UBA2995 > UBA2995. Next base: position 1,663 of record CALJGU010000054.1, on the reverse strand, counting down.
TTGGGTAGTTCCTGGCCGTGTAACTTCTCGAGGTCGGGCTTGTAATCAAACAGGTCGAGCTGGCTAGGTGCTCCAGCCATAAAAAGAAAAATCACCCGTTTGGCCTTCGCTGGATGATGGAGCCCCGGCTGCACGGAAGCGACCAGAGGTTTCGCCGACCCACCGAGAGCCGCGACCCCTAATCCGATAGAGGCACGCTTGATAAATTGTCGGCGATTGAGTTGGTCACAGAATGATTGAAATTGATCCATGGTTATCTTCTTACCTTTGCAAGTTCTAGATTGAGCAGACTGTGAGTCATCATAGTCCAGGCAGCGAGTTCCACTCGCTCATCAAATGCTGATCCGTTTAACTCCGGCGTAAGTGACTCGGTCAACGCCTGGTCGTTTTCGTAAATTTCGATAAACTCTTCGAAGGTTTCCTCCATCAGTTTTAGTCGATCGTTGGAGGGTAAGTGGGAAGTGATCTTTTCGTAGGTCAGGTTTAATCCTGCTTCGAGATCATCAGTCTCCTCAAGTGTCAGCATGGCGCTAGCCTTGGCTGCTTTGAAGTACTCCTCTTCATTCATCATGAGCAGGGCTTGAAGAGGCGTATTGGTGCGTTCTCTTCTTGGCAAACAATACTCACGTGATGGCGCATTCATGATCGTCATTTGCGGTGGAGGCATGGCTCGCCTCCAAAACGTATAGAGGCTTCGACGATAGATATTATCGTCGTCGTCTGGAACATAAGGTCTGTTTGCGACCATATTAACCATGGCCCATAATCCATCTGGTTGGGGTGGCTTTACACTTTTGCCATACATGTTGTCGTTGAGCTGACCGCTGACGGCCAGAATCTGATCGCGGATCACCTCTGCATCCAAACGGTAGCGAGACCCACGGGCCAACTGCCGGTTCTCAGGATCTTTCGTGTAAGCAGTAGAGTCGGCGTCGGAGCTTTGCTTGTAGGTATTGGAAAGGGCGATCGAACGAAACAGCTGCTTCAAGTCCCACCCGGATTCTATGAAAGAGACTGCTAACTCATCCAACAGGTCCGGATGGCTGGGCCATTCGCCTTGAGCACCAAAGTCCTCTGACGTTTTAACCAAACCCACTCCGAATAGTTGCTGCCAAAATCGGTTAACCACTACACGAGCGGTCAAAGGGTGCTCGGGTGAGACAAGCCACTCAGCCAGATCCATGCGGGAGTAGATCCCCTCTTTCTTTTTCATCGGTGGTAGAAAGCCTGGTGTATTACGTTCCACCGGAGCACCAGGAGCATCGTAAGCTCCGCCCACCAACATGGTCGCTTGGCGAGGCGTATCCATTTCGGACATAATCATGGCACCAGGTATGGTATGGTAATAGTCGGTTCGATCGGCCTTCAAATCAGCAATCTGCTTCTGGATCCTCAGCACCTCTTTCGATCGAACCTTTGTGGTCCAGGCACTTTCATGGTCTGGGTCATGAACTTCCGTTGAAGCCACCCAGCTCGCATTCTTGTCGCTCCTTACCTTCCAATAAGTGCTGGTCGTAAAGGTTTTCGTTTCACCTCCCGTGGTGTATTCGAGAATTAAGGCAAACCCAGCTTTCCCTGAGACTTTAGCGGCAATAACATTTTCTCCTGCTTGGAGGATGCCACTCAACTCAGCGGCCACCCCATCATTCAATGTGAGTGCTTT